>CAJLLX010000004.1 GCA_905207535.1 uncultured Muribaculaceae bacterium | reverse complement strand
ATGCGCAACTTTTTCATTATAAATATTTTAAGAAATTAATTCAACCAACAGGTTTAAATTCTGAATTTTTTTGACTTATAATATATTTTCTATAATTATCCATGAAAATGTGTAACGTCACAGAGCACACCGGCGCTGAAAGCAATAAATATCGCATTTCGGTGAAGTTCGCGCTGATGCCGGCCCTGGTATGTATTCTCCGCCATGGGCTTCTACCCCGTGGATCCTGTCAGCGGCGTCTACTATCTCGGCACTCCGCTTTTCGCCGAGAGCGTGATAGCGCTCCCCGGCGGCAAGAGCTTCACCATCCGCGCCAAGGGGCTTAGCGACAGCGCCCTCTACATAAAGAGCGCCACTCTCAACGGCAAGCCCCTCGAGGGGAACACCTTCACCCACTCACAGCTGCTCGAAGGAGGCGTACTCGAGCTGGAGATGACCGATACCCACAAATGAATCCAAGAAATAAACTAAAATATCGCAAATCCGTACCGATGAAAAAAACTATGCTCATTGTGGCCGCAGTGATGGCCACATCGCTCACGGCGGTGACGCTCGACTCCTGCATGGAGGCTCAGGCCGCCGTCGACTACTCTTCGTTAGTGAATCCTATGATAGGCACCGGTGGCCACGGCCACACCTTCCCCGGGTCGGTGGTGCCTCACGGCATGATACAACCCTCGCCCGACACCCGCATCGACGGCTGGGACGGTTCGTCGGGCTACTATGTGGCCGACACGCTGATCAACGGCTTCTCGCACACCCATCTCAGCGGCACCGGCTGCGCCGACTACGGCGATGTGCTCATCATGCCCACCGTGGGAGATCAGGTGATAGACCCGCAGGACAACAGCAAGCAGAATCTGCCCTATGCCTCCGGTTTCTCGCACGAAAATGAGGTGGCCGAGCCGGGATATTACAGCGTGAAGCTCGACCGCTACGACATCCTGGCCGAGATGACCGCCACCGAGCGTGTGGCTCTCCACCGCTTCACCTATCCCGCCACCGACAGCGCCGGCATGATCATCGACATGGACTACTCCATACAGCATCAGACCAATCTCGAGATGGCGCTCGAAGTGCTGAGCGACACCGAAATCCGCGGTTGGAAGATGTCGAAACACTGGGCCTTCGACCAGCAGATCTACTTCTACGCCAAGTTCTCCAAGCCCTTCGAGAGCAGCATCGTCACCGACACCATCATCGACCAGAACGGCAACCCCTACGCCCGCTGCAAGGCTCTGCTGAGCTTCGCCCCGATGAAGAAAGGCGAGCAGGTGCTGGTGAAGGTGGGTGTATCGGCCGTGGACTACGACGGCGCCCGCAAGAATGTGGAGGCTGAGATGCCCGATTTCGCCTTCGACCAGACCCGCCGCGCAGCCCGCGAGAAGTGGAACGCCTACCTCGGCAAGATCGAGGTGCCGATGACCGCCAACCATGACGATCTGGTGAAATTCTACACCGCCATGTACCACACCGCCATCGCCCCCAACCTCTTCACCGATGTCGACGGCCGCTATCTCGGCATGGACCGCCAGATACATCAGGGCGATCCCAACGCTCCGGTCTACACCGTATTCTCGCTGTGGGACACTTTCCGTGCGCTGCATCCCCTGATGACCATCATCGACCCCGAACTCAACGACGCTTTCCTCCGGTCTCTGCTGCTCAAAGCGCAGGAGGGTGGAGTGCTTCCCATGTGGGAGCTTGCCGGCAACTACACCGGCACCATGATCGGCTACCACGCCGCTTCGCTCTTCGCCGATGCTGTTGCCAAGGGTCAGAATACCTTCGATGTCAACGATGCCCTGAAAGCTTCGGTTCGCGCCGCCGAGTATGACACCACCGCTATTCATTGCCCGGCCCAGGTGCTTCCCCACCTGATGCCTCAGGCCAAATATTACAAGAACACCATCGGCTATGTGCCCTCCGACAAGGACAACGAGTCGGTAGCTAAAGCTCTTGAGTATGCTTACGACGACTGGTGCATCAGCACTCTTGCCACCGCTGCCGGCGACACCGCCACCGCCCGCAAATATGCCGACTTCGCCCAGGCTTACCATAAATATTTCGATCCCTCCACACGCTTCATGCGCGGAGTGATGAGCGACGGCAGCTGGCGCGTGCCCTTCGATCCCTCCTCGTCGAACCACCGCAACGACGACTACTGCGAAGGCACCGCCTGGCAGTGGACATGGTTCGTGCCGCAGGATGTGCCCGGCATGATAGAGATGATGGGCGGCAAAGAGGCCTTTACTGCCAAGCTCGACAGCCTCTTCTCCGCCTCCTCCGAGCTTAAGGGCAACATGGTGTCGGCCGATATCTCGGGCCTCATCGGCCAGTATGCCCACGGCAACGAGCCCTCGCACCACATTACCCACCTCTACAACTATGCAGGTCAGCCCTGGAAGACTCAGGAGCTGGTAGACCGCATCTACGAGGAGCAGTATCACGTGGATTACGACGGCCTCTCGGGCAACGAGGACTGCGGACAGATGTCGGCGTGGCTCATAATGAACGCCATGGGCTTCTATCAGGTTGCTCCCGGCAATCCCACCTACTCTATCGGTCGTCCGATGTTCGAGAGCCTTACCGTCAACCTCACCAACGGCCGCCAGTTCACGGTCAATGTGAAGAACTTCTCCAAAGCCAACAAATACATCAAATCGGCTCAGATCAACGGACGTCAGCTCACCACACCCTTCTTCACCCACGATGACATCAAGGACGGCGGAGAGCTGGTGATAGAGATGACCGACAAACCCACCGAATGGGGCGTGGCTAAATAATAATCGGCCCATTTCAGCGTTAAAATTAATAGGGCGTCGGTTTTTTAACACGAGATGTGAAGCGAAGCCGACGCCCTTGATTTTACGAGATACAACTACTGAAAGAAATAATAAAACGCAAATATAATCTGATTATCATGAAGAGAATCTTCAGCATGACAATAGCAGCGGCTTTCGCTGTGTCGCCGATACTGGCAGCCGAAGCCGGAAGCTATGCCGACCTGGCCAATCCGTTGATGGGTTCGGAATCGACTTTCGAGCTCTCTACCGGCAATACCTACCCGGCCATCGCCCGTCCCTGGGGCATGAACTTCTGGACTCCCCAGACCGGCGAAATGGGCAACGGATGGCAGTATCAGTACACCGCCAACAAAATCCGCGGCTTCAAGCAGACCCATCAGCCCAGTCCCTGGATCAACGACTACGGCCAGTTTTCTATTATGCCCGTGACCGGTTCGCCCAAATTCCTGGAGGACGACCGTGCAAGCTGGTTCAGCCACAAGGGTGAGGTAGCCAAGCCCTACTACTACAAAGCATATCTGGCCGACCACGATGTAGTCACCGAGATCGCTCCCACAGAGCGTGCGGCAATGTTCCGCTTCACCTTCCCCGACGACAACTCCTACGTGGTGATCGACGGCTTCGACCGCGGCAGCTATGTGAAGGTAATCCCCGAAGAGAACAAGGTGATCGGCTACACCACCCGCAACAGCGGGGGAGTGCCCGACAACTTCCGCAACTATTTCGTGATCGAATTTGACAAGCCTCTCACCTACACCGCCACCTTCAGCAACGATGTGGAGCCCGCCAACCGCGACGAGCGCATCGCTGCCGAGAAGTATAGCCTCAAGCCCGGCGTGCGCGAGCAGAAAGGCCACCACACCGGCGCCGTAGTTGGCTTCAAGACCGCCAAGGGAGAGAAAGTTCACGCCCGCGTGGCCTCCTCCTTCATCTCTCCCGAGCAGGCCGAGCTTAACCTCCGCGAACTTGGCAACGACGACTTCGACACCCTCGTATCGAAGGGTCGCGACGCATGGAACGATGTCCTCGGACGCTTTGAAGTGGAAGGTGGCAACCTCGATCAGGACCGCACGTTCTACTCCACTCTCTACCGCTCGCTGTTGTTCCCCCGCAAGTTTTACGAGATCGACAAGGACGGCAACGTGGTGCACTATTCCCCCTACAACGGCCAGGTGCTCCCCGGCTATCTCTACACTGACACCGGCCTGTGGGATACCTTCCGCGCACTGTTCCCCCTGCTCAACCTCGCTTACCCCTCGATAAACAAGGAGATCCAGGAGGGTATGCTCAACGCCTATCGCGAGAGCGGCTTCTTCCCCGAATGGGCATCGCCCGGCCACCGCGGCTGCATGGTGGGCAACAACTCCGCTTCGGTGCTTGCCGACGCCTACCTGAAGGGTGTTAAGGTCGACGACACCGAGACCCTCTGGAAGGGTATCGTCAACGGCACCGAGAATGTGCATCCGCAGATTGAATCTACCGGACGCCTCGGCTACGAATATTACAACAAGCTCGGCTATGTGCCCTACAATGTCGGTATCAAGGAGAACGCCGCCCGCACTCTGGAGTATGCCTACGACGACTGGACCATCTATCAGCTCGCCAAGGCTCTCGGCCGCCCGCAGAAGGAGCAGGACCTCTACGCCAAGCGTGCGCTCAACTACCGCAACCTCTTCGACAAGGAGACCAAGCTGATGCGCGGCCGCAATGAGGACGGCTCGTTCGAGACCCCCTTCTCGCCGCTGAAATGGGGCGACGCCTTCACCGAGGGCAACGCCTGGCACTACACCTGGAGCGTGTTCCACGATCCTCAGGGCCTGATCGACCTCATGGGCGGTAAGAAAGAGTTCGTGCAGATGATGGACTCGGTATTCTCCGTTCCCCCGATCTTCGACGACAGCTACTACGGCTTCCCCATCCACGAGATCCGCGAGATGCAGGTGATGAACATGGGCAACTACGCCCACGGCAACCAGCCCATCCAGCATATGATCTACCTCTACGACTGGGCCGGAGAGCCCTGGAAGGCCCAGTATTGGGTGCGTGAGGTGATGGACCGCATGTATACCCCCGCTCCCGACGGATATTGCGGCGACGAGGACAACGGCCAGACCTCGGCATGGTATGTCTTCTCCTCGCTCGGATTCTACCCCGTGGCTCCCGGCTCGGATGACTACGCCCTCGGGTCGCCCCTATTCAAGAAGATGACCGTCAACCTCGAGAACGGCAAGAAACTCGAGATCAACGCTCCCGCCAACTCCGACAAAAACCGTTACATCAACCGCATGACCGTCAACGGCAAGGAGTATGACAAGAACTATATCACCTTCCCCATGATCATGGAGGGTGCCGTGATAGACTTCGACATGACCGACAAGCCCAACCTCACCCGCGGCATATCGGACCAGAGCCTTCCCTACTCGTTCTCCAACGAGCTTAAAGTCAAAGACAGCAAGAAGGGTAAGAAAAAGTAATACCCTTTTCACTCATATATGATGCCGGGACCGAGCAGATGTCAGCGCCCGGTCCCGGCATCTTTTCCATTACCACGCTTCGAATCCATCCAAATAAGCAATGAACGAAAACAGAGCCGGCAGCGACACCACTGCCTCCAAGCCGGCACCGGTCAAAGACTCCTTGCGGCGCGTCAGCCCGATAGCGTGGGTCCCCACGGCCTATTTCGCCATGGGTCTTCCCTTTGTGGTACTCAACATGGCTGCTGTGCTCATGTTTCAGGGGCTCGGCATCGACGATGCCATGATAGCCTTCTGGACGTCGCTTATCCTTCTCCCCTGGACCCTCAAGCCGCTCTGGAGCCCCTTCCTCGAGCTGTTCAAGACCCGAAAATTTTATGTGGTCACCACCCAGATCATTACCGGCGTGGGATTCGGGCTCGTGGCTCTCTCGCTGATGTTGCCCAACTTCTTCCCGGTGGCCATCGCTTTCCTGGCCATAGTGGCTTTCAGCGGCGCCACCCACGATATAGCCTGCGACGGCGTGTATATGGGAGCCCTTTCCAATGCCGAGCAGAGCAAATATATCGGTTGGCAGGGTGCCTTCTACAATATCGCAAAAATAGTGGTGACCGGCGGCCTGGTGTACCTCTCGGGCTACCTCATCAACCGCTTTGCGGGCGACAGCGCCTCTCCGGCGGCCCTTTTCCTGGCCAACCGCAATGCGTGGATGATCATCATGGTGATTCTGTCGGTGGTGATGGTGCTCTTGGGCATCTATCACATCTTCATCCTCCCCACCGGCGGCAGCGCTCAGGCTTCGGCCGACGGCAAGCGCCCCACGGCATCGGAGGTGACACGCGAGCTCTGGATGGTGCTCCGCGAGTTTTTTACCAAGAAATATATCTGGATCTATATAGCCTTCATCCTCCTCTACCGCTTCGGCGAGGGGTTTGTTGTGAAAATTGTGCCTCTATTCCTCAAGGCCGGACGCGAGGTCGGCGGCTTGGGGCTCGACAATCAGCAGATAGGCATGTACTACGGCACCTTCGGCGCCGCCGCCTTCGTGCTCGGCTCGCTCTTGGCGGGATACTACATCTCGCACCGCGGACTGCGCCGCACTCTCTTCTCGCTCTGCTGCATCTTCAATATCCCCTTTGCCGTGTATGCCGTGCTGGCCTTCTTCCAGCCCGAGCAGGGGTGGATCATCGCCTCCGGCATCGTGATGGAGTATTTCGGCTACGGCTTCGGTTTCGTGGGTCTGACACTGTTCATGATGCAGCAGGTGGCCCCGGGCAAACATCAGATGGCCCACTACGCCTTCGCCTCGGGCATCATGAATCTGGGTGTGATGATCCCGGGTATGCTCAGCGGCTGGCTCAGCGACATGCTCGGCTACAAGATCTTCTTCATCGTGGTGATGGTGGCCACTATCCCGGCCTTTATCATCACCAAGCTGGTGCCTTTCCGCTACGACGACAAAGGCAAGCTGCTCGAGGCCGAGGAGGATGCTCTCATGGCCCCGGACAAAGACATTGTTTAACCCGCGGTGCCGAACCGACGGCAACCCTGTGTGTTTTATCTATATAGTAAAAAATACAACCAAATTCCCCATACAAATGAAAAATTTTCCCTGGGAGGAGCGTCCCGAAGGCTGCACCGACGTGATGTGGCGCTATTCCAAAAATCCGGTCATCGACCGCTACCAGACCAAGGTATCCAACAGCATCTTCAATAGCGCCGTAGTGCCCTTCGGCGACGGCTATGCCGGAGTGTTCCGTTGCGACAACAAGGCTGTGCAGATGAATATCTATGTGGGCTTCTCGAAGGACGGCATCAACTGGGATATTGCCGACGAGCCTATCCGCTTCGAGCCGGGCAACACCGATATGATCGACAGCGACTACAAGTACGACCCGCGTGTCACCTGGATCGAGGACCGCTACTGGATCACCTGGTGCAACGGCTACAACGGCCCCACCATCGGCATCGGCTACACCTTCGATTTCAAGACCTTCTACCAGTGCGAGAACGCCTTCTTGCCCTTCAACCGCAACGGCGTGCTCTTCCCGCAGCGCTTTGACGGGCGCTTCGCCATGATGTCGCGCCCCAGCGACAACGGCCACACACCCTTCGGCGACATATTCATCTCCTTCAGCCCCGATATGAAATACTGGGGTGAGCACCGCTGCCTGATGAAGGTGGCTCCCTTCACCGAGAGCGCATGGCAGTGCACCAAGATCGGTGCCGGGTCGGTGCCTTTTCTCACCGACGAGGGGTGGCTGATGTTCTACCACGGTGTGATCAACACCTGCCGCGGCTACCGCTACTCGATGGGCGCTTCTATCCTCGATCGCGAAGATCCCACCAAGGTGCTCTACCGGACCAAGCCCTACCTGCTGGCTCCGGCTACCGACTACGAGCTCACCGGCGATGTGCCCTGCGTGGTATTCCCGTGCGCTGCCATCACCGACGGCGACGACCGTGTGGCCGTGTACTACGGCGCTGCCGACACTGTGGTGGGCATGGCCTTCGGACGCATCTCGGAGATCCTCGATTTCGTCAAGAACAATTCGCTCTGACATTTTTTATCCATAAGTATGACCCGGGCGTTAAGTCGCCGGGTCATACATAATATTTCTGCATAGCGCATGAAACATCTCTTTGCTGTGGCTGCCTGTGCCCTCGGCCTCACGGCCGGAGCGCAGGAGGCCGGAGTGAGATTCACCGAATATGTGAATCCGTTTATCGGCACCACCAACTTCGGCACGCTGCGCCCGCTGCTCCCCGACGGCACTTTCCTCACCCCCTTCGACCCCAGACAGGGGGAGAATTTCGAACCTTCGCCCGGCTTTCACGAGGGAAATGCATGGAACTATACCTTCTATGTGCCCCACGACATCCCCGGCCTCGTGAAGCTGATGGGAGGACCCAAGAAGTTTACCGACCGCCTGCAGAGCGTCTTCGACCGCGGCAACTACGACCCCTCCAACGAGCCCGACATCGCCTATCCCTATCTCTTTTCGCAAATCAAGGGTGAGGAGTGGCGCACTCAGAAGCTCATCCCCGAGCTGCTGGCGAAATATTTCACCACAGCCCCCGACGGCATCCCCGGCAACGACGATGCCGGCACCATGTCGGCCTGGGCCATCTTCTCGATGATGGGATTCTATCCCGACATCCCCGGTATCCCCACCTACACCCTCACCACCCCCACATTCGACAAGGTGACCATACATCTCGACAAGGATTACTATCCGCAGAGCGAGCTTGTCATTGAGGTGGAGAACCCTCAGTCTCCCTCCCCCTACATCGAGGAGATCACCGACGGGCAGTGGCGGCTCCCTTACCGTATCAGCCACAATCAGTTGCTGAAAGGTCTCAAATTCAAGAAAAAGTGATCCAGATAATTTGAAATTCGGCCGGAATGTGTTAATTTTGTCACATTCCGGCCTGTTTTTGCCGTCTCTTCTCCCCCACAACCTACGATTGAAAATGGATTGCAACTACTATCAGGAGAATCTTCTCGAAGTATATCAACAGAGTTTCCGACACAACTGGTCGCTCCCCGCGCTGGCCGAATATGGCTCAAACGAGGTGCTCAACTATGGCGAATTTGCACGCCGCATCGCCCGCATTCACATGTTTTACAGCCAGATAGGCGTGCGTCCCGGCGACAAGGTGGCGGTGATGGGCAAAAACTCCGTCACTTGGGTCATCGTGTATATGGCCACCATCACCTACGGCGCCACCATTGTGCCCATCCTGGCCGACTTCAACCCAAACGATGCCATGCACATCGTCAACCACAGCGGCTCGAAGGTGCTCTTCCTCAGCCAGAGCATCTGGGAGACTTTCGATTTCGACGAGCTTCCCGGGCTGATGGCCGTCATCTCGCTTGAGACCCGCAAGGTGCTCGCCGAGCGCACCGAGGAGGGGAAGGAGAGCATGGAGAGGGTGATACGCAATCTCACACGCCGATTCCGCTCGAAATATCGCGACGGATTTACCCCCGAGGATGTGGTCTACCCCAAGGTGGCGAAGGACGATGTGGCCGAAATCAACTATACCTCCGGCACCACCGGATTTTCAAAGGGCGTGATGCTCACGTTCGACAATCTGCTGGGCAATGTGATGTTCGGCATCCGCTCGCGCCTCCACTACGAGGGCTCGCGCGCACTGTCGTTCCTCCCCCTGGCCCATGCCTACGGCTGCGCCTTCGACATGCTGGTGCCTTTGGCCACCGGCACCTTCATCACCATCTTCGGCAAGGCACCCACGCCGCGCCTCCTGCTGGGCGCCTTAGGGCAGGTGCGTCCCAATCTGGTGATTTGCGTGCCCCTGATCCTCGAGAAGATCTACCGTAAGCAGATTGTGCCCATGATCACCAAGCGTGCCGTGCGCTGGGCGCTGGCCCTCCCGCTGATCGACGGTGCCATCTACTCCAAAATCCGCAAAAAACTCGTGGAGGCCTTCGGAGGCGAGTTTGAGGAGGTGATCATCGGCGGAGCGCCTCTCAACGGCGAGGTGGAGGAATTCCTGCACCGTATCAAATTCCCCTTCACCGTGGGCTACGGCATGACCGAGTGCGGACCCCTCATCAGCTACACCCCATGGCGCGAATTCATCCCCTCGAGCTGCGGCCGCACCCTACCCAACATGGAGAGCAAGGTCAACAGCCCCGACCCCGAGCATGTGCCCGGCGAGATATGCGTGCGCGGGCAAGACCGCATGAAGGGATACTACCGCAACCCCGACGCCACCGAGCTGGCCATCGACGCCGAGGGGTGGCTGCATACCGGTGACATGGGCACTCGCAGCGCCGACGGCACCCTCTTCATCAAAGGACGCTACAAGACCATGATCCTCTCAGCTACCGGTCAGAACATCTACCCCGAAGAGATCGAAGCCAAGCTCAACAACATGCCCTACGTCAACGAGAGCCTCATCGTAGAGCGCGGCAAAGGCCTCACAGCCCTGGTCTACCCCGACTTCGAGCGCATGGACGCCGACGGCGTCGACCTCGAAGCCCTCGAGCCCATCATGGAGCACAACCGCACCGAGCTCAACACCCTCGTCGCCCCCTACGAGCGCGTCGACCACATCCAGCTCACCTCCCAGGAGTTCGAAAAGACCCCCAAGAAATCCATCAAGCGCTTCCTCTATTCCTGATTTCCCCTGCCATTAAATCAACAATTTACGAACGGCGCTGTGTCAAAATTCATAATTTTGGCACAACGCCTTGTTTTTCGTCCGGATGGCGAGGGTGGCGTTATCATTGCGCTGCGGGGGGGAGCTCTTCGCGGAGGAAGGGGGCGGTGGGGGAGGCGGTGGCGGCGATCTGCTCGGGGGTGCCGGTGGCGATGATGAGGCCGCCGTTTTTGCCGCCGGCGGGACCCATGTCGATGACGTAATCGGCGCTCTTCACCACGTCGAGGTTGTGCTCGATGACGAGCACGGTGTTGCCTTTGTCCACGAGGCGGTTGAGCACGTTGAGCAACACTTTGATGTCCTCGAAATGTAGGCCGGTGGTGGGCTCGTCGAGCACGAAGAGGGTTTTGCCGGTGTCGCGCTTGGCGAGCTCGGTGGCGAGTTTCACGCGCTGGTTTTCGCCGCCCGAGAGGGTGGAGCTGGGCTGTCCTAGCTTGATGTATCCGAGGCCGATCTCCTGAAGTATCTTCAGTTTTTTGAGGATCTTGGGCTGCACGGCGAAAAACTCAACGGCCTGATTGATAGTCATGTCGAGCACATCGGCGATGGATTTGCCTTTGAATCTCACCTCGAGGGTCTCGCGGTTGTAGCGCTTGCCCGAGCACTCTTCGCAGGGCACAAGCACATCGGGGAGGAAGTTCATCTCTATGGTCTTGTAGCCGTTGCCTTTGCAGGCTTCGCAGCGCCCTCCGGCCACATTGAAGGAGAATCGGCCGGGCTTGTAGCCGCGGATTTTGGCTTCGGGAAGGCCCACGAAGAGCGAGCGGATGTCGGAGAACACGCCGGTGTAGGTGGCGGGATTGGAGCGCGGCGAGCGGCCCAGGGGCGACTGGTCGACGGTGACAATCTTGTCGATATTCTCCATGCCGATGATCTCGCGGTAGGGGAGCGGCTCCTCGGCCGAGCGGTAGAATTTGTTGGAGAGTATGGGCTGCAGGGTGCCGTTGACGAGCGACGACTTGCCGCTGCCCGACACGCCGCACACGCAGGTGAAGGTGCCCAGAGGGAGCTTGAAGTCGACGTTGCGCAGGTTGTGGCCGGTGCATCCCAGCAGCTCGAGGGTCTTGCCGTTGCCGGGACGGCGCACGGCGGGCACCTCTATCTGCAGCTTTCCGTTGAGGTATCCGGCGGTGAGGGTGTCGGTGCCGAGCATCTCCTGCGGGGTGCCCTGAAACACCACGTTGCCCCCTTTGCGGCCGGCCTTGGGACCGATATCCACTATGTAGTCGGCGCTGAGCATCATCTCCTTGTCGTGCTCCACGACGATGATGCTGTTGCGCGCATCGCGCAGACGCTGGAGCGACTCTATGAGCCGCCGGTTGTCGCTCTGATGCAGGCCGATGCTGGGCTCGTCGAGGA
Organism: uncultured Muribaculaceae bacterium; assembly: GCA_905207535.1. Taxonomy (GTDB): domain Bacteria; phylum Bacteroidota; class Bacteroidia; order Bacteroidales; family Muribaculaceae; genus UBA7173. The sequence goes on along the minus strand of CAJLLX010000004.1, from coordinate 32,229 downwards.
TGTAGAGCACATTCACCAGCTCCGAGCCGAGCTGTGTGGCAAGGCGTATGCGCTGACTTTCGCCGCCCGAGAGGGTGGCGGAGTTGCGGTTGAGGGCCAGATAGCCCAGCCCCACATCCACCAGGAAGCGCAGGCGGCTGCGGATCTCCTTGAGTATCTCGTGGCCGATGGTGCGCTGACGCGTGTCGAGGCGCTCCTCCACGCTGTCGGCCCACTCCAGCAGGTCGGTGATGTCGAGGCGCGAGAGCTCGGCTATGTTTTTCCCGTCGACGAAAAAGTGGAGCGCTTCGCGGTTGAGCCTGTCGCCGTGGCACTCGGGGCACTCGAGGCGCGAGTAAAATTTGCCGCTCCATTTCTGCGCCTCGCTTCCGGCGTCGTCGCTCTGCTGCATCTCGATGTATTTCACCAGACCCTCGTAGGAGAGGAAATAGTTGGAGATCGAGTGGGTCTCCGACTTGATCTGCAGCCGCTCGGGGGTGCCGTTGAGTATGTCGTTGAGAGCATCTTCGGGCAGATCCTTCACCGGGGTCTTCAGGCCGCAGCCATATTTCTCGCATATGGCGGCTATCTGCCAGAAAATCATGGAGTTTTTATACTTGCCCAGCGGCACTATGGCACCGTCGTGGATGCTCAGGCGGTCGTCGGGTATGATCTTCGAGCGGTCCACGATGTTGACCGTGCCGAGCCCTTTGCAGTGGGGACAGGCGCCGAGCGGGGAGTTGAAGGAGAAGTTGTGAGGCGCGGGCTCGCGGTAGCTCAGGCCGGTGGTGGGGTCCATGAGCGACTGGCTGAAGTGGGCGGTGGTCTCGGTGTCGAGGTCGTAGACCATCATCTGCTTGCCTCCCTGCTTGAGGGTGGCGCTCACCGAGTCGCGCAGGCGCGCGTCGTCCTTGGCTGACACTTTCAGCTTGTCCACCACCAGCTCTATCGAGTGGTTTTTGTAGCGGTCGAGCTTCATGCCGTAGGTGATCTCGCGCAGTTCGCCGTCGACCCTCACGTGGAGGAATCCCTTCTTCACCAGCTGCTCGAAGAGCTCCTTGTAGTGTCCCTTGCGGTTGTGCACCAGCGGTGCGAGCAGGTACACTTTGTGTCCCTGATATTTCTCGAGTATCACCGAAACTATCTTCTCCTCAGTATATTTCACCATCTTCTCGCCCGAGAGGTAGCTGCGGGCCTCGCCGGTACGGGCGAAGAGCAGACGCAGATAGTCGTAGACCTCGGTGGTGGTGCCTATGGTGCTTCGCGGATTGCGGTTGATGGTTTTCTGCTCTATAGCGATGACGGGCGAGAGGCCCGATATCTTGTCGACGTCGGGGCGCTCCATGTTGCCCAGCATATTGCGGGCATACGATGAGAAGGTCTCGATGTAGCGGCGCTGCCCCTCGGCATAGATGGTGTCGAAGGCCAGCGACGACTTGCCGCTGCCGCTCAGGCCGGTGATCACCGTGAGCGAGCCGTGCGGTATGGTGACGTCGATATTTTTCAGATTGTGCACCCGTGCGCCTATCACGTCGAGATGCTGCATCGCTGCTGCGGGCGCGGGGGCGGAGGGTGTGCTGTTGGCTGTATTCTGCATTTTGTATGTCGTATCTCTTATCCCGACTGCAGGTGGTGGGGGGGATGTGAGGTGTCAGTCGGTCCAGTTCTGGTTGTATAGCTGTTTCTTGGTGAGGGTGTTGCCCGATTTCGAGAGGCTCTCCTTCTTCGGGATTTTTATCGTATATGTCTTTCCGGCGGCCACGGGCAGCTTTTTGCCGCGTATCCAGGGGTTGTACTCGCGGAGCAGGGCGTAGGTGGTGCCCTGGCTTACGGCCCACGACGGGAGGTCGTCGATGGTGGAGTCGACGGTCACCTCGGTGTAGCGCAGCGGAGCGTAAAACTGGTCGGGCTTCAGGCGGTAGCCGTACTTGCCGGGATTCTGCATGAGGGTCTTGGCGGCATACACGCGAAAGGGGTAGCGCGAGGTCTCCTCCACGAGGTAGAGGTCGAAGGCCGACTCGGCCATCTGGGCCTCGAGCTCGTTGCTCACGCGACCCTGGCCGCCGTTGTACGAGGCCATGGCCGACTCCCAGTTGCCGTACTTGTTGTAGGCCTGCTTGAGGTAGCGCGCCGCGGCGGCGGTGGCTTTCTCTATGTTGTAGCGCTCGTCTACATAGTCGCTCACCTCAAGGCCGTATTGCTTGGCCGTGGAGGGCATGAACTGCCATATGCCGGCGGCCTTGGCGGGGGAGTAGGCGCGCTGGTTGAGCGTCGACTCGATGCATGCCAGATACACCAAGTCCTCGGGCACCCCGTTGCTGCGCAGTATCGGCGCCATGACGGGGAAAAAGCGGTTGGCCCGCTTGAGCATCAGCATGGTGGAGGAGTGGGTGTAGCACATCTGGCTCAGCTCGCGGTCGAGACGCTCGTACATGTCCTGACGGTCGAAGTCTATCGTCTCGCCGGCAAATTCTATCTTTTTCGGGATGGGCGGACTCACCACGGCGGGCATCGGCTGGGTGAGGTTGTTGCGTGCGGCGGTGGTTTTGTGGGCTGTAGAGGCCGGTTTGTGGGCCGCTGCAGCCGTTTTGGCCGCCGGCTTGGGTGCCGTTATCGTGGTTTTGGCCTTCGCCGGCTTTTTCTTGGCTGCGGGGGCGGCGAAAGCGTCGCCCGCAGCGAGGGTCAGAGCGAGCAGAGGCAGTAGTAACAGTTTGAATTTCATTTTGCTTGCTTATATTTGGATTTCGTTGATACGTATGCCCCGAAAATCATTCCGGGAGGCATATTTTTGGTTGAAAGTGTGTCCTTAGGGTCACTCGGAGGAGCCGGTGCGGCTTTCGTTCTTAAACTTGATGATGTTGATGTCGCCCGACTTCTTGTATTCCTTGCCGTCGGTGCCTTTGGCCCGGATCACATAATAATAGACACCTGAGGGCACAAGTTTGCCCCGGTATTTTCCGTCCCATCCCTTCGAGGGGTCGGTGAAATGGCACATCAGCTGGCCCCAGCGGTTGAAGATGCTGCACTCGAAGCTGATGATCGACTTGTACGACACCTTCCATTCGTCGTTGGTTCCCTCCGAGGCGCCGGGCGAGAAGGCGTTGGGGCACTCGAGGCGCGACTCGCCGATGTACACGGTGTAGGTGTCGGAGTAGTAGTCGCACGATCCGCTGTCGTTGCCGGCCACAAAGCGCACGTAGGTGGTGCCCTGCTCGTTGAACACATGCTCAACCTCGGTCTCCTGGATGCGCAGGTCTATCACCTCAAACGAGGCGTCGCGCGAGAATTGCCACTCTTTGTAGACCACAGCATCGGTGACAGCCGCCTTGAAGAGGATGGTCACGGGGCCCGAGCCGCCCATGGCGTCGCTCCCCTCCTCGCGCTGCTCGTTGTCGTTCTGCCGCTCGCTCTCCTCGGCAGAGGTGGTGACAGCTATCGCAATAGGAGCCATCGAGGGGCTCACGGCCTGCTGCTCCATCCCCCAGCGTTCCAAAAAGCGGTCGCCGTTGAGGGTGAAATAGGTCTCGCAGAGGGGCTGGTCGGTGTGGATGTTGCCCGAAGCGCTCTCGAGGGTCTTCTCAACTACGGTTGGTACATATTGCTGCTGCTCCTCGCTGTATTCCAGCGAGTTGTAGGTCAGCTTCAGGTCGCGGCTCAGGGTCTGCTGCATGCCGTTGATGGTGTAGTAGGCGATGCGGGGCGCCGCTTCGCCCACCGTGAGGGTCACGCGGTCGCACTCCGTCTGGTCGGGTGCTATCTCTATCTGCGTCAGGTGGGCCATATGGTTGGAGTAGTTTACCACCCAGTAGCAGCTGCGCGCGGTGCCCTCCTCCACTATGTAGCCCATATCCTCCTCAGTGAGATTGATATAGCTGATGTCGCCGTTGCGGTATGAAGGGATCTCCTCGGCGAAACCGCCGCCGAGATTGCTGAAGCGGTACCAGCGCACGGTGGCCGACGCCGATGCCGCGCGGTATTGTGCCTGCGAGCGCCCGGTGTTCCACACCACATACACCCTCTCCAGCCCGGTCGACGCCGCCGGAGTCTCCTCTATCACCTCGTAGCCTCCCGGCACATTGTTGAAAGTCAGAGCCGCGCCGGCAGCGAACGTCGTCGCCACCACCACAGCCGCCAATGTCAGACATCTCAGCGCATCGGAGGCCATATCTTTCACAGGTTTGAGGGCTATATATTTCAGTAAATCGTTCATCGGGGATTTCTAATTTGGGTATCTTACAAAGATACGCAATTTCTCCCGCATTGTCAATACTGCCCCGCCTCAAACCTCCTCCCTTTTCAGTTTTTTAATAATCCCCGGCAAAATTTCAGCAGATTTGGCCTGATTCGGTTTAGGAAGTGGGGCGCCGTTCTTCCCTTAGATTAGGTTGGCCGGAAACAAAGATGACACCGAAAAAATGTCTTTCCGGTGTCATCTTTAAAAGGTTGTTTTATAGGACGATTTTTGTTTCATCGCCGCAAATATTGCGTATCATCATTCGCAGGGGCTTGGAAACAGCATGTATCTTCCCATCCCAGAAATCGGAGGTCTTGCGACCGTTGATAGTGACGGTGCTGTCTTTTTCTATCTTAATCTCCGAATCGCTGTGCCAGGGAGCATCTTCATCAGCATTTGTGCAGTCGAGAGCTACCATCTCAATAGCCTCAAGACCCTCTTCGCTAAGTTCGATTGGTTTGTATGATTTCTTGGCGCTTACAGCTGATTTCTGATTGAACTCGCTGATCTTATGGCTGACACGGTCGCTGTAGAAGCGAGTGATGCTTACCGTGAAGGCGTTGATAAGGTCGGACGGGTTTTCGCTGACGGTGTATTCTACTTTGTCCTGTAGGATGACATTGTCGAGAATCTCTTTCAGGTCACGGAGCTCTATTTCTATTACTGTATCGTTGTTAGCCTTGATAAACTCATCGAGCTGTTGACGGTCGATAATATCGATATAATAAACAATGACCCGTTTAGGAGTAGGAGACACCTGAGGCATGGCATCATTAATGATGCGGTTGAGGGTGACAATGTCGAGCACTCTTGACGACGAATCCATCAGATCGGGCACGTAGACCGGTGATGAACCGTATTTTGAGTCCATGATGCTACCAATCCACATAGTGCCTATGGTCGGATCTACGCGAAGTCCGGGGATGATGCGGGTGATTACATCTTTTGTCTGAACAGGATTGCGGTAGAGCGTAACGCCATCTTGAACTTTTCTGACGGAGAAACTTGCTCCATTGGCTTTAAGACGGTCACGTGCCGTCTGAATGCTGTTGATATTAATATCAGCGTGGATGAACTTACGTCCTAATTTGTCAGCAACCGCAGCTGTCACGCCGCTACCACCAAAGAAGTCGGCAACTACCATTCCTTCATTGCTGCTTGCTTTTATGATACGTTCAAGAAGCGCCTCCGGCTTTTGTGTGGCATAATCAAAACTTTCTTTTGCTTGAGAGTTGATAACGAAAATATCAGTCCAAAGGTTTTGAATAGGTTGCCCTTCATATTCATCAAGAAATGTTTTTCTTCGGATACGCTGACTTTTATCTTTGGGAAAGTATAGTCTGCCGGCTTCATCCCATTGCTTCATAGTCGCATATGAAAAAGCCCAACCTTTAGCCGGTGATTTATACCCTTTATAGTCATATATAAGCGAAGGTGTTGGTGAAGACGAGGGATTTGTTATAGGATCACGACTATAAAGGCGTCCATCTCCGTCATCATATATAAACCGTTCTTTTATATAATCCAGCGCATCCTGACTCTCTCTGGTTTTTTGAATATTGAATACGTAGTCCTCGTTCTTTGAATACAAAAAAATCGTATCAGTTTGTTGCCCGAACACCTTGTAATTGTTCAACGTTCCTCCTCGTCTTTTCCAGATGATTTCATTTCTGAAATTATCTTCGCCGAAAATCTCATCAAGAAGAATCTTTACATAGTGGCCTATATGGTAATCAAGATGCACATAGATAGAGGCATTCTCACTCATCACCGAGCGGATAGCCATGAGATTTTCGTACATCCAGTTGAGATATTTCTCCTTGTCCCAGATGTCGCCATACATTTTCTCCTCAAAAGCCTTCAGCTCATCGTCGTCAAGCTCCTGCTCGGCCTGTTTGAGCGCTTTGGCTACGAGAGGATTCCTGCGGATGTACACTTTCTTGGCATAGTCTGCACCGCTGGCAAAGGGCGGGTCTATGTAAACCAAATCTACCTGTATACCTTGCTCTATCAGATACGCACATGCCGATACACATTCGCCATGGATGATCATATTGTCGGAGTTGCCTTCTCCGACATGCCCTGTTTCCGTAACCTCATAGAGCGGCATGCCGCGAACTATGCGCTCAGCAACTTTATCGCTTTCCCGATATTTAAGTATGCGCTGAGTACGGACAAAGTTGTCAAGCACAGCCTGTCCGGATACGGTAGTTGGAAAATATGGGACGTATTTTATAGCCATAGCTTTATTAGTTTAGCAGAAATGCATCGATTGCGTCAGCCGTTTTGCGAATACGCTCCTCATCGGTTTTAAGAGTGTCTTCAATGTAGAGAAAACTGAAGCGTTCGCGACCGAATTTTTCATTATTAAGTTTTACGAAAACATTGTCCATAAATTGTTTTCGCGGCTCAAATTTTGCTGCAAATCCTGCCCCTTTCGTTTCTATAATCAATATTTTATTGATTGAATTGTCGGGTTTGCGGGTAAGCATTATGAAGTCGGGATAATAATTCTCGTCAAGCAATTTCCAGGTAGAGCCATGTATGGCATAGCATCTAATTCTGAAATTAGTAAGAGTCTCATCACCATTGTAGTAAAACTCGACACCCTCTTTGGATTTGAGATGATTTATTACGCCTTCAAGATACTCCTTTTCCAGCGTGCTGTCAAGGTGATAAGGGAGATAATGATATGTGCGGTCGATTATGGATTTTTCCACCTCAGGTAGAGGATAACCATGTGCTATCAGATAATTTCTGGTTTCCTCCGAAATCGTTGTGGGCGCAACTTGATTATCCATAGCCACAATCTCCTGCACCTTTTTCTCTGAAGGAGAATAAAGCGCCGATTTGTTTACTTCGATCAGAGGCGTAAGGGTGTCCGCTTTAAGCAACGATGCTTTCTCATAGACATAGTCTTGAGAAATATCAAATTTACGCCGCTGAGCGAAACAATTTCTGATATCGGAGCGTACTCTGCGCTGGTCGATTGTAGTGTTGTAGACTTTGCAATTATTGTTGTCGGAGAGAGTGATTTTTTCAAACAGATTTTTGAGTTCGGTCTCGTATGCGAGTAGTTCACCCACAGGCAAAAGTCCAAAACTTTCCTTGACAATCAGGTCAATCCATAATCGGAAATTAGCAATTTTGCGGGTATTGCCTCCCTCTGTGCTTTCTGAGGCCGAATCGGAGAGATCAAAGCTTTGGGTATAAATGATTGTTGTTTCAACCGATGGCGGCTGATACGACCTAAGATATTCCGAGATATTCGGAATGTTTCTTTCCTCCGACGGTATGTAATTGATTATTATCTGATAATAGTCTATCTCGGGAAGCTTTAGTTTTTTAGTCCTGTCATACCTGTGAAGGGTCACTAAATCTTCGGGCCGCTTGCTGCCAAATTCACTAATGTTGGTGTATTGCTGTTCCTGCAACTGCTGGTTGAGTTTGTCGGCATTGAATTTATTTAGCCAGATCAATGCAGTCTCTCTATGGGCATTGTCAACTTCGCGCAGACAGCGACAGCTGATTTGCAATACCATATTCTGAGGGCAGGAGTTGCGCTGAGACAGGATTACGCCTGTAAGACTTTTGCAATTCCATCCTTCACGGCCAATGCCTACAAGGAGAATAATCCTCTTTTTTGAAGTTGGCAGGTCAAGCGTGGAGAACTCAAACTGAGCATCTTCATCTACTTTGTATGAGGCGTTACCCTTATGGTATTTTAAAATAGCCTCGGTAGGATTGATCCCTAATTCCGTGCAAATTGCGTATGCTTCGGGGTACACCTCCTCCTCGAGCGCAGCAATGGAGGGTGCATAAACTGCTACTTTCGCAGAAGCGCCGTCGGAATAAACCGTATCGGCATATTCGTCGAAAAACTCGTGAAGCCCTCTCCTGATGATTTCCGGCGAATCGAGGTTGGAATGGCGTACAACCGGTATTTTGAGAAAATTACCGATACCCCTGATAAGCGGATAGAATGTGACTACATTGGTATACTGCTTGCATTTGATGCTCAAATCTTCTGTCACCTGAATCTTTGCAGGAGGGTCCATATTGGGTGTTCCTGAAAAGCCAAGCACAGAGTTGAAGTTGCTCTGCTGCATCCATTTGTTGACAACACGGCGTAGCTTTTGGTCATCGCTTGCATGATGAACCTCATCTATGAGGATACATAAGCCTGGTATCAGGCCGATTTGTTCCCTCAATTCATTTGCCTGCATTGTTGCCTCATACTCCTTCCGCTCCTCCTCCGAAAGCGAGTTTAACAAAGATTGGTCGATATTGAAATTGTTGTCAACCCTATCAAGAATTACCTTTTCGGCATTTGTCACGGCAACTAAACCCATCAGGTTGCGGTTGGCGGTGTGAATACTGATTTTGCGGGCATTGGGATTCTTTACAAGATTGCTTTTTGAGGCAGATGAAGATTCCTGAAGCCATTCGTATTGAATCATGTTTTTCAACCGCGATGCCACCGGGTCGGGCAAAATCCACAGAGGGTTGAAATTTTGTATATCCCTCAGACTTGGGACAATGGAGGATTTCAACCCGGAGGGAACAAACAGGATGAAGTTGTGTGCAAATATGGGATTGTCGGGCTCGGTAATGGCAAAATACAGATTCAGGTATATAAGAGCTGCCATAAGATAAGTTTTGCCGGCTCCCATGGGTATGCTGAAAAGGTAGTCGGGATAACTTACATTGAAAAACAAGCTTTTGATTACACCGACATAATCAATTGACGATGGTGACTTTTTTATCGCATTTATGATTTCAGGGCAATAGATATTGCTTTTTTCATCGAGTTGAGATGCATATTCCCACAACGCCAAAGCCGCCTGATTCGATGCCAGCGTATCTCTGGTGGCCTTGTTCACCTCTAATTGATCAACATTGGTGGTATTGAACTTACCGGAGGCAACCAATTCCCACAAAGGCCGGTTCTCACATTCAATTTTCAGGAAGAGATATGTTTTGATCGATTCAATCTGTGCATCACGCATCTTGTGCTGACGTTCAATATAGGATATAAGGTCAGAAACGACGCAATCAGCAGAACTGAGCCATTCATTTCTTTTCTTCTCTATTATTTTATAGAACATAGCCGATGGTTATTGATGTCCGGATGTGGTGATAGGCAAATTAGAGGCATTTACTATCACAAAAATAGTAAAATTTTTGCAAAAGGCAATGAACGAAGGCGAATGTTTGATTGCAAAAGCTGATTTTTGTAATTGGAAGCGCCGGCAAAAGTGATATGTGTAAACGCACTGCAGCGCGCTGTGCCGGTGGGGGCACAGCGCGCTGCGATGGCGGTATCTGTAAGCGCTAAATTGGATTAGGCGCGGATCAGGCGTTGTATACGGCCATGGTCTCGGGGGTGACCGACGAGATGATGGCGGCGTTCTTGGCTACGTTGGCGGCGGCAAGGTTGACATATACCTTTGCGCTGCGGGTGAGCGAAGCGCTGTTGTAGCGGGTGGCGTCGCTCATGAGCAGCTAGCTCATCACCCTGCTTGCTGAAAGCTCCGCAAGGTGACGGGCCATGAAGTCGGTGTATTCGGGGTTGTTCACCTCGTGTACATGCTTCACTGCATCCTCGTACTGGCGGAACAGACCCTCAACGATCGTCTTCTGAGCCTGAAGCTCGTCGGAGATCTCCATCTGAGCATATTCGGCTACGAGCTGCGAGTAGGTGCCGGTCATCACGTGGCGGATGGCGGCTACCACCTGCAGCTGGGTGGTGCCTTCGTAGATCGAGGTGATGCGTGCGTCGCGGTATACGCGCTCGCAGGCATAGTCCTTCATGAAGCCCGAGCCGCCGTGGATCTGGATGCAGTCGTAAGCGTTCTGGTTGCAGTATTCGCTGGTCAGGCCCTTGGCCAGAGGAGTGCAGGCGTCGGCAAATTTGTTGTAGAGCTTCATCTCCTTGCGCTCGTCGGGAGTGAGCGAGCGTTCGCGGGCGATATCCTCGTAGGCTTTGTAGAGGTCGACGTAGCGGGCGGTCTCGTAGAGGAGGCAGCGCGAAGCGTCGAGCTTGGCCTTCATGTTGGCCAGAATCTCCTGCACTGCGGGGAACTCGATGATGGCCTTGCCAAACTGCTTGCGGTCTTTGGCGTAAGCCTCGGCCTCACGGTAGGCGATCTCGCTGACGCCCACGCTCTGGGCGGCGATGCCCAGGCGGGCGCCGTTCATCAGTGCCATCACATACTTGATGAGGCCCAGACGGCGCGAGCCGCAAAGCTCGGCTTTAGCATTCTTGTATACAAGCTCGCATGTGGGCGAACCCTTGATGCCGAGCTTATTCTCGATGCGGCGTACATTCACACCGCCCTGGCGCTTGTCGTAGATGAACATCGACAGGCCGCGGCCGTCCTTGGTGCCGCTCTCCGAGCGGGCCAGCACCAGATGGATGTCGGCGTCGCCGTTGGTGATGAAGCGCTTCACACCGTTGAGCAGCCATGTGCCGTCGGGCTGCTCGGTGGCTTTTAGCATCACCGACTGGAGGTCCGATCCGGCGTCGGGCTCCGTGAGGTCCATCGACATGGTCTCGCCGGCGCAGACGCGGGGGATGAAGCGCTCGCGCTGATCCTCCGAGCCGAACTCATAGAGCGTTTCGGCGCAGTCCTGCAGACCCCAGAGGTTCTCGAAGCCGGTGTCGGCGCGGCTCACGATGTCGGCTGCCATGATGTAGGGGGTGATGGGGAAGTTGAGACCACCGAAGCGGCGGGGCATTGCCATGCCCATCAGGCCGGCCTTGCGGCAGGCGGCCAGATTCTCCTGGGTGCCGGGAGCGTAGGTGACACGGCCGTTGGCCACTGTCGGACCGTCGTGGTCCACGTCGGCGGCGTTGTCGGCGATGGTGGTGCCGCAAAGCTCGCCCACAATCTCGAGCACGCGGTTGTAGTTGTCCATGGCGTCGTCGTAGTTGAGCGGCGCGTAGTCAAACTTCTCCGCATCGGCGAAGTCGCGCTCTTTCAGAGCCACAATCTTCCGCATCAGGGGATGCTGGAGGTGAAGTTTAAGATCGGGATTGTCAGTATAGAAATTAGCCATGGCTGTGCTTACTTGGAGTTTTTCTTGTAATACTTGATGAGTTTGGGCACCACATCCTCATAGTTGCCGGTGATCACATAGTCGGCGATAGAGTTGATGGGAGCGTTGGGGTCGTTGTTGATGGAGATGATGATCGAACTCTCCTTCATTCCGGCGATATGCTGGATCTGACCCGAGATGCCGCAGGCTATGTAGAGCTTCGGACGCACGGTGACGCCGGTCTGGCCGATCTGGCGTGCATGCTCGGCATATCCGGCATCTACAGCCGCACGGGTGGCGCCTACTTCGGCTCCGAGCACCTCGGCGAGCTTGAAGAGCTGGTCGAAGCCCTCCTTGCTGCCCACGCCGTAGCCGCCGGCCACGATGATGGGAGCGTTCTTGATGTTGATTTTGCTCTTGGCTATATGGCGGTCGATGATCTCCACTACATATTCCGAAGGATCTACGAAGAAGTCGGCATCGAGCTTGGTCACCTCGCCCTTGTAAGCGGGGTCAAGCACCTGCTTTTTCATCACGCCTTCGCGCACGGTGGCCATCTGCGGACGGCAGTCGGGGTTGACGATCGTGGCCACGATGTTGCCGCCGAAGGCCGGACGGATCTGATAGAGCAGATCGGTGTACTCCTTGCCGGTCTTGGGGTCCTTGTGGTCGCCGATCTCCAGGGCGGTGCAGTCGGCGGTAAGACCCGAATGGAGGGCCGAGCTGACGCGCGGACCGAGGTCGCGGCCTATGCAGGTGGCGCCCATGAGGCACACCTGGGGCTTGATCATCTTGAAGAGCTTGATGAGCACTGCGGCGTGGGGATTGGAGGTGTAGGGATACAGACGGGGATCTTCTACCTTGTACACCATGTCGGCTCCGTAGGGGAAGAGCTGATTCTCGATGCCGTCGAGCTTGTCGCCGATGACGAGGGCCTCGAGTTTCACGCCGAGCTTGTCGGCCAGCTGACGGCCCTTGGTGAGCAGTTCGAGGCTCACATCCGCCACCTTGCCTTCATCGTATTCGCAATAGACGATTACGTTGTTCTGGTTTGCGATTTTATATTGATTGTCCATTATATTGTTTTCGCTGTTGGGATGTATGTGATGTGAGTGAACTCTTACCCTATGGTGTGGTTGGCAATCAGGGTCTTCACAAGATTCTCGATCTGCTCGTCGTTGTCCTCGAGCTGGAGCGACTCTTTGGCCGTGAACACCACATTTTCTATTGCCTTAACCTTGGTGGGCGAACCGGCCATACCGATCTGCGTGGGGTCGGCCTCCACATAAGCGGCGCTCCACTCCTGGAGGTTGAGGCCCGGGCGCTTGTCGGTGAGAGCCTTGAGCTCGTCCGACAGCTTCTCCTTCTCCGAGGGAGACACTGCATATTTGTATTGCATCACACGCTTGGCGTTGCGGGGGCGGCAGTCGGCGGCCGAGCCGTTGACGGTCACTACGCATGGGAGAGGAGCCTTCACGGTCTCCACACCGCTCTCCAGACGGCGCACGATGGTGATTTTGCCGTCGGCGATGCCGAGTATGTTCTCTGCGTAGGTCACCTGGGGCATTCCCAGCTTTTCGGCGACCTGAGGACCTACCTGGGCGGTGTCGCCGTCGATGGCCTGACGACCGCACAGCACGATGTCCACTTTGCCCATCTTCTTGATGGCCTGGGCGAGCGAGTAAGAAGTGGCCAGAGTGTCGGCACCGCCGAGCGCACGGTCGGTGAGCACGATGCCGGTGTCGGCGCCACGGTACATGGCTTCACGGATAACCTCTGCGGCACGCGGCAGACCCATGGTGAGCATCGTCACGGTGCTTCCGGGGTTAGCATCTTTAAGCCGGAGTGCCTGCTCCAGAGCGTTCAGATCTTCAGGATTAAAGATGGCAGGCAGGGCCGCACGGTTGATGGTGCCATCTTCCTTCATAGCATCTTTTCCTACGTTGCGGGTGTCGGGCACCTGCTTGGCAAGAACTACGATGTTTAAGCTCATAATGTTGCTATTAAGTTTGATTTATGAATTGTCAGTATCGGACGCTCCCCGGCTACAATCTGTAAAATGCCGCGCGAGCGTATTTTTCAACCATGCAAAGTTACTAAAAATTGCATGCTTTGCCAAGCCTTTCTTTGTCAAATATGCCTAAACTTGGCCGTTTTCACCCCTTTTCACCCCCCTTTATGCATCTTTTACTCATCCCGCCCCTCCCCGTTAAACTTCCTTAACCTCCCATCCTTTTTGACTCTATCAAATCGTCTAAGGATTATGATAACATAAAGATTACCTACGATGGCGATTTGCTTGTATCGTACAAGGAATGTTACACGGATGGAAAAGTACATGACGGAGTATTCTTTACCCTGACTTATAGCAAAGACAGGTCTATGTTAATAATGGGTCGTGCAAGGCTGTCATCGGCGATAATGGACTTGTTGAGAAACTGATATTACCGTTTGGGAAAATCAACAGTTACACTAATGTTTTACAAATAAAAAACATGGATTATGATGCCGTGTTAACCGGCAGTATTCCTTGATTTTCTCTTTCACTTCTCGGAAAACATAAAAAGCGCTATGTCGGCCGACATAGCGCTTTTTATGTTGGTTAGATACTTTCTACCTGTGCTTTATGTGGAGCGAGAGGCAATAAGACCCAGAAATGTTTATTTGCCGATGACGGGGCGGGGGAAGCTGACGGAGGGCTGTCCGGTGACGGTCTTGGGCCATCCGCCGTCCCACATGATCATGTCCATGTACACCTTGCGGCCGGCATCGATGTCCTTGGCGTCGAAGCCGTGGTAGATCATCCAGGTGTTGCCGGCGTCGTCGGTGACGAAGTTGGAGTTATGACCCGGGCCGACAACTTCGTCGCTGCGCTCGAGCAGCAGTGTGAACTGGTTGTCGAGGGCCTTGCCACCGTTGCGGTTGGTGTACGGTCCGAAAAGGCTGGTGGCGCGGGCCATCATCACGCGGTAGGTGCTTCGCTCACCTTCGCAGCAGGTGCCTGCCGAGCCGATGAGATAGTAGTAATTGCCGCGCTTCACAATGTTGGTACCCTCGGTGAGGGTGCCGGCAATGCGCACGGGCTCAGCGCCTTCGCGCACAGAGAGGCCGTCGTCCGACAGCTCCACGCCGTAGATGCCGCGGAAACTGCCCCAGAAGAGATAGCGCTTGCCATCCTCCTCGAAGAAGAAGGGGTCGATACTGTTTTGCACGCCGATCTCGCTGCTGATGAACATCTTACCATGATCGGTGAAGGGGCCGGCGGGCTTGTCGGCGGTGGCTACACCCACGCCGCACTCCCACTCGCCGCCCCAGCGCGACTTGGAGTAGTAGAGCACATACTTGCCGTCGAAGTGCTGGATGTCGGGAGCCCAGATGCTGCCGTCGGGCACCATCTGCGGACGGGTGGCGTCGGTGAAGGCAGTCCCTTCAAACTTCCAGTCTACCAGGTCCTTGGAACTGAAAATGGGCACATTGCGCGTGTTTTCAGTGCCGTAGAGGTAGTATGTGCCGTCGTCGTCGCGGAACACCGTGGGGTCGGGCACCGACTGGTTGATGATAGGATTGCGGTAAGAACTGGCGGCCTCGGCTGCCGTGCACCCTATGGCGCACAGCATAGAGAGGCTGAGGATTGATTTCAGTTTCATATGGCTTGAATTAAGGTTAAATGTTTATTTCTTGTTCTGTTCCACCCATTTGCGTGCGGCGATGAAGGCGTCGATCCAGGGTGTCACCTGATCCTTGAGGCGGTTGGCGGGATAGAAGCCGCACTGCCAGGGGAAGATGGCGCGCTCCAGGTGGGGCATCATGGCCAGATGGCGGCCGTCGGCCGATGCGAGGGCGGCCACGGCGCCGCGCGACCCGTTGGGGTTGCCGGGGTAGGAGGCATAGTTGTAGCGGGCGGCAATGTTGTAGTTGCTCAGATTGCCGGGGAGCATGAAGCGGCCCTCGCCGTGAGCCACCCAGATGCCGAGCTTCATGCCGGCCAGCGGGCGCAGCATCACACTGTTGCTCTCGGGGATGGTGAGGCCCACAAACTGCGACTCGAAGCGGTGGCTGATGTTGTGCTCCATGCGGGGACGGCCGGCGCAGGTGCCGTCGTCCTCCACCAATTTCCCTTCGAGCAGTCCGAGCTCTATCATCAGCTGGCAGCCGTTGCAGATGCCGAGGCTGAGGGTGTCGGGGCGGCGGTAGAAGCGGCGCAGGGTCTCCTTGGCGGTCTCGTTCCAGCGGAAACCGCTGGCCCAACCCTTGGCCGAGCCGAGCACGTCGCTGTTGGAGAATCCGCCGCAGAAAACTATCATGCTGATGTCGTCGAGGGTCTCGCGGCCGCTCATCAGGTCGGTCATGTGCACATCTTTCACATCGAAGCCGGCAAGATAGAGCGAGTAGGCCATCTCGCGGTCGCCGTTCACACCCTTCTCGCGGATGATGGCGGCGCGCACTCCGGTTTTGCCGTCGTGGCGGTAGGTGAGACCGCGCGAAGCCAGGGTGCCGTCGAAGGCGGCGGGGATGGCGTAGCGCAGAGGCTGCTTGCGGTAGTTCTCGAAGCGCATCAGAGCGCACTCGGCGCCGCTCTGCAGGGTGTCGAGCAGATAGGAGGGCTTGAACCATGCATCGCGCAGATAGTCGATGCCGAGCAGGCGCTCTGTGCCTTCATGCTCCACGAGAAGCACACGCTCGCTCTGCGGACGTCCCAGGGCAAAGAAGCGCACGCCGGCTTCCGCGAGGGCCTTCTCCACGGTCGGGCGCTTGGCATCGGACACCTGGATCACCACGGCGGGATTTTCGGCGAAGAGGATCTTGATGAGGTCGGTCTCGCCGGCGGCTGTGAAGCCTTCGGTGCTGATGGCGAGGCCGCCGTCGGTGTTGGCGAATGTCATTTCAAGCAGGGTGGTCACCAATCCTCCGGCGCTCACGTCGTGCATGGCCAGCACGCGATTGTTCTTCACCAGGCTCTGCACGGCTGCGAAGGCGCGCTTGAAGTAGTCGGCGTCGGTCACCGTCGGAGCGTCGCTGCCGATGCTGTTGAGGCTCTGGGCGAAGGCCGAGCCGCCGAGCCGCAGGGCATCGGCCGAGAAGTCGATATAATAGAGTTGCGATTTGGCCTGCTTCTGAAGCACCGGTGTCACTGTGCGGCGCACGTCGGCGGTCTCGCCCGAGGCCGAGATGATCACGGTGCCGGGGGCGAACACTTTGTCGTCGCCATATTTCTGAGTCATCGACAGGGAGTCCTTGCCGGTGGGGATGTTGATGCCGAGAGCCACTGCAAAGTCGGAGCAGGCCTCCACGGCGCGGTAGAGAGCCGCATCCTCGCCGGGATTCTTGCAGGGCCACATCCAGTTGGCGCTCAGGCTCACGCTCTTGAGGCCATTTTTGAGCGGTGCGCCCACTATGTTGGTGAGCGCCTCGGCGATAGCCATCACCGAACCCTTGGCGCTGTCGGCCAGGGCCACCTGCGGCGCATGGCCTATGGAGGTGGCGATGCCGCTGCGGCCGGTGTAGTCGAGAGCCACCACGCCGCAGTCGCTCAGCGGCAGCTGTATCTCGCCCTGGCACTGCTGACGGGCCACGCGGCCGGTCACCGAGCGGTCTACCTTGTTGGTGAGCCAGTCTTTGCAGGCTACGGCTTCGAGCGACAGCACGTCGCGCACGTAGTCGGCGAGCTTGGCCTCGTCATATTCCGCCTCCTTGTAGCTGAGGCTTACGGTGGTGTCGTGCATCACCGTCTTGGGGGAGTTGCCAAACATGTCGGCCATCTCCAGGTCTATCGGTTTGCGTCCCTTGTGGTCCTCGAATACGAAGCGATGGTCGCCGGTGGTCTCGCCGACCACATACATCGGGGCGCGCTCGCGCTGAGCCACACGTTCCACATAGGGTATATCCTTGGCATCCACCACCATACCCATGCGCTCCTGGCTCTCGTTGCCCACGATCTCTTTGGCCGAGAGGGTCTTGTCGCCCACGGGGAGGGCGTCGATGTCGATTTTGCCGCCGGTCTCCTCCACAAGCTCCGAGAGGGCGTTGAGGTGGCCTCCGGCGCCATGGTCGTGGATAGAAACCACGGGATTGTTCTCCCCTTCGGCCAGTGCGCGGATCACATTGGCCACGCGCTTCTGCATCTCGGGGTTGGCACGCTGCACGGCGTTGAGCTCTATGGCGTTGGCATACTGCCCGGTCTCCACCGAGCTTACGGCGCCGCCGCCCATGCCGATGCGGTAGTTGTCACCACCCATCACCACTACTTTCTCGCCGGCTACGGGTGTGCCCTTGATGGCATCTTTCCTGGCTGCGTAGCCCACGCCGCCGGCAAGCATTATCACCTTGTCATAGGCATACATGCGGCCGTTCTCGTCGTGCTCGAAGGTGAGCAGCGAGCCGCAGATGAGCGGCTGGCCGAATTTGTTGCCGAAGTCCGAGGCGCCGTTCGAGGCCTTGATCAGGATCTCGGCCGGGGTCTGATAGAGCCACACGCGGGGATTCATCATCAGCTCCCAGTGGTGCTCAGGGCTCAGACGCGGGTAGGAGGTCATGTATACGGCTGTGCCGGCGATGGGGAGCGAGGCCTTGCCGCCCCCGAGACGGTCGCGGATCTCGCCGCCGGTGCCGGTGGCAGCGCCATTGAAGGGCTCCACGGTGGTGGGGAAGTTGTGGGTCTCTGCCTTGAGCGAGATCACGGTGTCGAGATCCTTCACCTCGAAGTAGTCGGGGCGGTCGGGGTTGACGGGGTAGAACTGGTCTACCGTGGGACCCTCGAGGAAGGCCACATTATCTTTGTATGCGCTCACAAGGCCGTTGGGGCTCTCCTGCGAGGTGCGTTTGATCAGTTTGAAGAGCGACAGCGGTTTCTCCTCGCCGTCGATGACGAAGGTGCCGTTGAAGATCTTGTGGCGGCAGTGCTCCGAGTTGACCTGCGAGAAGCCGAATACCTCCGAGTCGGTGAGGGGGCGCCCCAGCTTCTTGGCGAGGCCGCTCAGATAGGTTTCCTCCTCGGGGCTGAGGGCCAGACCTTCCTGTGCGTTGTAGGTGTGGATGTCGCTGATTTTCACTATCGGCTCGGGCTTGCGGTCGAGGGTGAAGATGCGGCTGTTGAGCCCGTCGTAGTGGCGCATGAGCATCTTGTCGAAGCGGGGCTCCTCGCCGTCGGCCAGGCGGGTGAACTGCTCGATGCGGGTGATCCCTTTGAGGCCCATGTTCTGGGCTATTTCCACTGCGTTGGTGCTCCAGGGGGTGATCATTTCACGGCGCGGACCGATGAAACTGCCCTTTACGGATGTGGCGCTCAGGGGATGTGCTCCCGAGAATGCCCACATTAATTTCTCTTTCTCGCTCTCGTCGAGGCGATGGTCGGTTTCAACCGCATAGAAGGTCGAACTCCCTTTTTTGAAAAACTGAACCATGAGGAGGTGGTGGTTATGGAGTGATAATGTATTTAGTTCTTGGTACTAAGAGCTTAGAGCTTAGTGAGTTGTTGGCTCTAAGACGGCGGATTGTAGTCGCCTTAGAATTCGTAGTCTACGCAGGCGCGGTCGGCTTTGTGTCCGGCCAGCAGCGAGGCGGCGGCTACATGGGCCGGATGCTTGGCGTAGACCTCGACATCGGCCATCGCGGGCACCACGGCGGTGAGCACCACATCCCAGCTCTCGGCGGGATTGGCGTTGATGCCCACTTCTATGCTCCGGAGCACGGAGATCTGCGAGGGGAGCTGCAGCAGGGCGTCGCGGAAGGCTTCGGCCACGCGGCGGCGCTCCTCAGGGGTGCCAGTAAGCTTGAATGTGACAATATGCTTTACCATTGTAGAAAAGTGTTGAAGGTGTGAGCCGCAATGCCTGCCATCGCAGCGTCACACCTTGATATTGTTTTATTCTTTGGCGTAAAGGCGCTCGCGGGCTGCGGCCACCTTCTCGTCGGTGATATAGTCGTCATACTCCATCATCTTGTCGATGATGCCGTTGGGGGTCAGCTCTATGATGCGGTTGCACACGGTCTGGATGAACTCATGGTCGTGCGACGACAGCAGGATATTGCCTTTGAAGTTCTGTAGGGTGTTGTTGAAGGCCTGAATCGACTCCAGATCGAGGTGGTTGGTGGGGGAGTCGAGGATCATGGTGTTGGCGTTGCGCAGCATCATGCGTGCTATCATGCAGCGCATCTTCTCGCCGCCGGAGAGCACCGAGGCTTTCTTGAGCACCTCCTCGCCCGAGAAGAGCATCTTGCCCAGGAATCCCTTGAGGTAGATCTCGCTCGAATCGGTGGAGAACTGGCAGAGCCAGTCCACGAGGTTCATATCGGTGTTGAAAAACTCCGTGTTGTCCAGGGGCAGATAGGCCGTGGTGATGGTCTGACCCCAGTCGTAGGTGCCGGAGTCGGGTTTGCGGTGGCCGTTGATGATCTCGAAGAGGGCTGTCATGGCGCGGGGGTCATGGCTCAGGAAGGCCACCTTGTCGCCCTTCTCTATCTGGAAGTTGACATCCTTGAAGAGCACCTCGCCGTCGACCGAAGCCGAGAGGCCGTGCACCTCGAGGATCTTGTTGCCCGGCTCGCGCTCGGGAGTGAAGATGATGCCGGGGTAGCGGCGCGACGACGGCTGGATCTCCTCCACATTGAGTTTCTCGAGCATCTTTTTGCGCGAGGTGGTCTGCTTCGACTTGGCCACATTGGCGCTGAATCGCTGGATGAATTCGAGCAACTCCTTGCGCTTCTCCTCGGCCTTCTTGTTCTGTTGCTGCTGCTGACGCAGGGCCAGCTGCGACGATTCGTACCAGAAGCTGTAGTTGCCGGCGAAGAGCTTCACCTTGTTGTAGTCGATATCGAGGGTATGGGTGCACACCGAGTCGAGGAAGTGACGGTCGTGGCTCACCACCAGCACGGTGTTTTCAAATTTCGATAGATAGTCTTCGAGCCATGCCACGGTGTCGAGGTCGAGGTCGTTGGTAGGCTCGTCGAGCAGAAGGTTGTCGGGGTTGCCGAAAAGGGCCTTAGCCAGCAGCACGCGCACTTTTTCGTTACCCGAAAGGTCGCGCATGAGCATGTAGTGGCGGTCCTCCTTGATGCCGAGGCCGCTCAGCAGGGCTGCGGCGTCGCTCTCGGCGTTCCATCCCTCGAGCTCGGCAAATTTTTCCTCCAGCTCCGAGGCGCGGATGCCGTCGGCGTCGCTGAAGTCGGGCTTGGCGTAGAGAGCATCTTTCTCCTGCATGATGTCCCAGAGCACTGTGTGGCCCTGGAGGACGGTGTTGATCACCGTGCAGTCGTCAAATTTGAAGTGGTCCTGCTCCAGCACGCTCATTCGCTCGCCGGGACCCATGGTCACAGAGCCGTGGGTGGGGCTCAGCTGGTCGGAAAGTATGCGCATGAGCGTGGACTTTCCGGCACCGTTGGCGCCGATGATTCCGTAGCAGTTGCCCGGAGTAAATTTTAAATTAACATCCTGAAATAATACTCTTTTACCGAATTGTATGCCTAAATTGTTTACAGCTATCATTTTGTCATGTGTTGTAACTTTGCCGGAATCCTTCGGCATCCGGCCGGTGATTGGAAATCAGCCGCAAAGGTACGAAAAATTCCCGTAATTATATAATTTTTAACGGTCTGTTGCCTCTGCGGCGGCTACATTCGGGGGCAATACATTCGGTTGCCGGTTCCATACATCCCTGAAGGGGCCGCCGGCGGCCTTAGGGCCGCTCGGCGCTGCTTAGGGCCGCTCGGCGCGGCATCAGTTGCCCAGTTCGCTGAGAAATTTGATGCGCATGAGCCTTATTTCGTCCTCGGTATACTCCGAGCCCAGCTCCTGGATGGCATCTTCGAGCGAATCGGAGTCGGCCTCCTTGAAGTATTCGAAAATATCCTCCTGATGGTCGTCGTCGATGATCTCGTTGATGAAATAGTCGATGTTGATCTTGGTGCCGGAGTAGACGATGGCCTCGATCTCGTCGAGCAGCTCGCCAAACTCCATGCACTTCGAGTTGGCCAGCTCGTCGAGGTCGATCTTGCGGTCGATGGCCTGGATGATGGAGATCTTGATGCGGCTCTTGTTGGCCACGGAGCGCACGCGCAGGTCCTCGGGGCGCTCTATCTCGTTCTCCTCCACGTGGGTCTTGATCACCTTGATGAATTCCTCGCCGTAGCGCTTGGCCTTGCCGGCACCCACGCCGGTGATGTTCTGCAGCTCCTCCATGGTCACGGGGTAGGTGGTGGCCATGGCTTCGAGCGAGGGATCCTGGAAGATGACGTAGGGGGGCAGATTGTAGTGCTTGGCTATCTTCTTGCGCAGGTCCTTGAGGATGGAGTAGAGCTCGGGGTCTACGGCACACGAGGCTCCGCTCTTTACGGTCACATCCTCGTCGTCGTCGACAAAGTCGTTGTCCTCCACTATCTTGAAGGTCACAGGCTTCTTGAGGAAGTCCTTCCCTTTGGCGGTGATTTTCACCAGCCCGAAATTCTCGATCTCGCGCTCGATATAGCCGGCTATGGTGGCCTGACGCATCAGTGCCCCCAGATATTTGCGGTCGGTCTTGGGGAGCGAACCGAATACTTCCAGTTCGTCGTGATGATATGAGCGTACGTCGGCGGTTTCCCTCCCGGTGACGACGTCGATAATGTGTTCGGCTTTAAATTTTTCTTTAAGGGCGATGATTGTTTCAAGCACCGCGCATAAATCATCTTTAGCGTCCACTTTCTTCTTCGGGTTTAAACAGTTATCACAGTTCCCGCAGTTGTCAGGCTCATATTCCTCGCCGAAGTAGTGGAGGAGCGTCTTGCGGCGGCACACCGACGACTCGGCGTAGGAGGCCGTCTCGGCCAGCAGCTGTTTGCCTATCTCCTGCTCGTTGACAGGCTTCCCTTGCATGAACTTCTCCATCTTCTTGAGGTCTTTGGCGGAGTAGAAGGTGATGCATCGGCCTTCGCCTCCGTCGCGACCGGCACGCCCCGTCTCCTGATAGTAGCCTTCGAGCGACTTGGGCATGTCGTAGTGTATCACATATCTCACATCGGGCTTGTCGATACCCATGCCGAAGGCTATCGTGGCCACTATCACATCGGTCTTCTCAAGCAGGAACGCATCCTGATTGGCCGAGCGTGTGGCGGGATCCATACCGGCGTGGTAGGGGAGCGCCTTGATGTTGTTCACCTGCAGCAGCTCGGCCAGTTCTTCCACCTTCTTGCGGCTCAGGCAGTAGATGATGCCCGAGCACTCCTCGTGGTTTTTGATGAACTTGATGATCTCGCGGTCTATATTGGCGGTCTTGGGCCGGATCTCGTAGTAGAGATTGGGCCGGTTGAACGACGATTTATACACCACGGCGTCGGTCATGCCGAGATTCTTCTGTATATCGTGCTGCACCTTGGGGGTGGCGGTAGCCGTGAGGGCTATCACCGGGCGCTGCTGTATGTCGTTGATGATGGGGCGGATCCGCCGGTACTCCGGCCGGAAATCGTGGCCC
This sequence comes from uncultured Muribaculaceae bacterium, assembly GCA_905207535.1. Lineage (GTDB taxonomy): Bacteria > Bacteroidota > Bacteroidia > Bacteroidales > Muribaculaceae > UBA7173. The sequence goes on along the minus strand of CAJLLX010000004.1, from coordinate 9,534 downwards.
CACTCAGAGATGCAGTGAGCTTCGTCCACGGCGTAGAACGATATGGGAACTGTTTTCAAAAATTCAATATTCTCTTCTTTGGTGAGAGATTCCGGCGCCACATAGAGCAGCTTGGTCTTTCCCGACACTATGTCGGCTTTCACCTGATCTACGGCGCTCTTGTTGAGCGACGAGTTCAGGAAATGGGCTATGCCGTCGTCGGTGCTGAAGTTGCGCATGGCATCTACCTGATTTTTCATCAGGGCTATCAGCGGCGACACTACTATAGCCGTGCCTTCCATGAGCAGAGACGGCAATTGATAGCAGAGCGACTTGCCTCCGCCCGTAGGCATCAGCACAAACACATCCTTGCCTTCGAGGAGCGACATCATGATCTGCTCCTGGTTGCCTTTGAAGTGATCGAAACCGAAGTTCGATTTCAAGACATCGGTCAATTGCTGTTTTGTTATCATGGGATAGGGTTTAAGAGAGACTGCTTGCCCCTGTTGCGGCGGATTGTCTCGGAGGGGGAGGAAATTTTGTTGTTTTTTATCTCTGATTTAATGTTGAGTAGGGTGAGAGAGGGAGCGTAGAGCGGAGAAGCGGGGGGGGAGTGTGCCTCTTTACTCCTTGATGTCGAGGTCTTTGTTGAGCTCGAAGTGGGAGCTCTGCAGCTTGTCGGTCACATACTTGGCGGTGACGGTGAAGGTGCGCTTCTGGGTGGAGGGGAGCTCGAACATCGAGTCGATCATCACCGTCTCCACTATGGCGCGCAGGCCGCGGGCGCCGAGTTTGTATTCGATGGCTTTGTCCACTATCATGTCGAGGGCCTCGGGCTCGAATTTGAGCTTGACACCATCCATTGCAAACAGTTTTTCATACTGTCGGGTGATGGCGTTTTTAGGCTCGGTGAGCACGCGGCGCAGGGCGTCGCGGTCGAGGGGCTCGAGGTGGGTGAGGATCGGCAGACGTCCGATGATCTCGGGTATCAGTCCGAAGCTCTTGAGGTCCTGCGGAGCCACGTAGCTCAGATAGTTGTCGCGGTTGATGCGCTGGCGCTCCTTGTCGGTGGAGTAGCCCACCACGTGGGTGTTGAGGCGCTGGGCTATCTTGCGCTCTATGCCGTCGAAGGCGCCGCCGCAGATGAAGAGGATGTTCTTGGTATTCACCGGGATCATGCGCTGTTCGGGGTGCTTGCGGCCGCCCTGAGGGGGCACGTTCACTATCGAGCCCTCAAGCAGTTTGAGAAGCCCCTGCTGCACGCCCTCGCCGCTGACGTCGCGGGTGATGGAGGGGTTGTCGCCCTTGCGGGCTATCTTGTCGATCTCGTCGATGAACACGATGCCGCGCTCGGCCTTCTCCACGTCGTAGTCGGCCACCTGCAGCAGGCGGGTGAGCAGGCTCTCGATATCTTCGCCCACATATCCGGCCTGGGTGAGCACCGTGGCATCGACGATGGTGAAGGGCACCTCAAGCAGGCGTGCTATGGTCTTGGCCAGAAGGGTTTTGCCGGTACCGGTGGGGCCTACGAGAATGATGTTGCTCTTCTCGATGTCCACATCGTCGTCCTGAGCCTGGCTCAGGCGCTTGTAGTGGTTGTAGACGGCCACTGAGAGGTAGCGCTTGGCGCTCTCCTGCCCGATGACATACTGGTCGAGAAAGGCGCAGATCTCTTTGGGCTTGGGTATCTTTTTCAGCTCGGGAAGGCCGCTGTCCTTGGCTTTGCCGCTCTTTTTCCTGGCCGGGTCGGCTCCGCGATATTCGTTGAGAATGTCGTGGATGGCGTCGGCACATTCGGCGCAGAGATACACATCGGGAGTGATACCCGACGGAATCATCACCTCCGACTGGTTGGCGGGGCGGCCGCAGAACGCGCAGCTTTCTATTTTTTTCTTTGCCATTTATCGTTGTTGAAAGATTTTCCGGCGGCCACATGGCGGGCATGTCTTGGCCGCCGGATGCTTTATTTCAGTTCAATCAGTGTGCTGCGTTGCCGCCGCGGGCTTTGGTGAGCACATCGTCGATCATGCCGTACTCCTTGGCCTCGAGGGCTGTCATCCAGTAGTCGCGGTCGGAGTCGCGCTCCACCTTCTCGAAGGGCTGGCCCGAGTGGTCGGAGATGATGTGGTAGAGCTCCTGTTTGAGTTTCTGTATCTCGCGGGCTGTGATCTCGATGTCGCTGGCCTGACCCTGAGCGCCACCCATGGGCTGATGTATCATCACACGCGAGTGGTTGAGGGCGAAGCGCTTCCCCTTGGTGCCGGCTACCAGCAGCACGGCGGCCATGGAGGCGGCGATGCCGGTGCAGATGGTGGCCACATCGGAGCTGATATACTGCATGGTGTCGTAGATGCCGAGACCTGCGTATACCGAGCCGCCGGGCGAGTTGATATAGATCGACACATCTTTGCCGGGATCGGCCGAGTCGAGGTAGAGCAGCTGGGCCTGGATCACATTGGCGGTGTAGTCGTTCACCTCAGTGCCTAAAAATATGATGCGGTCCATCATCAGACGCGAGAACACGTCCATCTGGGCCACGTTGAGCTGACGCTCCTCTATGATGGTGGGAGAGATGTAGCTCGAGCGGATGTCGGCTGCCGTGGCCGACGTATACTGGTCGAGAGCAAGGCCGTTCATGCCGAGATGCTTCACTGCATAGTTGCGGAAGTCGTTGCTGTTGAAATTGTTCATATGGAAATCTTTGTTTTTTTTCGTGTTGTTTTTACCCGCTTCCGGAGGCATCGTGCGGCTTTATCGGGAGAAGATTTGTGGCGATAATGGCGAAAGCCGTCATTCCGGCAAAACGGTAATTCAAAGATAATACATTTTCTCCAAAAATATCTCAAAAAAACTATAAAAAAAGCGCATCGCACGTTTTTGCACATATCGCGCACGTCGTACGCCCGCTTCATCGCGCACTGCCGGAGCCGAAGGCGCCTCCGTCCCCGGGGCGTCTGCGGGCGCAGAGCGCAAGGACGGTGTGCCGCGATTGTCTCGCCGGCACACCGTCCTCGGAGTGTATTGTTTGAGGTCACCGCCGCGGGGCGGAGCCTGTCGGTTGCTGTTTATGCCTTCTCGGCCTGAGCCATAGCCTTGAACTCGTCGAGGCTTACGGTCTTCTCGTCGATGTGGGCCTTGGCGCGGATGGCGTTGAACATCTTGCGGTCGGCAAGATCCTCGGCCATGCGACGTGCGGTGTCCTTGTCCTCAAGGATGCGCTTTGCATAGTTGGTGAGGGTCTCGTCGTCCATGTTGGTCATGCCATACTGCATGAACTGGCGGTAGGCCACACCTTTGGCAAAGTTGAGCATATCCTCTTCGGTCACCTTGATCTCGAGATCGCCCGAGATTTTGCCCTGAAGCAGCTCCCACTTGATGGCGGGAACCATCTTCTCGTATTCGGCGTCGACATTCTCGGCGGTCAGACCCTCGTTGCGGGCTACGAGCCACTTCTTGAGGAAGGCTGCGGGGAGGTCGAAGTTGCCGTATTTCTCGATCAGAGCCTCGCGGGTGTCGCGCATGAAGAGCTGATCGCTGTTGGGAGCCAGCTGAGCGGCGATCATCTTGCGCAGCTCGGCGTAGTATTTCTCCTCGTCGGTCACCTCAGCGTTGCCGGGGAACACCTCTTTGTAGAACTCCTCGTTGTGCTCGGCGGGTTTGAGCACGATGATCTCGGAGATTGCCATCTCGAAGTCGGCCTTCATGTCGGCTGCCTGCTCCTTGCTGATGTGAAGCATCGAGGAGAGCTCGGCTGCGTGGCCGTCGCATGTCTTCCAGGGGTTGAAGCGCACTTTGTCGCCCACCTTCTTGCCGTCGAAGAGAGCTGCCTGCTCCTTGTCGGTGAAGTACATGGGGGCAACAATGCCGTCTACCACCTGCACTGCGCCTTCGTCGGTCTTCACGGTGCCGTCTTCGTTGAGCTCCATGATGGCGCCCTTCACCAGAGCCTTGGCGTCAACCTCTTCGCCGGGCACCTGAGCGCCGAAGCGCTCGCGCAGGGCCTGGTCCTGGTCGGCCACCAGCTTGTCGTCGACGGCGATGGTGTAGTAGGGGAGGGTGAGGGTGTCGTCGATGGGGGCGCTGATCTCGGGAGCGTAGCCGATCTCATACTCGAATGTATAGTCGGGCTGGTCGAGGCTGATCTCCTTTACCTCTACGGGCAGCGGCTCGCCGAGGATGTTCACCTTGTTCTCGCGGATATAGTCGATGACTGCGCGGTATACCTCCTCGTTGAGCACATGGCTCTTCACCTCTTTGCCGAAGCGGCGACGGAGCTGCTCGAGGCTCACGTGGCCTTTGCGGAATCCTGGGATCACACGTTCGCGGCCTATCTCTTTAAGCTCCTGATTTACCTTGGCGATATAGTCGTCCTGCACCACGTCTACTTTGATGATGCCGTCGAGTTCGCCGGTCTTTTCAAGCGTAACTTGCATATTGTATTATAGTTTTATGACGGAAGCGCCGGGGCTCCCGTATGGTTATTGGTTTAATGGCTGGAATTTTCAACGTGCAAAATTAGCGTTTTTTGTTTACATAACAATCCGCCCGCCGATTTTTTTCAGTCCGGCCGGTGCAACTTGTGTTGTCTTTGGCCCGTTTTGGCTGTAAAAATGTGTTAATTTAATGTTAACACTCTGATGCAGCAGCTCTATTAGGGCATGAAACACTAATTTTGCACTCAGAAACTTATCCCAACTGAATGAACGTAATAGAATACACCGACGTGGAGATACTCCGCAAGGAGCTGGTGGTGCTCAAGCATGTGCACCTGCAGATAGCCGAAGGGGAGTTTGCCTACCTTATCGGCAAGGTGGGCAGCGGCAAGTCGAGCCTGCTCAAATCCATGTATGCCGAGATCCCCGTCACCACGGGCGAGGCCCGCGTGATGGGCACCGACCTCGTGGGCATCAGCCGCAAGGAGATCCCCATGCTGCGCCGACAGATCGGCATTGTGTTTCAGGACTTCCAGCTGCTCACCGACCGCAATGTCTACGACAATCTGCGCTTTGTGCTCGATGCCACCGGCTGGCGCGACCCCTCGGCCAAGGACGAGCGCATCGAAGAGGTGCTCGCACAGGTGGGGATGGCCAACAAATCTTACAAGATGCCCCATGAGCTCTCGGGAGGCGAGCAGCAGCGCATAGTCATTGCCCGCGCACTGCTCAATAAGCCGCGCCTCATCCTGGCCGACGAGCCCACCGGCAACCTCGACCCGCAGACCGGCGACAGCATCGTGCGCCATCTCCACGAGATAGCACGCAACGGCACCGCCGTGATCATGGCCACTCACAATCTGCAGCTCGTCGATCAGTATCCCGCCCGCGTGATCCGCTGCGAGGCCAAGCAGCTCGTGTGCAAATGAGCCGCAACCGTCAGTAAATTTTTATCACCAGATTTTCACACCACCCCTATAAGGTATGAAGGTAATGAAATTCGGAGGCACTTCCGTGGGGAGTGCCGAACGCATTAAGAATGTAGCCGCACTGGTCCGCGACCGCGGACGCAATATAGTGGTGCTTTCGGCCATGTCGGGCACCACCAACACCCTCGTGGAGATCGCCGGATATCTTTCGCGCAAGAATGTCAACAGCGCCAAGGATACCATCAACACTCTCGAGGACAAATATCTCGCCGTGATCTCTGAGCTTTACGACACAGAGGAGTATCGCGCCAAAGCCGCCGAAAGGCTCGCCGAAAATTTTGCTCTGCTCCGCTCACTGGCCCACGATGCCTATGAGCCGCAGTTTGAGAAGATTATCCTTGCTCAGGGCGAGCTGATGAGCACCGCCATGATGGAGCTTTACATGGCCGAAACCGGGGTGAACTGTGTGTGGCTCCCGGCCCTCGACTTCATGCGCACCGACTCCGACGGCGAGGCCGACATCGACTATATCTCGCAGAAGCTCATCCCCATGCTTGAGGCTCATCCCGATGCCGATCTGTTTGTCACTCAGGGATTCATCTGCCGCAATGCCGCCGGCGAGATCGACAATCTGCAGCGCGGAGGCAGCGACCTCACCGCCTCGCTCATCGGCGCAGCCATCCATGCCGAGGAGATAGAGATCTGGACCGACATCGACGGCATGCACAACAACGACCCGCGCTATGTGGAGCACACCTCGCCCGTGGCCGAGCTCCATTTCGACGAGGCTGCCGAGCTGGCTTATTTCGGTGCTAAGATCCTGCACCCCACCTGCGTGATGCCGGCGAAATTCAACAACATCCCCATCCGTGTGCTCAACACCATGGAGCCCGAAGCCCGCGGCACGCTGATTTACAACACCGTACATTCGCGCTCCATCAAGGCCGTCGCCGCCAAGGATGGCATCATGGCCGTGAAGATCAAGAGCACACGCATGCTCATGGCGTCGGGATTTATCCACCGTGTGTTCGAGATTTTCGACAACTACAAGCGGCCGCTCGACATGATCGCCACCTCCGAGGTGGGGATCTCCGTCACCATCGACAATCCGCTCAAACTGGAGCATATCATCGACGAGCTCAAGGAGATAGGCACCGTCACCGTCGACTACGACATGGTGATCATCTGCGTGGTGGGCGACCTCGAGTGGCACAACCGCGGCTTTGAGGCGCAGGCCGTCAACGCTCTCCGCCACATCCCCGTGCGCATGATCTCATACGGCGGCTCCAACTACAATATCTCCTTCCTCGTCAAGGCCGAAGACAAAGTCCGCGCCCTTCAGGCCCTCTCAGAAGCCCTCTTTCAGGAATAAATTGGATCAATCTGAAAAGGGCGGTTTTAGAATATGGACAACCGCCTCGCCGCCCTCCGAAAATTTATTCGCAAAAGCAATTATCATTTTAAACGGTTTTTTACCACGTCATCCACCGGAAATATCCGCTGACCCTTTTTTGTTACTGTTCAGCCGGCTTGCCGGCGTCTTTTAGAGGCGCTATCCTATATATCACAAAAAAGGCTGTCTCACGACAGCCTTTTTTGCTTTTATCTTTAACCTTAAATCTAATACCATGAAAAAACACAGTGCAAATAGTAATTATACCTTTAAAACACGTCGCAGGTTGGATTGTTTGCCCTATATGACGATTTAACGCATTTTAACGTTTGTAACATTGCCGTTCCGTTTTTTCTCTGTAATTTTATTGCAAAACTATGCAGTTTGCTCGGGTTTCTGCAAGCCCGTTGCCTCTCTGTCGCTGATTTATAGCATCGCGCAGACGTATAGGCTACTGATAATCAAAGAAATAAAAGTACATATAAACACTACGATAAATGAATGTTCGTATTCTGGTGATCGACGACGAAGAGTCATGGTGCGAGATTCTCAAATATAATCTCGAAAAAGAGGGATTCGACGTCGATACCGCCGACAGCGCCGAGACTGCGCTCGGCTATAACCTTGAAGTTTACAATCTGATGATTGTGGATATCATGATGGAGCACATGAGCGGATTTGATTTCGCCAAACGTGTGCGCAACAATCCCAATCCCGTCATCGAAAATATCCCCATCATCTTCTGCTCGGCCATGGACGGCGAGGACGACCTCGTGAAGGGCCTCAACATCGGCGCCGACGACTATATCACCAAGCCCTTCAACATCGGCGAGGTGATAGCCCGCGTGAAAGCTGTGCTCCGCCGCACCTCCATGCGCGCTCCACGCCCGATGGCACCGGCACAGGTGACCACTCCCGTGCCTGAAAATGTGGTGAAAGCAAGCTACGAGCCCGACATCACCTTCAAGACACTCCGCCTCGACCGCAACGGCAAGGTGTGCTACATCAACGGCAAGGACGCCGAGCTGACTCGCATTGAGTTTGACCTCCTCCACTTCTTCCTCAACAACCGCGAGCGCATTCACTCACGTGCCGAGATCATGCAGCAGGTGTGGGACACCCAGGTGGCCAACCGCACCATCGATGTCAATGTGGCCCGTCTGCGCCAGAAGCTCGGCGTCTACGGCGACAACATCGTCACACGCCTCGGGTTCGGCTACGGATTCAAGTCCGAAGCCTGATGCCGCGACGCTCTGCACCGCTTTTACCGGTCAATTTGACGTTCTTGCATCGTTTTTCATTCTAAGCTAAATCTTGAGAGATGAAGCGCCGGTTGAAATACAATATACGCCTGTTCGGCACGGCGGCTGTATGCGTGTGGCTCGTGGTGCTGTGTTTGGCATTTCTGGTGAGCCGACAGGAGCGCCGCTTCCGCAACGAGAGCATCCTGGAGCGCATCGACCTGGCCGCATCGACCATTGCTGATGCACACGCATCCAACAACGACATCCCCACCACCCTGCGGTTTGTCAAAGAGTATCTCAAGGGCTCCTATCTTGAGGATATCAGCCTTCAGGCCTATGATCTCAACACCAACAAGCTGATCGAAAGCGCGGGCGATTCGCGTTATCCCGTGCCCGACCGCGCCTTCGATACCGAGATGACCGTGCTCCCCGACGGCACCAAGCTGATGCGACTCATGGACGAGAAGCTATCCGACTCGCCCCTATTCTACTATTCGCGACGTATCACCCCCGACGACGGCATGGAGATACGCATCAGCATCCCCGAGAGCAAGCGCATAGAGAAGGCGGCATCGGTCGACCCTATCATGTGGCTTTTCATCCTCGTAGTGGGTGTGGGAGGCACCATCCTGGCCTTCATCATCACCTCACATCAGGCCCGCAATGTAAGCTTGCTCCACGACTTTGCCATGCGAGCCGCCGCCGACAAGGATTTCATCCCCATGGGCGACTTCCCCTCCGACGAGATCGGCGAAATCTCGCGTCAGATCGTGGCTATCTACAATTCGCGCATGCAGGCCAATGTGCGCCGTGAGCGCGAGCATGTCATTGCCCTCAAAGCCACGCAGGACAAAAACGACATGAAGAAGATGCTCACCGACAACATCTCCCACGAGCTCAAAACCCCCATCGGCATCATCCGCGCCTATGTGGAGATGCTTATCAATCAGCCCGATATGCCTGAGGCAGACCGTATGCACTTCCTGCACAAAGCGCAGATGAATGTGGAGCGCCTCGTGGCCATGCTCAACGACCTCTCCACCATGACCCGCCTCGACGAGTCGGGCAACTCCATCCCCATGAAGCAGATCGACTTCCACTCCATGGTCTTCACCCTCTGCGACGACGTCACCAAGTCGGGAATATTGAAAAACATAGATTTCCGCTACAACATCCCCCTCGAGTGCGACATCATGGGCAACGAAAACCTGCTCAACTCCGTGCTGCTCAACCTCGTGCGCAATGCCGTGGCCTATTCGCAGGGCACCCAGATCGGCATCGAGCTCATCGGCCGCAACGACCGCTATTACACCTTCTCTTTCTACGACAATGGCGTAGGAGTAGGCGAGGAGCATCTTTCCCACCTCTTCGACCGCTTCTATCGCGTAGACTCCGGCCGCTCGCGCAAAGCCGGAGGCACCGGCCTGGGGCTCTCCATCGTAAAGAGCGGCATCAACACCATGGGCGGCTCCATCAGCGTCCGCAACCGTCGCGGCGGCGGCCTCGAGTACATCTTCACCCTCCAGCGCCCCCCCAAGCCCACCGACCCCGCCCCC
>CAJLLX010000003.1 GCA_905207535.1 uncultured Muribaculaceae bacterium | reverse complement strand
TCATCTGGCTAGAGCGCGACACTGGCAGTGTCGAGGTGAGCGGTTCGAGTCCGCTGTACTCCACCAAAAAAGCGAAGACAGAGTAAAATCTGTGTTCGCTTTTTTGGTGTTCCCCTCTTGCGTTATAAAAAACATCCGCTGCATGATCAAAGCTAAAGCTTTGATAACTAAAAATATATTGGCACTGGCAGTAGGGGCGCTGTATTCAGCGCCCGCACCAGCCTTTGTTACGAACTTTAGGGGAAGGGGACGTTATTTGTCGGGGGCGAACTGGTCTTTGCCTACGCCGCAGATGGGGCAAACCCAGTCGTCGGGCAGGTCGGCAAATGATGTTCCGGGCTTGATACCGTGGTCGGGATCGCCTACGGCGGGATCGTAGACGTAGCCGCACACTTCGCATACGTAGTTCTGATTGTCCATAGTTGTTAGTTTTATCGGTGGCTAATGAATTTAGATGGCAGAGAGGGGGCTGTGTATCAGCTTTCGCTCTTGATTTTGACAAGCATCACTTTGGCGTCGGTGTTGGCGACAACGCTGTGAGGCACACCTTCGCCCATGAGCATGAAGGAGTTGGCCTGGAGGGTGTGGGGCTTATCGAACATGGTGAACACTACTTCACCTTCCACTACATACACCATCACTTCGGCGGGTGCGAGATGGGTGTCGAGATGTTGCCCGGCCTTGAAAGCCAGCAGGGCCACGCCTCCGTTGGCGTTATTGAAGATGTTTTTGAACTGCACACGGTCGGCAGCGGCATCGAGCAGCTTGGCGAGATCGTAAACTTCTGCGAATTTGTATTCTGTTTCCAGCATTTTTGTTTTGGGTTTTGAGAGTATGATGAGGGCTTTATGCCCTCTCAGTATTACAAACAGAAAGGTGGAGGATTATGTTCAAAAAACGCGATTGCAATCACAATCGTTTTGATGTCGATTCGTGCGGAAATATGGCAAAATATTTTGAAAATAAAATAATAGTTTTTAAATTTGCGTGAAAGAGGGGGGAGGCTGATGAATGATTATGCAGGAAAGCGTGAAATAGTAAATATTTATTCTAAGCCCTGAGCAGTGGATACCTATTTTAAGCCTTTTGAAGTGTATATTTATTCTAATACCTAATCGAAGAAAGCTTTTTTTATCACCAATTTAATAGATTTGTTATGGACAAATTTTTTAGTATTCTTAATCCGATGTTCAACTATGTTGACTCCAACAAGTTCTTCCGTCAGCCCTTCAAGTGGCTCTACATCATCATCGGCTTGCTGAACATCTTGCTCCCGATCTACGCTATCAAAATGGTAAGCGACGCATGGGAATGGGTAACCGGAGGTCTCCGCTTCGGTTTGGTGCTGGTTATACTTGTAGCTATTGCGTTGGCTTATATGGGAATGGCCATATGGTTCAAACGCTGCAAGGCCCTCAACCTCGAAGCTAAGGGATCGTCGCGTTTCGTGGCTATCCCCCTGGTAGCCAACTTTATCCAGACCGCAGGCGAATGGCTCGGCGCAATGTTAGGCGTTGGCGGATTTGCCATCGTATTGCTCTTATTGATTTTCGGCGGTTCGGAGCTGAGATATTACTTCCACACATACATCAGTGTCGCCGGTTTAGTGATTTATCCTATCGGAGGATACATCATAGTGCTTATGAGCCGCTTCTTAGCGGAGGGCTGTCTGGCTCTGGCAAGCATCGCCAACTCGGCCAAGTCGATCGACGACAAGCTCTCCGAGCCGGCTGAGCCGGTAGTAGTGGAGGAGGAGACAACCGAAGAGGCTGCTATTTAAAAAGATTTATTCCCTACCCATCTCATAGTACATTAGGGCGAAAGTGCCGCAGCCGTCGTTCAGGCGGTTGCGGCACTTGAGTTGTTTTCGAGTGTCACTTCAGCTGTTTCAGTGGGTCACTTCAGCGAGAAGTTGATGGGGAGCACATAGTTGCAGGCTACTTTCTCGCCGTGGCTCTCGCCGGGAGTAAAGCGGGGCATAGATTTGACCACGCGGATGGCCTCGGCGTCGAGCCGGGGATCTACGGGGCGCAACACCTCGATGTCGCCCACAGAGCCGTCGGTGCCGATGGTCATGCGCAGTACCACCCTCCCTTGTATGGAGTCGTTGATTGCGGCCTCAGGATACTTCACATTTTCCATGAGGTAGCGCATCATTGCCACTTCGCCGCCGGGAAATTTCGGCAACACTTCGGGGTGGTCGGTCGGCGTTTGTGCAGCTGTTTGCTTTTTCGCCGCGGTTTTGCTAACTTTGCCGGTGGCTGAGGGAGCGGCGCTGACGGTGAGGCTCGTTGAGGCGGCCGCGTCGATGGCATGGCTTACCGACGGGATCTGCATGAGCGCGAACGCAAGCGCCACAGCCGGCACGACGGCCAGCGCCCGGCTGCGCCGCCATGCTGAGGACTTTCGATTGTACATCATAGTGATACGTTGTTTAAGATTACTGTGATTAAGGCTGTTGGCGAGCGACTGGAATCTAACGCCAATGGCCTTTTGTATTAAAAACATCTGATATTGCCGCGGACTGATGCCCGTGGCGAGCACCCGGCTGTCTGCCTGATATTCGTGCACCGATTTCAGTGCCGATATCATCAGCCATGAGGCGGGATTGTACCACAGCACGATGCACACGGCTTGTGCGAGCAGCAGATCGGCGAAATGCTGCAGGCCGATATGCGCCTTTTCGTGGCAGAGGATGATGGACGCGGCATCGGCATCCTCGTTACGGCTCATCACCACATACCTCCCCCAGCTGAAGGGAGCGATGTCAGCCCGGTCGAGCAGCACTATGGTGCAATGCTCCTCGCGCACCTTCTCGCCCGATGCCACCAGCCGCGTGATCTTTACGACGCCCGCGAGGGTCCAAAGTGCGGTGGCAATCATCCCGGCAAGATAGATCCAAAGCAAAATCTCAATGAAGGTGGAGCCGCCGTGAGGCGTGTCGGCAAGTGTGGCGCTGACCTCGCCGAGGGTTATCGCTCCGGTTGCCCCCGACGCTGATGCTGCGCCTCCAAGGGCGAGCAGCGGCGGCGAGAGAAATGCTAAGGCATAGACCGACAGCAGCACGGCGCGATTGAATGTCGGCTGATTTTCGCCCGACAGCAGCCACTGATAGATCAGGTATGCTGCCGCCAGTACTATCCCGGCTACGAATGTATATGCGGCAAAGGCTCCCATAGCGGTCACGATTTATTGTTTCGTTCTACTGTTTCGATGATCTCGCGAAGCTCCTCGATGGAGATTTTCTCCTCCTTGACAAGGGCGGAGACGGCGGCCTGGGCCGAGCCGTCGAAAAAGTTGCGGATGATCTGTGCCAGCGAGCGGCCGGCAAAGTCAGATGGCTGCGCCACTGCATAGTAGCGATGCGAACCGCTGATGGCTTCGTGGCTCACATACCCTTTGTCTTCGAGGATACGCACTGTGGTGGACACGCTGTTGAAGTGGGGACGCGGCTCGGGATAGCTTTCGAGCATTTCGCGCACATAGAGCGGGCCGCGCTTCCAGAGCATGTGCATGATTTCAGCTTCGCGGTCGCTGAGCTTGGGGTGTTGGGATCGGGGACGAGACATATTTTTTTAGTTCTTAGTGCTCAGAGCTTAGAGCTTAGTGGCCATCCGGGTGAACTTCGGACTTCGTCCTCAGCACAGTGCCGTTGATGGGGTTTTGACAGTGCTGTTGATGGTGATTAGACAGCATCTTAGATGGCAGCTAATCGGCATCTTGGATGGTAACTAATAAATTAGTTGACGAGCCAAAGGTAAAACTAATATTTTAGTTGGCCAAATTTTCAGCCAACTATTTTTTTAGTTTTATAAAAAAACGGGAAGAGGCTACTCGAGAGAGGGGAGGGAGGATTCGCGAGAGGTGTGGAGGGGGCTAATCGCAAGAGTGGAGGCGCTAATCGTGAGGGGATGAAGGGGCTACTCGCGGCCGGCGCGGATGGCGCGGTGGGTGTTCCAGCCGATGATTTTGGCGGGGATGACGGCCACGATGGCATTGTCGGGCACATCTTTGGTGACTACGGCGTTGGCACCTACGGTGGCATTCTCACCCACGGTGACCGGGCCGAGGACTTTGGCTCCGCAGCATATGGTGGATCCACGGCGCAGATGGGGGCGCCCCGTCTTGGCGAAGCCTACGGTAACCTGCTGATATACTACTACATCGGGCTCGGTGGTGCCGTTGACGATGGTGGCGAATCCATGCATGAAAATGATGCCCGGAGCTATGGAGTCGGACATGATATGCAGTGTGTGTTCGGGCGGGAAGAACCATTTCCAGGGATAGCGTGAGCGTCGGCTGATGCGGTAATAGACGATGCTGCGAAACTCCGAAAATCGCGCGAAAAGGCGCTCCGCGTCGTGAGGCGATGCCGCGATTTGGCGAAAATCCATATAAGCCTGAGCGTCAACACGGATGGCGCGGAGCGCTTGGGGCTCGGCTATGCTTAAAAATTTGAAAAATAATCGTGACAGAAGCATCGGCTACGGAGTGGTGGGTAAGTGGAAATGGAGGTATAACGTTGCGAAGTTACAAATTTTCCTTGATTTATTCACCGCAAAAATGCGGTGAATATCCTGGTCAGATAGCATAGGGTAGTGATTGGAGCCGACGTCAGCCCATTTACATCACGCCTAAGCGCTAAAAAGGGAGGGAAATGTTGGAGGGGTGGGAAAATAGTGGTAAATTTGCAGAAGTGGAACAAGTGACGGGCGAGGCGTCGTCCGAAGGAACACGGTGAGAATCCGTGACAGTACCCGCTGCTGTAAATTCCCACTCTAAAAGATGCCGCAGCACAGCCATTGCCGCCCACGGGCGGCGAGAAGGCGCGACATCCGGGAAAAGTCAGAAGACCCACTTTGCCACCGGAATATGCGCCTGCGGGTTCTCGGGCATGGATTCATGTTGTCACGGCTTCAATCGCGGTTGTAGCCTCGGCATAATGGTCAATGTCGTTTCGTAAGAAACATATCCTCAAAGTGCATATCGGTGATGTGCACTTTTTTATGTATTACAGAATGAAGACCAGGATATTTCTACCATTTTTACTTGCATTCACAGCTGTCTGCGCCCTCGCGCCTGGCTTATCGGCATCGGAGCGAAAGGTTGAGGCCGACTCGCTGACTCGCCGCCTGAGCGAGGTGGTGGTGACAGCCGTGGCACCGCAAAAGGAGGTGATACCGGCGCAGGTGCTGAGCGGCGAGGAGCTGCAGCGGCTCAACAGCAACAGCGTGGCCGACGCGCTGCGCTATTTCGCCGGCGTGCAGGTGAAGGACTACGGCGGCGTGGGAGGCATCAAGACCGTCAACATCCGCTCGATGGGCACCAACCACACCGGCGTGGTCTACGACGGTGTGGAGCTGGGCAACGCGCAGAACGGCCAGATAGACCTCGGCCAGTTTTCGCTCGACAACATTGAGTCGCTCTCGCTCTACAACGGCCAGAAGAGCCAGATCCTTCAGCCGGCCAAGGACTTCGGTTCGGCGGGAACAATCTACATGCGCACCCGCACACCTTCGTTCGACGAAGGGGAGTCGTACCACGCACGTGCGGCGGTGAGATTCGGCTCGTTCGACCTGCTCAATCCTTCGGCTAACATAGAGCTGAAGCTCTCGAGCCGTGTCAACGCCTCGCTCTCGGCCGAGTGGGTCAATTCGAGTGGCAAATATAAATTCCGTTACCGCCGCGTCAATCCCGCCGGCGAGCTGGCCTACGACACCACTGCCGTGAGGCAGAACGGCGACATCAACGCCACCCGCATCGAGGCCAATCTCTACGGCACACTCGCCCGCGGCTCCTGGACCTTCAAGGTGTACAACTACAACTCCGAGCGCGGTGTGCCCGGGGCCATCGTCAACAATGTGTGGCGCCGCGGAGAGCGCATCTGGGACACCAACTCCTTCGCCCAGGGGCGCTACACCGGTTATTTCGGGCGGTTCACCACCATGAACAACATCAAATATGCCTTCTACCGCACCCACTACGTCAACAACGACGACAAGCAGGTGAAAATCGACAATCTCTACAAGCAGCGCGAAGTCTACTTCTCGTCGTCGAACATGTATGAGTTTACCGACTGGCTGCAGGTGTCGGCGAGCTACGACCTGATGTGGAACACCCTCAACGCCGACATGTACGGCTTCGCAAAGCCCGACCGCTTCTCCAATTTCCTCTCCGTGGCAGCGGCCATCGACCTTCCGCGCTTCAAGCTACAGGCCAGCGGTTTGGGCACCTTCATCCACGACAAGTTGCGCGGACAGCAGTCCCCGAATGACAAACAGGTGTTCACCCCGGCTGTCTTCGCCTCGTTCAACCCTCTGCGCAGCACCGCCGACCTCTCGCTGAGAGCGTTTTACAAGAAATCGTTCCGCATGCCCACATTCAACGACCTCTACTACGCCGATATGGGCAACTCCAAGCTCAATCCCGAGCATGTCACACAGTACAACATCGGCATCGTCTACAGCCACAGCGCCCGCGGCTTCTGGCACAATTGCCGCATAAGCGTCGACGCCTACTACAACAAGGTGAAAGACAAGATTGTAGCCTATCCAAAAGGGCAGCAGTTTCGCTGGACCATGCTCAACCTTGGCAAGGTTGACATCCGCGGCGTGGATGTGAGCGCCGAGCTTACGGTGCGTCCCGTCAGCGACCTTTTCGTCACCATCCGCGGGCAGTACACCTTCCAGAGGGCCATAGACGTCACCAACCCCGCCGACAATTACTACCGCGACCAGATTCCCTACATCCCCCGCCACTCCGGCGCGGCCGTGGTCAACGCCACCTGGCGCGGATGGGGGCTCAACTACTCCTGGATCTATGTCGGCGAGCGCTATAACCAGCAGGAGAACATCCGCTACAATTACACCCAGCCCTGGTACACCTCGGATGTGTCGGTGAGCAAGGATTTCCACGTCAACAACGTATCGATGCGCGCCCTCCTGGAGGTGAACAACCTGCTGAGCCAGGACTACGACGTGATCCTCAACTACCCGATGCCCAAGCGCAATTTCCGAATCACCCTCACTGTTGAAATCTGACCCCGATGAAACTCAAATATCTGCTCTTACCGATGTTGCTCGTTGCGGCTGCCCTCGCCGGGTGTCGTGAGGATGAAGTGGTGGTGCCGGCGGAGTACGAACCGATTCCCGACGCGCCTGCCGCCGACACCGATATCCGTGGCTTCTACCTCGTGAATGAGGGGAATATGGGGTCGAACAAGTGCACCCTCGACTATTACGACTATCTTACCGGAGTGTATGCCCGCAACATCTACGCCGAGCGCAATCCCGATGTCATCAAGGAGCTGGGCGATGTGGGCAACGATATAGGCATCTATGGTTCAAAACTTTATGTGGTGGTCAACTGCTCTCACAAGGTGGAAGTGCTCGATGCCCGCAGCGGTGTGCGCATCGGTCAGGTGGATATCCCCAACTGCCGCTATGTGCGCTTCCACCGAGGTAAGGCGTATGTGAGTTCGTATGTCGGGCCGGTGCAACTCGGCGCCGACGCCCCGAAGGGCGCTGTCTATCAGGTGGATACCCTCTCGCTTGCCATCACCGGGCAGGTGACGGTGGGTTATCAGCCCGAGGAGATGGAGACGGTGGGCGACAACATGTATGTGGCCAATTCGGGCGGCTATCGCGCGCCGGAATATGACAACACCGTGTCGGTAATCGACCTTGCCGGCATGCGTCAGGTGGAGCTTATACCCGTGGGGATCAACCTGCACCGGGTGAGAAAGGACTGCTACGACCGCCTGTGGGTCACCTCGCGCGGCGACCGCCTCTCGCGCCCCTCGCGCCTCTACGTGATGGACCGCATCCCCGGCACCGACCGCATGAAGGTCACAGACACCCTCCCTGTGGCTTGCAGCAACATGGCCATCCACGGCAATCTGCTCTATTTCTACGCCGCGGAGTGGAGCGACCTCACCGGCTCCAATACCATCAGTTACGGCATTATCGACATCCGCACCAAGGAAGTGGTGTCGACCAATTTTATCACCGACGGCACCGAGCGTGAGATCGCCATGCCCTACGGCATTGCCGTACACCCCGAGACCGGCGACATCTACCTCACAGATGCGAAAAACTATGTGTCGTCGGGCACCCTTTACTGCTTCGACTCCCAAGGACGCAAAAAGTGGAGCGTGCGCACCGGCGACATCCCGACGGCAATCGCTTTCCTGCATAAATGATTGATTTTCACGATATGAAACGAATACTTATATACCTCATCCTCTCTCTGGCGGCCGCCGGCGCGCTGCTGACGTCGTGCAGTGACGACTCCCCGACGGTCAACCTCGGCATCGACGACGTCTACTACGTCAGCCGCATGAAAAAACTGCGCCTCGAGTCGGCTCTGACCGGGAGCGCCTACCGCTGGACCCTCGTGTACCCCGACGGCACCACCGAGGAGGTGGGCGACGGCCCTTCATACATCTTTATGCAGCCAGAGGAGGGCACTTACACCGTAAGGTTTGAGATCATCGACGGCGCGACCCCCCTCATCTACGATTTCACGGTCGTTGTGACACATGAAGAGGTGGAGTACAGTCCCTGGATATCAAAAGTTTATGAATATTGCCCGGCGCCGGGGCAGTTTGTCAACACCATGCCCGAATATGAGGATGGCGACACCTATGCCGATATGGTGCGCAAGGCAGGGGAGTGCATTTCGGGCAAAAACGATGTGCTGATCTCCTTGGGAGGCTACGGCGGCTATGTGACCTTCGGATTCGACCACACTGTGGCCAATGTCAAGGGGCAGAAAGACTTCCGCCTCCGGGGCAATGCCGTCTATCAGGGGGGCAATGCCGACCTGCGTGCCGGATCGGCCGAGCCGGGAGTGGTGATGGTGAGCTACGATACCAACATGAACGGCCTTCCCGACGACGAGTGGTACGAACTGGCCGGAAGCGAGTATTACAAGGCCGATACGCGCCACAAATACACCATCACCTACATACGTCCCGACCCTGCAAAGGAGCCCGTGACCGACCCGCGCAAACCGCTGATGACCGACCTGACCTATATCTCGTGGATCGACTCCGACGGCACAACAGGATACATCCCCAAGATCACCTACCACACCCAGGATTACTATCCGAAATGGGTAGAGGAGGAGAGCCTGACCTTCATCGGCACCTGCATGCCTTCCAACGTGACCGATCTCAGCACCGAAGGGAGCAAACTCTTTCTGCTCCGCTGCTTCGACTGGGGATATGCCGACAACCATCCCAACGACTGCGATGATCTCAATTCGTTTGACATCAGTTGGGCCGTGGATGCCGACGGCAACCCCGTCGACCTCCCGGGAGCCGATTTCGTGAGGGTTTACACCGGTCTGAATCAAGTTTGCGACTGGCTCGGGGAGACCTCTACCGAGATCTGCCGCGGACAGGACCTCCATATCTCCGCTGAATGATGTGTAATTCATTGAAAATATGTTTGATATGATGCGATATAAGATATTGACTGTCATTGTAGCCTCTCTTTGCCTGCTGACTGCCTGCAGCCATAAGGGAGCGAAGCTGAGCGCCTTCAGCGAGAGCGTCTACACGCCCGAATATGCCTCGGGATTCGACATCAAAGGTGCCGACGGGATGGAGAGCACCATCATCGAGGTGAAAAATCCCTGGCAGGGGGCCGACAGTGTCACCACGCGGCTTTTCATTGCCCGCAATGGCGAAGAGGTGCCCGAGGGGTTCGACGGGCAGGTGCTCGAGGGGGATGCCAAGCGGATTGTGGCCATGTCGTCGACACACGTGGCCATGCTCGATGCCATAGGCGAGGTGGAGCGCATCGTGGGGGTGTCGGGACTCGATTTCATCACCAATCCCACCGTGCAGGCGCGCCGCGACAGCGTGGGCGATGTCGAATATGAGGGAAATGTCAACTACGAACTGCTCCTGTCGCTCGATCCCGACATAGTGCTGCTCTACGGTGTCAGCAGCGCCAGCAGCATGGAGGGGAAACTCCGCGAACTGGGTATCCCCTACATGTATGTGGGCGATTACTTAGAGGAATCGCCGCTTGGGAAGGCCGAGTGGCTTGTGGCCCTTTCGGAGCTCGCCGGCATGAGGCAGAAAGGGGAGGAGGTCTTCGCCGGGATTCCCGAGAGATACAATGCGCTGAAAAAGAGGGTGGAAGAGACCACCGCCGGCTCAAAATATGAGCCCTACCGGGTGATGGTCAACACCCCTTACGGCGATTCCTGGCTCATGCCCTCGACTAAGAGTTATGCCGTGCGGCTCATCACCGATGCCGGCGGAAATTATGTTTATGCCAAAAACACCGGCAACAGTTCCGCGCCCATCGACCTTGAGGAAGCCTATCTGCTGGCATCCCAAGCCGATGTGTGGCTCAATGTGGGGATTGCGAAGTCGCTCGACGATGTAGCCCGGATGTGCCCGAAATTCACCGACACACCCTGCTTCCGCAACGGCGAGGTGTACAACAACAACGCCCGCACCAATGCGGCAGGTGGCAACGACTATTGGGAGTCGGCAGTGGTTAGGCCCGACATCATACTGCGCGACCTTGTGAAGATCTTCCACCCCGAGCTTGTGGAGGAAGATTTGGTGTATTATCAACGACTGAAATAAATGCGCACCCGCACCACCATACTCTTCGTGGCCTTAGGGCTGCTCACGGCACTGCTTTTCATGCTCGATCTGAGCGTGGGAGCGGTAGCGGTGCCGCTCGCCGACGTGTGGGCGGCGCTTACCAGGGGGGATTGCCCCGAGGCGACTTCGAAAATTATCCTTAACATCCGCCTTGTCAAGGCTGTGGTGGCGCTCCTTGCCGGAGCGGCGCTCACCGTGAGCGGCCTGCAGATGCAGACCCTCTTCCGCAACCCTCTGGCCGGCCCCTATGTGCTTGGCATCAGTTCGGGAGCCTCGCTGGGTGTGGCGCTCGTGGTGCTCGCCGGAGTAGGTTCGTCGGTGGGGATAGCGGGAGCCGCCTGGATCGGTGCCGGGGCTGTGCTTCTGGTCATCGCCGCCGTGGGCCACCGCATCAAGGATATCATGGTGATACTAATCCTGGGCATGATGTTCTCGTCGGGTGTGAGCGCAGTGGTGCAGATATTGCAATACCTCAGCAAGGAGGAGTCGCTCAAGGCGTTTGTCATCTGGACCATGGGTTCGCTCGGCGAGGTCACCTCGGCCCAACTGCTCATCCTTATCCCCTCGGTGGCGGCGGGGCTGCTGTTGGCCGTGCTCACCATCAAACCGCTCAATTTGCTCCTCTTCGGTGAGGAATATGCCGTGACCATGGGGCTGAATGTGCGCCGGGCGCGCGGTCTGATTTTCCTCTCCACCACACTGCTTGCCGGCACTGTCACCGCATTTTGCGGACCGATAGGGTTTATCGGTCTGGCCATGCCGCATGTGACGCGACTGCTCTTCCGCAACAGCGACCACCGGGTGCTTCTCCCCGGCACCATCCTCACCGGAGCGGCCGTGCTGCTCGTCTGCGATCTGATTTCCAAACTGTTCACCCTGCCGATCAACGCCATCACGGCCCTCCTGGGCATTCCCATCGTGGTGTGGATAGTGCTCCGCAACAAATCTATGACGGTATGATCGAACTACGCAATTTTTCAATCGGTTACGGTCGGCGGACGCTTCTCGACCGTGTTGCGGCCAACTTTCGCAAAGGTGAACTTACTGCCCTGATAGGCCGCAACGGCACCGGCAAATCCACCCTGCTGCGCGCCCTGGCGGGGCTCAACCGCCGCTACACGGGTGAGATACTGATCGACGGCAAAAATCTCCGCCACATCTCCGCCGGGCAGCTCGCGCGGACCATGGCTTTCGTCACAACCGAACGCACGCGCATCGCCAATTTGCGCTGCGAGGATGTGGTGGCCATCGGCCGGGCGCCATACACCAACTGGATAGGGCGCCTGCAGGAGGCCGACCGCGAGATTGTGGCCCGATCGCTCGCCGATGTGGGGATGGGCGCCTACGCCGACCGCACCATGGACAAGATGAGCGACGGCGAGTGCCAGCGCATCATGATAGCCCGCGCTCTGGCGCAGGACACGCCGGCTATACTCCTCGACGAGCCAACATCCTTTCTCGATATGCCCACCCGATACGAACTGATGGCGCTCCTGCGCAAATTGGCCCGCGAGCAGGGCAAAAGCGTGCTCTTTTCCACCCACGAGCTCGACATTGCCATGCAGCTCTGCGACAACATAGCGCTGCTCGATACGCCGCAGCTCCATTGCATGCCCACCGCGGAGATACGCCGCAGCGGTCTCATCGAGCGCCTTTTCCAAAATGATACCATCCGTTTCGATGCCCTCAGCGGCACAGTGGCCATGAAGCCATGAGACACTACAGTGTGCAACGTTTCACCGCCGATATAGCGGCAGATGACTATATCCGCGGATTTCGCGACGAGCCTCGCTTCCTCGCGCTTTGCCGGGAGTGCCCCAACTTTGGCAACAGCTGGGGATGTCCTCCGTTTGACTTCGACACTGAGACCGAACTGCGCCGCTACCGCTATGCGCATCTTATAGCGGTGAAAATCATCCCCGAAGAGAGCGATATCCCGCTTGATGAGGCGCAAAAATTAATCCTGCCCGAGCGTATGAAGCTCGAGCAGGAATTGTTGGGTCTGGAAAAGCGCATCGGAGGACGCTCGTTCGCCTATATCGGCAAGTGCCTCCATTGTCCCGACGGCGCGTGTACGCGCAGGTGCGGTTTGCCGTGCCGCCACCCCGAGAAGGTGCGTCCGTCGCTCGAAGCCTTCGGATTTGACATCTCCCGGACGCTTTCCGAGCTGTTCGGCATCCGGCTGCTCTGGGGCAAAGACGGCGTGATTCCGGAGTATCTCACCCTGGTTTGCGGATTTTTCCACAATTGCGACACCGCCAGCTTCTAAGTATAGGATGCCATCACACAGTAGGGTCATCCAATGCCGTCGAATATGGGGGTGTTATTGGCGGAGGAGGTGGAGCATCTCGGTGCCGGCGAAGGGGCGCTTGCCGGCGTCTTTGAAGCCCAGCGAGGTGTAGAGGCGGTAGAGATGGTCGTAGCCCTGCTCGCAAAGGAGGCCGAGGGGCTTGCCGGCGCCGGCATGGCGCTCGGCCATCGCCTCGATGAGCTTCGCTCCGAGGTTGTGGCCGCGATATTCGGGGAAGACGGCCAACGAATCGAGGTAGACCTCATCGTCGGAGGTCTCGTTGTCCATCTCCTCGTTGACAAATCGGGTGCCCAATATCTCGTTGGCTTTGGCCACGAAGGCCTCGCGGAGCTCGTGGAGGCGTGCACCGTCGTAGGCCACGAGGATGCCGGCCACCTTGCCGTCGGGCGCTTCGGCCACAAGGGTGTTGAGGTAGCTGTATTGGGCGCTGTGGGAGGCTGCCAATTCGGTGAAAAGTCGGTCGACGAGCGGCAGGCGATTGCGGCTGCCGGCAAAACCGACGGCAATCTCGTCGTGGAGCGCCATGACGATGCCGCGCGCTATCAGCGGCGCATCCTCGCGCCGGGCCGGGCGTATGGTAAACTGATTCATTTTTGCTTAGTGTTGCTTAAATCTACTTTGAGTGCTTGCTGTGTAAGGGTATAACAAAAGGAGCGCTGCTGACCGGTTGTTTAATTACGATTGATTAATTAATTTTTAGCGTAGTGCGTCAGCCTGAAAGATAGCCGGTTGGCCTTGGATGCCGGCTTTGCAGATCACCTGCAAATATAGAGATAATTTCCGGGTTGCAAAATAGGAGTACCGCAAAATAACGGACCGGCCGCAGGGATTTATGCCCTGCGGCCGGCCTCGCTGTATGGTGGGGAATGGGGATTGGCGGGGGATCAGGCGTACATGGCCTCGATCTCGTTGGCATAATGGCGGTTGATGACCGGGCGGCGGATCTTGAGGGTGTTGGTGAGCTCGCCGGCCTCCATGGTAAACTCCTTGGGAAGGAGGGTGAACTTCTTGATCTTCTCAAACGAGGCGAGGCCTTCCTGAAGGACGTCGATGCGGCGGCTGATGAGGTCGCGTATCTGCGAGTTTTTCAGCAGATCCTCAAGCGAGCGATACTGTATCTTCTTGCGGTTGGCGTACTCCTTGATGGCTTCGATGGCCGGCACGATGATGGCGGTGACAAACTTGCGGTTGTCGCCGATGACGGCTACCTGCTCGATGTATTTGTCCTCGCCGAGGCGGCTCTCGATGGCCTGTGGGGCGATGTATTTGCCGTTGGAGGTCTTGAAGAGGTCCTTGATGCGCTCGGTGAGCACCAGCGAGCCGTTTTCGTCGAAGTAGCCGGCGTCGCCCGTGCGGAAGAAGCCGTCGGGGGTGAAGACCGCCTCGGTCTCCTGCGGTTTGTTGTAGTATCCGCGCATCACTGTGGGCCCTTTGACCATGATTTCGTTGTTTTCGCCGATTTTTACCTCGATGCCGGGGAGGGCGGTGCCGACGGTGCCGATCTCATATCCCACATACGGGTAGCAGGTGACGGTGGCAGTGGTCTCCGAGAGGCCGTAGCCGATGACGATAGGCACTCCCATGGTGCGGAAAAACTCGGTGATGGCAGGGCTGAGAGGTGCTCCGGCAGTGGGGAAGATGTTGCCGTGCTCTATGCCCATGATGTGGCGCACCTTGGCGAAGATGCGGCGGTCGTAGAAGCGGTAGCGGGTCTCAAGCCATGCGGGCACTTTCTTGCCGAGGCGCACGTAGTGGAGATTGCGGCGGCGTCCGATCTTGAGGGCGCGGGCCACCATCAGACGGCTCACGGGGTTCATCCGGGCCATTTTCTCCTGAATGGCAGCGTAGGCTTTCTCCCAGAAGCGTGGCACGGAGCACATGCAGGTGGGGCGCACCTCGCGGATGGTGTCCTGAATGATGCGGGGATTGGCGTTGACGTACACGCGGATGCCGCTGTCGAGGCAGAAGTAGGTCCATGCCTTCTCGAAGATATGGCTCAGGGGGAGGAAGCAGAGCGAGGTGTCGGCGTCGGAGAGCGATGTGAGGCGATGGTAGTGCATTTCCAGAGCTGCGTTGAAGCAGGAGTGGGGGAGGATGGCACCCTTGGGGTCGCCTGTGGTGCCGGAGGTGTAGAGCAGTGTGGCGATGTCGTCGGGGGTGGCGGCGGCGGTGCGGCGTGCCACCTCGCTGCGGCAGTCGTCGCTTGCGGCCTCACCGAGGCGCAGCAGGGCGTCGAAGGTGAGGGTGGAGTGGTCGTCGGGCTCGAGGGCCACGTTGCTGTAGGTGACAATCTGGATGGGGGAGTGGAGGTCGGCCACCACCTTGCGGGCTATGACGTACTGATCCTGATTGCCGGTGAAGAGTATCTTGGCACGGCTGTCGCGGACGATGTATTCCACCTGCTGCTGCGATGATGTGGCATAGATGCTCACGGGCACGGCACGGTTGGCGAAAGCCGCAAAGTCGGTGATGATGATGTCGGGGTCGTTGGGGGAGAAAACAGCTACGGCTTCCTGCTCTTTAATACCGAGAATCTCCAGTGCGCATGCGGCGGAGCTGATTTTCCCGGCGAGTTCGGTCCACGATGTGGGAAGCCATTTGCCGTCGTTCTCGCGGCGGTAGAGCGCCGCGCGGTCGTTGTATTTCCTGCTCTGTCGGTCGACAAGCGTTGTTAGGATATTTGCCATTTCTTAATGGTTTTGGTTACACCGGGCGCCCTGAGATTGCGGTTGCGGCCGCGGGGCTGAGAGAGAGTGCCGGGGGGTGAGACTGCTCACCTGGGATAGGGCTTGCCGGTGCCTCGGCTCCGGGGTGTGTGCCAAATCCAGGTGCAAAGTTAGTGTTTTTCGCCCCTTTAACCCTGACGGCGGCGTAAAAACTGACGTAGGCTTAACGCTCTTTAACTTTTAGATTGGCCGTTTTGGGATATTTGTCGTATATTTGTCGCATTTTCATCGACAAATATATGTTGAAGAACATTATTTTGCCGGTTTGTGGTCCTCGCGCCCGCGGGTGAGCAGGCGGTGGTAGCGCTCGTCGTCGTTGATGAGGTCGAGGGCCTGGCGGTAGACGGGGCTGAGCACCGGATTGACCACCTTGAAGTAGGTGGAGGTGTCGAAGAGGTCGCGGCCGATGATGCCCTTGATGATGGTGCTCATCATGGTGCGCGAGCGCTCCATCTGTTCGGCGTTGTATTTCACGCTGTCGGCTTCGCCGAGGCGCACGATCTCGTCAAGCATCGCTGGAGTGACCTCAAACGAGTCGAGGAATCGCTTCTCGGTGGGGTAGTCGGCCTTCAGCTCCTTGCGGTGATTGTCTACGTAGGTGATGCTGTAGCGGTTGATGATACCTTTGGCCACGAGGTCGCGGTAGTAGTCGGAATAGGCAGTGGTGTCGATCGGCACGAAGCGGTCTGGCATGATGCCTCCACCGCCGTAGACGGGGCGATGGTTGCGCAGGGTCTCGAAGCGCAGCGAGTCGGGCAGGTGGATGGAATCCTCCGACGAGAACTCGCCGGCCTCATAGCGGTGGAGCATATCCTTGCGGTAGTCGTCGCCGTCCCCCTTGGTGTAGGGCTTCTGGATGCATCGGCCCGAAGGGGTGTAGTAGCGCGACACCGTGAGGCGGATCATCGAGCCGTCGGGGATGGGGAAGGGGCGCTGCACCAGGCCTTTGCCGAAGGTGCGGCGGCCTACCACCAGGCCGCGGTCGTTGTCCTGGAGGGCTCCCGAGAGGATCTCGCTGGCCGAGGCCGAATACTGGTTGGCCATCACCACGACTTTGCCGTCGGTGAAGTCGCCCTTTTTCTCCACGAGGTATTCATGCTTGCCGAGCTTGGGGGCGTCGGTGTAGACTATGAGGTCGCCTTTCTGCAGGAAGTGGGAGGCGAGGTCGGTGGCGGCATTGAGAAATCCTCCGCCGTTGTCCTCGAGATCGATGATGAGGTTTTTCATCCCCTCCTTGCGCAGTTTGGCCAGTGCCTTCTCAAACTCCTCGTTGGTGCTCTCGGCGAATCGCGAGATGCGGATGTAGCCGATGGTGGGGTCGGCCATATACGAGGCGTCGACGCTGTAGACGGGGATGTCGTCGCGTATCACATTGAAGGCCAGGGGCTGCGCCACACCTTTACGGAGCACCTTCAGCGCCACCTCGGTGCCCTTGGGCCCGCGGAGGATGCGGAGGATGCGCGAATTGGGACTCTTGACACCCGAGAGCACCGAGTCGCCGGCCTGCAGGATGCGGTCGCCGGGGAGGATACCCACCTTCTCCGAGGGGCCTCCCGAGGTGGTCTGGATGACAAACAGGGTGTCGTTGAGCATGTTGAATTGTATGCCGATGCCGCTAAAATTGCCTTCGAGCGGTATGGTGAGCTCGCGTGTCTCCTCCGGGTCGGAATAGGAGGAGTGGGGGTCGAGCGTCTTGAGCATGGCGTTGATGGCTTCGGTGACCACCTTGTCGGAGTTGACCGAGTCGACGTAGTAGGTCTCGATCACCTTTTCGGCGTAGCGCAGTTTCTGGTCGGGCGGAAGCTGGGGCATCTCCTGCCTCTGATTTCCGGGAATGAAAAACTGTGCCGAAGCCATGAGCGCTGCGGCGGCTGAAGCCATTATGAAGAATCTTTTCATCTCTCTCAGTAGGAATAAATGTTGAAAAAATCGTGCCCCGGCCCCCGTGCGGTGTGTTTTCGGTGCCTTTACTTAGGTTTGCGGCTTCCGGCAGGCAGATATGCCGAGATGTCGGCGCCGTAGGATGCAAGCTCGCGAACCACCGACGAGCTCACCGATGCGAACTGTGGCAATGCATAAATAAGAACAGATTCGATGCCTGAAATGTTGCGGTTTATGTCGGCCAAAGTGCGTTCGTACTCAAAATCGGCCACTGAGCGCACTCCTCGCAGCAAGAATCGGGCGCCGCACTCGGCGGCAGCATGCGCCGTGAGGCATCCAAACTGCATCACGCTCACGCGCGGCTCGCCGGCATACAGCTCGCGGATGGCGCTGACACGCTCTTCGGGCGTCATCCAGGCGCGCTTCTGAGCGTTGACACCTACTCCGATCACAATGCGGTCAAAGATCTCGAGGCCGCGTGCCACTATCGATTCGTGGCCCACGGTGAAGGGGTCGAACGAACCGGCGAAAAGTGCTGTGCGCTTCGTAGTCATTTGCTTGCTATTTCCGAATCGTCCTCCACCACAAGGTTGTCGATGATGAATCCCTGGCGGTCGGAGGTGTTTTTACCCATATAGAACTCGAGCAGGCCTGCCACGCCGTCCTCCTTGCGCATGGTCACACGGTCGAGGCGCATGTCGGGACCGATGAAGCCGCGGAACTCGTCGGGCGAGATCTCTCCCAGGCCTTTGAATCGTGTGATCTCGGCAGCGGCTCCGAAGCGGTCGATGGCGCGGATGCGCTCGTCGTCGGAGTAGCAGTAGATGGTCGACGGCTGCTCGGGCTGAGCGCCATCTGTGCCTTCGGCGGCGTCTTTGGCCTTGCGGGGGCGCGCGGCGGGCTTCTTGGCCGAGCGCTTCACGGCGTTGCGGTCGCGCACACGGAAGAGGGGGGTCTGCAGCACGTAGACATGGCCCTTCTTAACCAGATCGGGGAAGAACTGGAGGAAGAATGTGAGCAGCAGCAGACGTATGTGCATGCCGTCGACATCGGCATCGGTGGCGATGATCACATTGTTGTAGCGGAGGCCGTCGATGCCGTCCTCGATGTTGAGCGCGGCCTGCAGGAGGTTGAACTCCTCGTTCTCATACACCACTTTGCGGGTGAGACCGAAGGAGTTGAGCGGCTTGCCTCGGAGCGAGAACACCGCCTGGGTCTCCACATCGCGGATTTTGGTGATGGAGCCGGAGGCCGAGTCGCCCTCGGTGATGAATATCGACGAGCGCAGGCGCAGATCCTCGTCGCCCTTGGTGTCGTTGAGGTGGATGCGGCAGTCGCGCAGCTTGCTGTTGTGGAGGTTAACCTTCTTGGCGCGCTCGCGGGCTATCTTGGCCACTCCGGCCATCGCCTTGCGCTCGCGCTCGCTCTCCTGAATCTTTTTCAGCAGTATTTCGGCGGTGCCGAGATTCTTGTGGAGGTAGTTGTCGAGGTCTTTCTTGAGGAAATCGCCGACAAACTTGGCCACCGTGGGCCCTTCGGGGCCCATGTCGCGCGATCCGAGGCGCGTCTTGGTCTGCGAGTCGAACACCGGCTCCTCCACCTTGATGGAGATGGCGGCCACGATGCCGTTGCGGATGTCGGGATACTCGAAATTGCGCCCGAAATACTCCTTGATGGTGCGCGACACCGACTCCTTGAAGGCTGCCAGGTGGGTGCCGCCCTGAGTGGTGTGCTGGCCGTTGACAAAGGAGTAATACTCCTCGCCGTACTGGTTGGCATGGGTTATCGCCACCTCGATGTCGTCGCCTTTGAGGTGTATCACCGGATAGAGGCTCTCCTTGGTCATGTTGGCGCGCAGCAGGTCGAGCAGACCCTCGCGCGAGTAGTAACGCTTGCCGTTGAAGTAGATCGAGAGGCCGGTATTGAGGTAGGTGTAATTCTTGATAAGGGTCACTACGAACTCCGCATTGAAGTTGTAGTCGCGGAAGATGGTGCCGTCGGGGGTGAACTCCACGTAGGTGCCGTTCTCCTCCTCGGTGGGCACTTCCTCCTGAAGCGACACCAACTCGCCGCGGGCGAAGACGGCGCGGGTCATGAGCCCGTCGCGGTGGGAGCAGATGATAAAGCTGTCGCTCAGGGCGTTGACGGCCTTGATGCCCACGCCGTTGAGTCCCACCGACTTCTTGAACGCCTTCGAGTCGTATTTGGCGCCGGTATTCATCTTCGAGGCCACATCCACCAGCTTGCCCAGAGGGATGCCGCGGCCGAAGTCGCGCACGCGCACGGTGTGGCCTTCGATATCCACGTTGATGCGCTTGCCGAACCCCATCATGTACTCGTCGATGGCATTGTCCATCACCTCTTTGAGCAACACGTAGATGCCGTCGTCGTTGTACGATCCGTCGCCGAGCTTGCCGATGTACATGCCCGGGCGCAGACGGATGTGCTCGCGCCAGTCGAGTGTCTTGATGTCATCCTCCTGATACTCGGCAGCGGTCGCTGCGTCTTGGATCTCTGTGTCGTCGATGCTGAAAATATCCTGATCTTCCATGGTGGTCGTTGCGCTTTGCCGCTTTCCCTTCTGGATTAGGCGGGAAAGCACTACAAAATTAGTAAAAAAATCCGAAGTTCCCAATTTCGGAAACTTCGGATCTTTATCTTGAAGCCTTCAGGCGGGTTTTTGAAGCGATATTTCAGGCCTTCGGGCAGATTTGCGGGAGAATCAGACGATGCCCTGGGCCATCATGGCGCGTGCCACCTTGAGGAAGCCGGCGGTGTTGGCGCCGCGCACATAGTTGATGTAGCCGTCGGGCTCGGTGCCGTATTTGGCGCACTGGGCGTGGATGTCAGCCATGATGCCGCGCAGACGGGTGTCGACCTCCTCGGCTGTCCAGCGCATCATCTGTGCGTTCTGAGCCATCTCCAGGCCGCTGACCGATACGCCGCCGGCGTTGGCAGCCTTGCCCGGGGCATAGAGGATGCGGGCCTTCTGCAGCTCGGCGATAGCCTCGGGGGTGGAGGGCATGTTGGCGCCTTCGCTCACTGCGAAGCAGCCGGCATCGAGCAGGGCGCGGGCATCGGAGGCGTCGAGTTCGTTCTGAGTGGCCGACGGCATGGCGATATCCACCTTCTCCACATGCTTCCAGGGACGCTCGCGGGGGAAATATTTGCAGCTGTCGGGATGGGCCTCGCAGAGCTCGGAGATGCGTCCGCGATAGAGGGTCTTGAGGTCGAATACCTCATCGAAGAGTTCCTGTGTCAGGCCGTCGGGGAAGATGGCAGCGCCGTCGGAGTCGCTGAGCGAGATCACCTTGGCGCCGAGCGAGAGGAGCTTCTTGGCGGTGTAAAGCGCCACGTTGCCCGAGCCGGAGATGGCTACGCGCTTGCCGGCGATGTCGATGCCGCGTGTGGTGAGCATATTCTGCAGGAAGTAGACGTTGCCGTAGCCGGTGGCCTCGGGGCGCACCAGCGAACCGCCGAAGTCGAGCCCCTTGCCGGTGAAGGTGCCGGAGTGCTCGCGCTTCATCTTCTTGTACCAGCCAAACATGTAGCCGACCTCGCGACCGCCCACGCCGATGTCTCCGGCGGGCACGTCGGTGTCGGGGCCGATGTGGCGGTAGAGCTCATTGACAAATGCCTGGCAGAAGCGCATCACTTCCATGTCGCTCTTGCCTCGGGGCGAGAAGTCGGAGCCGCCTTTGGCGCCGCCCATGGCCAGAGTGGTGAGCGAGTTTTTGAAGGTCTGCTCGAAGGCGAGAAATTTGAGAATGCTGAGATTGACCGAAGAGTGGAAGCGGATACCGCCCTTGTACGGGCCGATGGCGTTGTTGTGCTGCACACGGTAGCCCATATTGTTGCGCACGTGGCCGGCGTCGTCGACCCACGACACGCGGAAGGTGTAGATGCGGTCGGGGATACAGAGCCTCTCCAGCAGGTTCATACGCTCCATGGCGGGGTACTGGTTGTAAACATCGGCGATGCTTGTCACTACTTCCTCCACTGCCTGGAGATACTCGGGCTCGTTGGGGAATCTTCCGCGAAGCTCTTCCACAAACTCTTTTGCGTTCATTTTTTTACCTTAATGTAATTGTATAGTTGAAAGGTTGGAATGTCTTTTCGTGAGTGGCGGAGAGAGTCGGTCGGGGAGAAAAAGAGAAGATGACGGAGAGAGGATAATGATTGAGAATGACAAATTGTGTGGCTCGTTTCTTTAAGCCGGTGCAAAATTACAAAACTTTTGGTAAATGCAAAGCATTCTGCCAAAAGTTTCGCAAATTTTTCTACAAATTGTCTACGCGGGAGCCAAACAGGCAACAAAAAGCTGCCGACGGGAGGTTCCGAGTGTGCTTTTTAGAGCAGGATAGTGGGGGCTGCGGGCTACTTGTCGAGGAGGGAGGCGAGGGCGGGGATGGCGGAGAGGGCGTTGCGGTCGGGGCAGACGGGTACTATCGAGGCATAGCGGCGGTCGAGCCAGTAGAGGTCGGTGTCGGTCGATTCGGGTTCGTCGTTGACCATCGAGCCGGTAAGCCACCAGTAAGGCTTGCCGTGGGGATCGAGATACTCGTGATATTCTTCGGTCCAGTGGCTGCGGGCCGAGCGGCATACGCGCGCCCCCGCTATGGCTACTCGTGAGGGGAAATTGACATTGAGGCAAATGCCCTGCGGCAGTCCGTTGGCCAGCACCTTTTCAGTGATGGAGGTGATGTAGGGGAGCGTCTGCGAGAAGTCGGCATCCATGGCGTGGTGGAGCAGCGAGTAGCCCACAGCGGGTATTCCCTGCATGCAGGCCTCGAAGGCCGCTCCCATGGTGCCGGAATAGATCTCGGAGTTGCCGGCGTTGGAGCCGTGGTTGACACCCGAGAGCATGAGGTCGGGGCGGCGGGGCACGATGTGGTGCATGGCCAGTTTGACGCAATCGACGGGTGTGCCGGTGACGGCATACATCTTTGCACCGTTGTAATCGGGCTGGCGTAGGATGCGCAGGGGAGCGTTGACGGTGAAGGCGGCCGACTGTCCGCTGTGGGGCTCGGCGGGAGCCACGGCGATGACGTCGCCGATGCGGCTTACGCAGTCGATGAGCACTTTCAGGCCGGGAGCGGCGATGCTGTCGTCGTTGGAGATGAGTATGAGAGGACGTTTGTCGGTATTCATAAAAGGATGGTATCTGTTATTATTGCGCGAAGTTACGAAAAAATCCGCGCACGGCCAACGGGCCCGGATGTTCCACGGGCAGAAACGGACGATGTTCCACAGTTTTCAACATTACATGTGAGTTATGAACAATATAGCGATTTTTCACATATTTAAGGATCTCCATACGGATGGAAATGCTTTACTTTGCGGCAGATTTTTTGACACACAACTCTCTTATGGGTAAAATCATTGCAATAGCCAACCAAAAGGGGGGAGTGGGTAAGACCACTACCACCATCAATCTTGCCGCCTCGCTTGCCAGCCTTGGCAAGAAGGTGCTGATCATAGACGCCGACCCGCAGGCCAATGCCACCTCGGGCTACGGCATAGACCCGCGTCAGATGTCGGGGTCGATCTACGAGTGTCTTGTCGACGGATACCCCGTGGACGGCTCGCAGGTGCCCACCTGCATCGAAGGGCTTGAGCTCGTGGGATCGCGCATCGACCTTGCCGGCGCCGAGCTCGAGCTGATCAATCAGCCCGACCGCGAGCGGGTGCTGGGTCGCCTGCTCGAAGGGGTGAAGGAGAAATATGATTTCATCCTCATCGACTGCTCGCCGTCGCTGGGACTGATTACAGTCAATGCCCTCACGGCCGCCAACTCCGTCATCATCCCCGTGCAGGCCGAGTATTTCGCCCTCGAGGGAATCAGCAAGCTGCTCAATACCATCCGCATCATCAAGTCCAAACTCAATACCTCGCTGGAGATCGAAGGATTCCTGCTGACCATGTACGACGCCCGTCTGCGCCTGGCCAATCAGATCTATGAGGAACTGAAGACCCACTTCGGCGACATGGTGTTCAACACCGTCATCCCGCGCAACATCCGCCTGAGCGAGGCTCCCTCCCACGGGCTTCCCGCTCTGCTCTACGATCCCGAGAGCCGCGGCGCCACATCGCATCTGATGCTCGCCAAGGAGCTGATAGACAAGAACCGCGGCTGACGCAACGCGAAAGCTCCCTCTCCCTCCCGCAATTCTCTTTCATCCATACTCACCATTCTGTAAGATTTCAATATGCAACCACGCAGAAGCGCCCTCGGGCGAGGCCTCGATTCGCTCATCTCCATGGACGATACCCCGGCGAGGGGATCATCGGCAATCAATGAAATAGCGCTTGACAAAATCTCTCCCAACCCCTCGCAGCCCCGTACCACTTTCTCCGACGAGTCGCTCGAGGAGCTGGCCGCCTCTATCCGCGAATTAGGCATCATACAGCCCCTGTCGCTGCGCAAGACAGGCCCCGACTCTTATCAGATCATCGCCGGCGAACGACGCTTCCGTGCCGCACGGCTGGCCGGACTGGAGTCGGTGCCCGCTTATATCCGCACCGCTTCCGACAGCGAGCTCACCGAGATGGCTCTCATCGAGAATATACAGCGCGAGGACCTCAACGCCATAGAGATCGCGCTCACATTCCGCAAGCTTATCGACCAGTACAACCTCACCCAGGAGCGGCTGTCGGAGCGCATAGGCAAGAAACGCGCCACAGTGGCCAACTTCCTGCGTCTGCTCCGCCTTCCGGCCGAGGTGCAGCTCGGACTGCGCGACCGCCTGGTGGACATGGGCCATGCCCGCGCCCTGGTGAGCATCGAAGATCCTTCGTTGCAGCTCAAGCTCTACAAGCTCATCCTCAAGGAGGGCCTCTCGGTGCGCAAGGTTGAGGAGATGGCCAAGGCCATGCAGCAGGGCAAGGAGCAGGGGAAGGAGGATGTCGCCTCCAAGGGCGCCAAGCCGTATGCCAATCACGATTTCGACCTGCTGCGCCGACATCTGAGCAACACATTTCACACCCCGGTGAAATTTTCGTGCGACCGCCGCGGACGCGGGGCCATCACCTTCTCTTTCAGCAACGAGGAGGACCTCACGAGGCTCATCACCATCTTTGATACGCTCCACGGTCAGGGACAGCAGCAGTGAGATTGACGCATCAGTGCGTAACATTTTTGTGCTGTCGTTTGTTATACACATTGAGAAAATGGAATAATAAAAAAAAACTCAACACATTGAAACGTATGAACAAATTTTCCAACATCTGCGCAGCAGCGGCCGTAGCGGCTGCAGCTGCTATGATTCCGGCGCTGAGCTCCTGCTCATCGTCGAAGAATGTTGCTCCGGCTCCCGCCCTCTCCAGCCTCAACGGCGACTGGAGCGTGGTGGCTATCGACGGCGAGCCGATCTCGTCGCCTGAGGCGAAGGAAACCACATATATCGGCTTCAACACCACCACCGGCGAGCTCTACGGCAACGCATCGTGCAACATGCTCACAGGACGCTTCTCCACCACCTCAGCTCCCGGCACTCTCGACCTCGGCAAGGTAGGATCCACCATGATGATGTGCCCCGATATGACAGTGGAAAATGCACTCCTCGGAGCGCTCAACACTGTGAAAGGCTACAAGGCTGAGGACGGCGGCAAACAGATAGCCCTGACCAATGCCGACGGCAAGACTATGGTGCTCCTGCAGCGCCGCGACCCGGCTATCAAGGCCGCTCTGCTTCGCGGCGACTGGAACATCCGCGAGATCAACGGTGCTCCCACCGACTCGCTGCCCGGCGCACCTTATGTATTCACTTTCGGCGGCAACCCCGACGACGCCAACTCCTACTCGGCTACCACCGATTGCAACAATCTGATGGGCCACTATGACCTTGACGGCCAGACCTTCACCTTTGGTCCCGCAGCCAGCACCCGCATGGCCTGCCCCGACAACGCTGTGGAGCGTGCCCTTCAGGAGCTGCTTCCCCGCGTAGCCTCCTTCGGCCAGCTCGCTTCGGGCGGCATAGGCTTCTACGACAAGGACGACAACCTCCTCCTCCTCCTCGAGAAGTAACCCTTAACATCGCAACATAACCCGCCGGCGCCCCGTGACCGCAATCACAGGGCGCCGGCGTCGTTTCGTCTATTGCTGTTACAAATGATCAATGTAAATATAAAATGATCAATGTAAATATAAAAGAATCAATGTGAATATAAATAAGGGAGGATGTCATCAACGGTAGGGGCGCAATATTTCCTCCTCTCTTATGTAAAGTTTTTTTAGTTATCAAAGCTTTAGCTTTGATCATGAAGCCGATGTTTACCACGTCATCCACCCGAAAAATCCGCTGACCCATATTTTGCGCCCCTACTGCCGGGAATGATCCTGTATCCCCGGGCGTCAGAGGGTGATGCGGCGGGTGGTGGAGCCGGCGCGGAGGATGTAGATACCGCGCGAGGCGAGCTTGATGCGGTGGGTGCCGGGCCGCAGGGTGTCCTGGCTGATGAGTTGTCCCAGGATCGAGAAGATTTTGATGGTGACGGTCTTCTCGGTGGTAAGATAGATGTAGCCGTCGGCTACGAGGATGGCCACATCGGCATCGCTCTCGTCGAGCGACTGCACCACCTCGGGACGCGGCGAAGTAACATCCTCCCACACAGCGCGCGATGCCCCGGTCGCATCGCTCATAAGCGCTGCGGCTCCCATACACAGGGCAAGCATCATTGTGCGGTAGAATTTCATCTTTTTTATTAATCCGTGTGCCGCATCCGGCCGCATCCGGCCGTAGGGCAGTGCAAAATTAGTAATAATTTTTCATGCAACAAAAGTAAAATGCCGCCCACCGTGTTAAAATATTGTGTTTCTTCGCATTTTTTGCTGTATCACAGCGCGATGCATCAAGGCGGCATTGGGGCGTTGCATAGGATGGGGTTTAGTGCTCCAACAGGGCGATGGCGGACCAGCGGCCGTCGGATTGGCGTATCGACAAGACTTTTATGCGGGAGCCTTCGCTGATGCCTTTAAGGAGCTTTTCGCCGACGTAGGATCCGGAAATCATTGTGTAGCTGTGGCCGTTGCGGTCAGTGCGCAGATGCACTTCACCTGTGTGCTCTTTCAGCCAGGCGGTGATTACAGGGGATGTGCGGGGCTTGATCCACACGATTTTGTCGTCTTGCACCTTTACGTCGAAAGCTGTGCCATTGGGGATGCGCCTCGGCAGACCATACTTGGCCGGTTTTCGCAACCGCAAGGTGGATTTTTCCGTGCGGAGAATCAATGTGGTGATTTTTCTGCCGGGATGATTGCGGTCGTCGCTCTGCGACTCGCCCACTTTTACTGCCAGGAGAGTGGGGAAGGAGCTGTAGATAAATTCATCTGCTTTGGCGGAATACTCCGCGAAAACGTCGGCGTCGGTGGTGGCAGCGTCGGCGGATGCCACCTTATTGAAGAGCTCCCAGAATTCGGGTTTAAGATTCCAGCCGTTGTTTTGGTAGGTGGCGCGGTGCTTTTCAAGCTGATATTTGGCTTGTGACAGCATCCCTTTCTCAATCAACAGCGATGCGAGTCTCAGCTGTATTTTCCCAATAAATTTATCGTCGGCACCGCAGGAAAGGGCCCGGCAGATCAGGCCGATTTTGGTATCGGTGTCTTCGACAAGATCGGCGGCCTGATTCCACAGGAAGAACTTGGAGGGAGACTTGAGAATCATATTCCTGAAATATGCCAGAGCTTCGTCGCCCTTCCCCTGAGAGGTGAGCACAATGGCCATATACAGAGGTAGGTATTGATTCTGCGGGAAAGCCACGAGGGCCTTGTCAACCAGTTGGCTGAAATCGTCGGGAGATGCCACATGGTCGGTCTTTAGTTCACGTGCATAGACACTGATGAGCTTTTCCACGAGCGACGACAAGGTGTTGCCGTCGTCGGTATGAAATTGCTCCCAGTCCTCATCGCGGAGGTTTTCAAGACCCCAGAGGCGCACGAAGTCGCGGATGCGAAATTGCAGCGGGGTTGTTTTCTCTACCTTTACAGCTTCGCTGAGTATGAGCGAATGAAGGGCAGACGGCTTGGGCAGGTCGAGCTTTATATATTGGTTGAGTAGGAGTTTGCGGGCCTGAGTGTCGTTGAGATTGGTCTGCTTGAGAGCATAATATGTCAGCCAGCCGAATTGCGGGTAAAGCGACGGGTCAAGTTCGCCGGCATTGTACCATCCTGAGACCAGACGGTGAGCGGCGCGGGCGTCGCCCCCGTTTTTAGCGCCATCTACGGCGGTGCTAATCTCTTGGAAATGAGGGAGAACACGCCTCTCGGCCGAGGCAAGGGATTTCTGCATATATTCATCGCCGGCGCAGTGGTCGTTGTAGAGCGATCTCATGCGCTCCACGGTCGACGGGATGTCCACTTCCCCTTCGGGCTGCTTCAGCAGGTCGTTGAGGCACCAGAAGAGCGCTCCTGCGGTGAATTTATTGGCATTTTGGGCAAATTCGGCTTCTGCCGCTTGTAATGCTTCAGAAAGTTGGCCTGATCTGCGCAATGCTGTAATTTCTCTGATAGTCATGATTGATGGATTAGATGAAACGGTTGCGGAAATTTTGGAGTTTTGTATCCAGCGGACCAAGCGAACTGGTCAGCCGCATGTATGTGTAGTTGCCTTTGTCGGTATAAAAGAGTCCAACCTGTGCAATGCCATCGGTTTTGAGATGAAACATGTCTTGATAGCTATCCTGCCTGATATCAAGAAGCTGAATGTCGGTTTCCTCGAGCTGACTGCGGATGAAGGCTACGAGTTTCTCGGCGAAAGGCCTGCCGGGGGCAGAGAAGGGGACGCTATCCGGCGCATACGACGCATCGATTATCGGGCGACAGAGCGATAACAGCTCTTCGGAGGTAGATGATATGAGGATGTCCTTGGCGCTGTATCCTTTGGCATTGTACCACAGCTGAAAGGTGGCGGTATCAGATTTGTCGTCGGTAAATGTGATGATATGCTGATAGGATTTTGAGCGGTCTTCCGCCACTTGCAGCCCCGCCTCCTGCGCACGCGTCAGGATACGCTTAAATCGGGCATCGAGGAAATCGGCATCGCCTGAATAGTTGCTGACCTGGATTCTTGATGAGGGCTTGATCTCCTCTACCACAAGATTGCTGATATAGTTGAAATCGGGACTGCGGTAATGCCAGATTTTTTTGCTCGCACGTGTCAATGCCGTGTATGCCCAACGGAAGTAGTCTTCGTTGGCTGTGCCCCCGAAGCGGCACATGTCGACAAAAACATTGTCCCACTCGCCGCCCTGCGCCTTATGGCATGTCATGGCGTAGCCATATTTGCATATCAAGGCGTTGTAATAGGGATCCTTGAGCATCCGCTCGTTATAGACCTTGCAAAGTTCCTTTTGCTCGGCGGTGAGAGGGCCTTTGGAGCGCAACAAGCGTCGTATTTCATTGTGGCGGGTCTTCAGATTGTCGGGCAGCCTGTTGTTGAAATCCGCGATCAGGGCACGCGCCAGCAGTCCGCCGACCGAGCCTGATTTGTCGTCAAGAAAGTTGTCGAGCAACATGACACTGAGCGAAGCCGCCTGCCCGTTGTGGGCAAACCGTATGGTGGCTTTGCGAAATATGAGTTCTACCGATTCAATCCTGTCGCGGCCCAGTTTCACCCGCACATTGCGGCGCTCCACTTCGTCGTCGGGCTGGCATGCCTCTACCTGTACGATATTGCCGTTA
This sequence comes from uncultured Muribaculaceae bacterium, assembly GCA_905207535.1. Taxonomy (GTDB): domain Bacteria; phylum Bacteroidota; class Bacteroidia; order Bacteroidales; family Muribaculaceae; genus UBA7173. The sequence continues at coordinate 28,153 of CAJLLX010000003.1, read as the reverse complement.
AACAATTCATACGCATAAGCATAATTGTTGCGGCACACCATCAGCAGGTCACCGTGCATCAGGCGCGGAGCTTCCTCCCCGTAGTAATGACGGCGCACGGCGAGGTTGTAATCCAATGCCTGCTTGTTGCTGTAGGCAATGATGGCCGACCTTACCCCCGGCTTCTCCGGCGATAATTCAAAATATGGCTTTAGCAGGTCGTCGTCCTCCGATGCGGTGTCGGCTCCGTTGTCAAGCTTAAACTCGATGAATGTTTTATTCTCTATGTTCTCGCGGATTTTAGCTGCATTTGACAGCATGACGCTGCCGGCCGCCTGGCGCATCACTTCACGAAGGGTGACATCTCTCACCTTGCAGCCAAACTTATTTTCGATATAGTCTTTGTCGAGGGCCGGCGAGAAATTCATGCCCACGGGTGGTAGCTGGGCGTAATCGCCAATGAACACAATCTTTCGTCCACAGGCATATTCAAAGAGGTCGGTCAGCAGGCATCCCGAGCCAAAAGAGAAAGCTTCATTTTCGGAAAATGAATCCGACACCATCGAAGACTCGTCTACAAAATATACTTCGCTGAGCGGGTCATCATTTTTGCTTAGCCCAAAGCAGAGATGTAAGCCGCCATAATCCTCTTCTTCATGGTCGCTACTTGTAGACTTCAATTTCGACAGGCCGTAAATCCCGCGATGAATTGTAGTGGCTTCCCTCCCGGTTTTATGACCGATGATATATGCCGCTCGGCCGGTGGGAGCCATCAGTTTGCTTGCACGTTTCGCGGTATCAAGAATCTTCAGAAATTCTGCGACAAGAGTGGTTTTGCCCGTTCCGGCGGCGCCCCTGAGCATAAACACCTGCTCGTCGCTCTTGAGGAACGCCTTGAAAGCATCGATGGCTGCCTGCTGAGAAGAAGTTAGTTGGATCATAACCTGAAGAATGGGGCTGTTAGAGGAATGTTCGGTGTATCAAAGCGGCTAAAAATTGCGCATAATGTGATTGTGGGCAATTTCGAGGATTGCTCTGCTGTATCTGACACAAAGGTATAAAAACTTTGCTAACTCTGTGTACGTTTTTTCAATAAAGAAAAATACTTTTATTTGTATTTGTTTTGGGATACAGCGGTTGTCTGTCATTTTCCGAGGCTGCCAAATAAAAAAGCTTCGTCCGGAGGTTGAAAAGCTCAGGCAGGAATCGGTCGGAATCGCGGATTTGGGTCGGATTATTTCGAGGGTCGGTGGGCAGGGCAGAGATAAATGCGGTCAGAGCATTGACTTTCTTGTGTATCCGGCATAAAAATCAAGGTTTTTTATTTACCTTTGTGGAAACGAAGGGGAGAAGGGGGGGACGTTTTGTCGCAGTGTTGCATCAATTCAACGAAACAATGGCATATAAGAAAAAAAATATAGCTTTTGGAGCGTTTTTCCGGCTCCTTTTCCCTGAATCGCTGTGGACCAGGCGGTTCACCGTCGTATGGCTATGCTGTCTGGCTACCGTGCTGGCCTTCGATGTGCTCTGGTGCTCGCAGACCACTTTCCGTGGCCTCGGTATGGCCGGCACATGGGTCAACGCTCTGACGCTGAGCACCCTGATGGCGCTCCCTGTGGTGCTTACGCGGCGCATATGGCCGCAGATCACCCTCATGGCGCTGGTGGACCTGCTGCTGATAGCCAACCTGATGTATTGCCGCACATATTTCAACTCCATCCCTCCCGAGAGCTATCTGCTTGCGGGGCAGGTGATGGATTTCCGTGCCAGTATCTACGATTCGTGGAGCTGGCTTTATGCCATCCTTCCGGCCATAACGGCAGTGGTGCTCTTCGTCACCCCCTCGCGCGGCAGCGACGAGCAAAAGCCGAGGCTGATACCCTATGCTGTGACGCTCCTGGTGTTCGGACTCCTATCGTGCCTCACGGCCCTCGTCTCGGGCGGCCTCCGGGCTCATGTGGCCAAGCTGAAAGGGGAGTGCTACTACGCCACCACCCCGCCGGTGGTCTACACCGTGTTCGGCACGCTTGCTGCCGAGCTGTCGATGCACGAAGCCTCTCTCACCTCCGCCGAGCAGGAGGCCGTAGCTACCTGGAGCAAGGATCACATGCGTTTCAGCAGCATGATGCATTCGCCGCTGCCGGCAGAGAGACCCGACTCGCTGCAACGCGATAATCTTGTGGTGATCTTCTGCGAGTCGCTCGAATCGTGGCCCGTGGGAGCCACGCTCGAAGGGAAGGAGCTGACGCCCGAACTCAATAAGGCGATGTCCGACACCGCCACCACCTGGTATGCGCCCTATGTGCTCTCGCAGGTAGGCAACGGCCGCAGCATCGACGGCCAGCTGCTGATGCTGGCGGGGATGTATCCCACCCGCGATGTGGTCTACTCCATGAAATATGCCGACAACCGCTTCCATGCCCTCCCCGACGCCATGCGCCGGCAGGGTGCCACCACCTATCTCTTCAGCGGCGACAAACCCTCGACATGGAATCAGGGACTGATAGCCCGCGCTTTCGGCATCGACCGGCAGGAGATGGCCGACTCGTGGGACAACTCCGAGCGGATAGGTCACCCGGCACGTCTGAGCGACGCCTCGCTCATGGAGCAGACCGTGGCCAAGATGCAGCGCGGCGACGTGTGGCCCGAGGGGGAGAAAGCCTATGTGCAACTGGTCACTTACAGCTGCCATAACCCCTTCAAGATTCCCGACGATCACCGCACCATCAGTTTCTCCGGCAAATATCCTGAGAAACTCACCGACTATCTCACCGCCGTGCACTATACCGACCGCGCCCTGGGGCGTCTGCTCGACTATATTCGCAGCCGCAGCGACGCCGACCGCACCATGATAGTGATCCTGGGCGATCACGAGGCCCTCGCTTCGTGGCGACATGAGCTGCGCGACGATGCCGAGGGGCGCCGCCTGGTGGCCTCCGCCGGCTATATCCCCCTGATAGTGCTGAATGCTCCGGTCCACGGCGTGCGCAGCGACGTGATGGGGCAGGCCGATGTCTACACCACCGTGCTCGACATGATGGGACTTCCCTACCGCTGGCGCGGCATGGGATTTTCGGCGCTCGCTCCCGAGAGTCCGCGCTTCGCCTTCGATTTCAACGGCAACATGCAGGGCGATGCCACAGGCGCCCCCGAGGGGCTCAGCCGCCATGTGTCGGATGCCGCAAGGACCTCCGACATCATGATCCGTCACAACCTTGTGAAATAGTGCCAATCTATTTCCTTCGCAGTAACTAACAGTAACATCATCGCAAACTAACCTCTCACCCCGATGGCCTGGCTATTCAACTTAATACCGCACCCATGGTTCTGGTGGACACTTTCAGTGCTCTACGGGCTCACCATACTCGGTGTTATAGCCGTGATAGTGAGCGAGAACCGCAATCCGGTCAAGTCGCTCGCGTGGGTTACCGTGCTCTTAGTGGTGCCGATGGTGGGACTGGTGCTTTACATAGTCTTCGGGCGCAATATCCAGCGCAAACGCATAGTGTCGCGGCGCAACCGCCGCAAGATACGCCGCCTGGTGAACGCCGCCCCGGTGAAGCCGCGCAATTTTTCCGGACCAGAGCAGTTGCAGCAGCAGATGAATCTGGCCCATTCGCTTTGCAGCTCAGGATATTACGAGGGCAACGATGTGGAGATCTTCGACAACGGCACCGACAAATTCCGGGCGCTGCTCGACGACATTGCCTCGGCCCGGAGCTACATCCATCTGCAATATTACATCATAGTCGACGACAAGATCGGCAACCGCGTGATCGACGCTCTCTGCGAGCGTGCCCGCGCCGGGGTGAAAGTGCGTGTGATCTACGACCATGTGGGCTCGTTCAAACTCTCGCGCCGGGCGCTTCGGCGCATGAAGGAGGCCGGAGTGGAAGCGCACCCGTTTTTCAAGGTGGTCTTCCCCCCGTTCGGCACCCGCATCAACTGGCGCAACCACCGCAAACTGGTCATCATCGACGGCCGGGTGGGCTATATCGGCGGCATGAACATCGCCGACCGCTACGTAGACGGAGGGAAAAACTTCGCCATGTGGCGCGACCTGCATCTGCGGGTGCGCGGTCCGGTGGTGGGAGCGTTGCAGCAGTCGTTTGTGATCGACTGGAATTTCATGGGCGGTCCGATACTCGACGAGGAGGCCGGCTCCACTGTGGCGACGGAGCGTCCCGCCGGAATGCAGCTGGTGGTGGGAGGGCCCACGTCGCAGTGGATGAACATGACCCTCATTTTCCAGCAGGCCATAGCCTCGGCCCGTAAGTGCATCTATATCCAGACCCCCTATTTCATCCCCTCCGAGGGCCTGCTCCATGCCCTGCAGGTGGCCGCGCTGGGGCGCATAGATGTGAGGCTGATGCTGCCGCTGCGCTCCGACAGCGATATGCTCCGATGGGCTTCGTCGTCGTATATCCGCGAGTGCATGCGGGCAGGCATCAAGGTGTATCTCTATGAGAAAGGGATGCTCCACAGCAAAGCCATCATCGTCGACGACGATTTCTCCACTGTTGGGTCCACCAACTTTGATTTCCGCAGTTTCGAGCACAATTTCGAGGCCAACGTGCTCATCTATTCGCGCGAATTTAATTCACGTCTCAAGGGCCTTTTCCTCCGCGACCAGAAAGACTGCATCCGCCTCACCCCCTCCACCTGGGCCAAGCGCCCCGTCTCCGAGAAAGTCCTCGAGTCGGTGATGCGCCTCTTCTCCCCCATCCTTTAGCGTTAGTCGGAAAGGAGGAGGCAGGCGTCGCCGTAGCTCAGGAAGCGGTAATCGCTGTCGAGGGCATGGCGGTACATGGGGAGCCAGTCGCCGCCGGTGAAGGCGCTTACGAGCAGCAGGAGGGTGGAGCGCGGCTGATGGAAGTTGGTGACCATCCCGCGGACTATGCGGTAGGTGTAGCCGGGGGCGATAATCACACGGGTGGAGGCCATGAAGGTGTCACCCTCGAAGGTGTCGAGCAGGGCAGTGAGCGCATCGTGCACCGAGAGCTGCGGATGGTCGGGGTCGTAGGGATACCACTGGGGCAGTTCGTCGACCGGGAGGCCTGAGGCGGCGCGGCACCCGAGATGGTAGAGGCTCTCGAGGGTGCGCACCGAGGTGGTGCCTACGGCAATGACGCGGCGGGGGGTGTCGGCCAGTTCCTCAATCAGGCGGCGGCTGACGGCGATAAACTCGCTGTGCATCTTGTGCTCGCCGATCTCGTTGTCCTTGACGGGCTGGAAGGTGCCGGCGCCGACATGCAGGGTGAGTTCGCGGCGCGGTATGCCGCGCTCGGAGATGGCATGGAGCACGCTGTCAGTGAAGTGGAGCCCGGCCGTGGGAGCTGCCACGGAGCCGTCGATATGCGAGTAGACCGTCTGATAGTCGGTGGAGTCGGAGGCTTCGGTGCCTCGGTTGAGGTAGGGTGGGATGGGGATCTCGCCGGCAGCCTCGATGATCTCGGCAAACGATACCTCGTCGGTATCCCAGCTGAAGGAGACAATCGATGCATTGCCTTCGCGCCCCTCGCGGGTGGCGCCGAAGTGCACAAGTTTGTCGCCTACGGTTAGCTCGAGCGTGAGTGTGCCCTGTTTCCACTTCTTGGAGTTGCCCACGAAGCAGAGCCAGGAGCAGCCCGCGGTTTGGGCGAAATTTACGGCATAATCGCGCGGTGCTACCGGCTCGAGGCAGAAGATTTCAATGAGCGCACCCTCGGGTTTGTGAAAACGGAGGCGTGCGTTGATCACTCGCGTATTGTTGTACACCAGCATCGAGTCGGGCGGGAGCAGCTCGGGAAGCTCGGCGAAGATATGATCGGATATAGCGCCATCGGGCTGACGCACAAGCAGTTTGCACTGATCTCTGAGGGCCAGCGGGTGCTTTGCGATGCGCTCGTCGGGGAGGTCGTAGTCGAAATCGTCGATTTTTAGATTCTTTACCATACGGCAAAGTTACGCAAAGTCGGGGAAATTTCGTAAATTCGCGTTGCATTTAGTTTTTTAACCATAACGGCTACCGGAAGCGGCACCTGCCGCCCGGGGCCGGCAACATATCAAGACAATATGGCAAAAATAGGCGATAAAGTGCGGTTCCTGAGTTCGACAGGCGGTGGCCGGGTGGTGAAAATCGACGGTCAGATAGCCCATGTCGAGGAGGAAGACGGTTTTGTGACCCCCGTGATGCTCCGTGAGCTCGTGGTGGTGGCTCCGGCCGGCGAGGAGGAGAACCGCAAAGATATATTCGGCGGCACCGGTCAGCACCGCCAGGAGCGCGAGCGCGAAACTCAGAGCAAATTCGTGCCCACCAAGGTGCCCGAGGCTTCCAAGCCCGAGCCGGTAATCGAGACCCCCGAGGGGGAGAAGCTCAATGTCACCCTGGCCTTCGCAGCCATGGAGCTGAAGCATCTCACCACCACCTCCTACGAGGCGTATCTGGTCAACGACTCCAACTATTTCCTCTATTTCACCTACCTCTCGCGCGCCGATGACGATGAGGGGTGGACCACCCGCTACGCCGGCATCGTGGAGCCGAATATGCAGGTATTTCTCGAGGAACTCAGCCGCGAACAGGCCGGACGTCTCGACCGTGTGGCATTTCAGTACATCGCCTTCAAGCGCGACCGCATGTTTGCCCTCAAGGCGCCGGTGGCGGTGGAGACACGCATGGATACCACCAAGTTTTTCAAGCTCCATTGCTTCCGCGACAATCCCTATTTCGATGAGCCTGTGATAGCCATCGAAATAGTGAAAAACGATATCCCGCAGCGCGCCGTAAGCATCGACAGCGCCTCGCTCGAGGATGCCATCAGGCAGAAACGCGCCGCCGACTCGCGTCCGCTGCGCTGCCCGGTGCAGAAACGTCAGCCCAAGGAGGGTCCGCTGGTGGTGGACCTGCATATCGCCGAACTTCTCGACGACACCCGCGGCCTCTCGCCCGCCGATATGCTCAACTATCAGATCGACGCCTTCCGCAAGGTGATGGATGAAAATCTCGCCCACAAAGGGAAGAAGATAGTCTTCATCCACGGCAAAGGGGAAGGGGTGCTTCGTCAGGCTCTGATGAAAGAGCTCAACTACCGCTATAAGGGGTGCCAGGCGCAGGATGCATCGTTTCGCGAATATGGCTACGGAGCCACTCAGGTGACCATCCGATGATCATAGTGTTTTCCGGCACCGGCAATTCGCTACTCGTGGCCCGCAGGCTGCAGGAGCGCCTCGGCGGCGAGCTCGTGACCCTCGAAGGGGAGCGGCTCACGGCACCCGAGCACACGCTGCTCACTGTGGCTCCCGGCGAGCCGGTGGTGTGGGTGATGCCGGTCTACAGCTGGGGCGTGCCGCAGGCCGTGGAGGCCTTCATGAGGCTTGTGCGCTTCAAAGGAGCGCCGCAGTCGCCTCACTTTTTGGTGATGACCTGCGGCGACGACATCGGCTATGCCGACAACTGCTGGCGCAAGATAGCCGGACGCCGCGGATGGTGGCCGCGCGGCTCCTTCACAGTGGCGATGCCCAACACGTATGTGCTGCTCAAAGGATTTGACACCGACAGCCCTGAGGTGGCGCAGGGAAAACTCGACGCCATGCCCGCGCGCGTCGATGCCGTGGCCGCGGCGATAGGGCGCGGATTCGACGGCGACGATGTGACCCGCGGATCGTGGGCATGGGTCAAGACTGCACTGCTACGGCCCCTCTTCAATATCTTCCTCACCTCTCCGAAACCTTTCGGATGCGACCCCGCCAAGTGCACCTCCTGCGGCCTCTGCGCCCGCGAGTGCCCCATGGAGAATATCACCATGACCGACGGACGGCCGCAGTGGGGCAACCGCTGCGCCCTCTGCCTGCGGTGTTATCACGGCTGCCCCTCGCATGCCGTGGCTTATGGCGAAGCTACCCGGGGAAAGGGACAAAAGAAAGTATTCAGATAAAGATTTTTTTCTAACCGATATACCGAACATCACAAATGAAAGAAGATAATCAGCCGACAGCCGGCGAAACCAAAGCGGCCAACGAGCCGAAAACCCCTAAAAATCAGCAGAGGGGGAAGAAAGGACAGCAGCGCCAGCCCCGCCCCGCCGAGGGGGATGAGGAGGTGGCGCAGGGAGCTCAGGAAGCGCCTCACACCTCCGATCTGCTAAAAGTGGGCATCACCCACGGCGACTTCAACGGCATCGGCTATGAGGTGATACTCAAAGCCCTCGATGACAACCGCATACTCGAGCTTTGCACCCCAATAGTCTACGGCAGCGCCAAGATAGCGGCTTTCTACCGCAAGGCGATGGATCTGCAGGGCACACAGTTGGTGCAGATTGCCGATGCTTCGCAGGCCCGCAAGGATGCATGCAATATCATCAACGTCATCGGCCAGGAGGCCCACATCGTGCCCGGCGAATCCACCGAGGAGGCCGGAGCGGCAGCCTTCGCAGCTCTGGAGCGTGCCGTGGCCGATCTGCGCGAGGGAAAAATCGACGTGCTTGTCACAGCTCCCATCAATAAGCACAACATACAGAGCGACCTCTTCACCTTCCCCGGCCATACGGAGTATCTCGAGTCGTCGATCGGCGACGGCGCCAAGTCGCTGATGATCCTTTGCAACTCGTCGCTGCGTGTGGCCCTGGTCACCACTCATCTCCCCATCGCCAAGATCCCCGGGGCGATCACCACCGACGGCATTTTCGAGAAACTCGCCATCTTCGAGCACTCGCTCATCAAGGATTTCGGCATCGTGAAGCCGCGCATTGCCGTGCTGTCGCTCAATCCGCATGCCGGTGAGGAGGGGCTGCTCGGCGCCGAGGAGAAGGAGGTGATAGAGCCGGCCATAGCGCGAGCCCGCGACAAAAAGATGCTGGCATTCGGGCCCTATGCCGCCGACGGATTTTTCGGCAACGGACTTTTCAAGAAGTTTGACGGCGTACTGGCCATGTATCACGACCAGGGGCTGGCTCCCTTCAAGACCCTAGCTATGGACAGCGGTGTGAACTTCACCGCCGGACTTCCCTATGTGCGCACCTCGCCCGACCATGGCACCGGCTACGACATCGCCGGAAAGGGTGTAGCCTCGGAGGAGTCGATGCGCGAAGCCATCTACATGGCCATCGACGTCTTCCGCAACCGTCGCAACTACGACGAAGCCACTGCTTCGCCCCTCAAAAAGTTCTACCACGAGAAGGGGAAGGACAATGTGGTGCTCGACCTGACTAAAGACTGAAGTCTTTATAGGTCTTAGGTCTTAGGTCTTAAGTCTTAGGTCTTAGATTAGTTTTGAGTGCTTCGAGCAGAGTGATTAGGTTGTAGCAATGTGCTTGGATCTTAAATCATGATCATAAACCCCGTGGAAAAAGCTATTTTATTGATTGCCGCGGCGGTGGCAGCCGGGGGCGCTATGGCCTCCGACAGCGGTAGAGCGCCCCTGATGGGGTGGAGCTCATGGAACACGTACGGGCTGAATATCAGCGATCAGCTGATACGCGAGCAGGCCGATGCCATGGTGTCGACCGGGCTCAAGGATGCCGGATATAGATTACTTCGAGCTTAGTCCGAAGCGATAAATCCTCCGGCCATCCGGGTATATGAAATCAGGCGCTGTGTCAAATTTGAGATTTGACAGAGCGCCTTGATTTGTGGGTGTATTTCAGGCCGGATGCGGTCAGTTGCCGAAAGAGAGGGTGGTGTAGAACTGGCCGGAGTAGCCGCTGTTGAACGACAGCGTCACGTAGCGGTTGCCGGCTCCGTACCAGGTGGCGGAGCACACCGGGCCGTTGTTGACCACCTGCACCGGAGCGCCATACTGCATCATCAGCGTGTTGTAGAGCGTGTTGTAGCGGTTCATGTCGTAGTAGGGCGACGAGTAGGTGAACTGCGACCCGTACAGCCGGCCGTTGTTGTAGTAGAGCGCTGCGTCGGGCCAGTAGTAGTTGAGCTGAGGCACATCGTTGAGATATACCACATCGTTGCCGTAGGAGCTGACGGTGTAACCGCTGTTGACCAGCGAGTTGATGCTTGCTGTGATGGCCGTGCCGAGGGCTATGCCGAGGATGGTGCCGAACACCGGACCTCCGCTCACATAGTGCCAGCGGGGAGGGGGCACCGGACGGTGGTATGTGCCGAAGAAGGGCACCGGATGACGGTAGCCGTGGCCGTGATGGCGGGGCGGACGCGGGGGAGCCGGCGGGCGATGATACCCGTTGCCTCCGGGGCGGTAGTGGCCGCCATTGCCGGGCCGACCGTTGTCGGGGCGATGGTGCCCTCCGTTGCCGGGACGGCCATTGTCAGGGCGGTGGTTGCCATTGCCGGGGCGATGGTTACCATTGCCGGGACGGCCCTGATCGGGCCGGTTGCCCAAATCGGGGCGGTTTACAGCGCCGGGACGGTTATTGTTGTTGGTCGGGCGGTGCGACGGCGCCGGAGTATTGGGACGACCGGGATTTGACGGCCTGTGATTGTTGGCGGGAGTGCTCGGCCGGTCGTTGCCGGCGGGACGCGAAGGACGGCTCATACCCGATGGGCGGTTCGAGTCCGAAGGACGGTTGGCGCCTGAGTGATTGCCATGTGTGCGGTTGGGGGCAGTGGCACCGGAGGCGGCTCCTCCTCTTCCGCGGGTCTGGGCGTCGACTACCGGAGCTGCCACCAGGGCGAAAGCTACCAGTAGGGCTGTGACGGTCTGAAAGAATTTTTTCATGTCTCGTTCCTCCTTTCTTGCTGAGTTACTTATGTCTGTTAGAATAAAAACAAGATGAAAGGTTTAACCGTTGACCGATTTTCCGGAAATTTCGCTATTTTTGCAATCGCACAAAAGGTGCGAATTTTACATACTAACGCATAAATGATGTATATATAATGTATAGGCATATGAAAAGAGTGTCAATGATGTTTTTGCTGCCGGCGATGGTGCTGGCAGTGCTCTTCGGGTCGTGCAACAGCCGCAGCGCGGCTATAGATGCGATGGTCGACGAACTCAATTCGCCGGCTTTCCGCGCCATGGAGGCCCGCACCGGGCTTTTCGATGACTCAAAAGCTGAAATTCAGGGCGATACACTCGCCATAACCTTCCTTTGCCGCCCCTATATCAATCTCGCGCAGATCGACCGTGCACAGATCCCCACGCTAAAGGAGTCGGCTGTGGCTGAGTTTCGCAATAATCTCGCCGACGAGAAGTTTCGCGACGGCATCGAGGCCCTTGCAGCCGAGAAGATGACCCTGCTCCTTGTGTGGCAGGACGTCAACGGCGGCGACATCAAGATCGACATCAATCCGCAGGAGGTGCTCGGCGACTCCAAAAAGTAATCGAGGGAGGGGAGTGGCGCCAAGAGCCCGAGCAGGGGAGTGGCGCCAAAAAGGATGCTGAGGTGAACATTTGATGTTACAAATGTGTTTCAATTCAAAAAACAGAGTTATTGCTCCGAGGATGAAAGAGCGCTAAATTCTGTTAGTAGGGCGGCGGCCGAGCCGCGGTGCCCGAAGCATAAGAGTCAACATAAGATGTAAAAAATACCGTACTACAATGAAAGCGTCTCATTCTTTTTCAGCAGAGTCGATCAAGATAATCCTCTCCACCATAGTGATTGCAGTGCTGGCTACGATGGCAGCCACGGCGCAGGACATTCGCGAATATATCGCACCGCGGGCTTCGGTGCCCGAAGTGCCTCAGGGATACACCGGGGTAGGTCCGGTGGTGTCGGGCAGCGTGGATTACAGCTCCATACCCTCGAAGGCCCGCAAATTTCTGCAGAAGCATTGCGACGGCCATGCAGTGGTGAAATGTGAAAAGCAGTTTACCTCGGGCGACTTCGAGATAGAGCTCGCCGACGGCATCGAGATGGAGTTTGACGGCAAGGGCAACCTCCTGGAGATCGAAGCTCCCGACAACTACTCCCTTTCGCCCGTGCTGCTGAAGGCTGTGGTGCCCGGCAAGCTGTATCATCTGCTCGACCACAATGGATTTAAGGAATGTGTGGAGGCTGTGCACCACGATGGCAAGGGGGGCTACCGCCTGGAGGTGGCCGATCCGGTATTCGAGCAGGTATGCTACGACAGCACAGGTGTGCTGACCCTCATCGTCGACAAATGACTGCCGGACACAATCCGGCAGCGCTAAAAGGCGGTCAAACAAAATTCTCTATATACTTTCCACGTGACCTGTATCAGCAAAATGATACGGGTTTCGTCTGTTTTTGAGCCATAGAGATGGCTAAATCGCGTTTTGCGGGCCTAAAAATGGCTTTTATGGTTGGTTTTTGCAGAAATTTACCTAATTTTGTAGTGAAAAGAATCAAACCGACAAAGATGCCAAAAGTTTCACAGCGCGGCACGGAGATGCCCGCTTCCCCTATACGCCGACTGGTACCTCTGGCCAACAAGGCCAAGGCCAAAGGGATAAAAGTATATCACCTCAATATCGGACAGCCCGACATCCCCACCCCTCCGCAGGGGCTGGAGGCCGTGCGCAATATCCATCGCGAGGTGCTGGAGTACAGCCCCTCCGAGGGTCTGCTCTCGCTGCGGCAGAAGTTGCAGCAGTATTACCGCACCTATGATATCCGCGTGGATGTCGACGACATCATCGTCACCACCGGCGGATCCGAAGCCGTGCTGTTCGCCTTTATGGCTTGCCTCGATCCGGGCGACGAAATCATAGTGCCGGAGCCGGCCTATGCCAACTATATGGCTTTCGCCATCTCGGCGGGAGCCAAAATTGTGACTATCCCGTCGAGCATCGACGAGGGGTTCGCCCTGCCGCCGCTCGAGAAGTTTGAGGAGCTGATCACTCCGCGCACCAAGGGGATACTGATCTGCAACCCCAACAATCCTACCGGCTATCTCTATTCGATGAAAGAGATGCTGCAGCTGCGCGACCTCGTGAAGAAGCACGACCTCTTCCTCTTCTCCGACGAGGTGTACCGCGAATTTTGCTACACCGGCGCTCCCTACATCTCGGCCTTCCATCTGCCGGGCATCGAGGAGCAGGTGGTGCTGATCGACTCGGTGTCGAAGCGCTACAACGAGTGCGGCATCCGTGTGGGTGCGCTCATCACCAAGCATCCGCAGCTCAAGAAGAATATCATGAAATTTTGCCAGGCGCGTCTCAGCCCGCCGTTGCTGGGTCAGATTGTGGCCGAGGCTTCCATCGATACCCCCAAGGAGTATATGCTCGAGACATACAACGAGTATGTGGACCGTCGCAAATTTCTCATCGACGAGCTCAACAAGATCCCCGGCGTCTACAGCCCCATCCCTATGGGTGCGTTCTACACTGTGGCACGCCTTCCGGTCGACGATGCCGACAAATTCTGCGCCTGGTGCCTCGAAGAGTTCTCCTACGAGGGTAAGACGGTGTTCATGGCTCCGGCTTCGGGCTTCTACACCACTCCCGGCATGGGACGTGACGAGGTGCGCATAGCCTATGTGCTCAGCCGCGAGGACCTCAAGGAGGCCATGGAGGTGCTCCGTGTGGCTCTCGACACCTACAACTCCCTTCCGGAGCATGCCCGCAGTGCCGCTTCCGAATCATGAAAATCTGACCTCCTCCCCCTTCGCGGGGGTGGAGGCTTATATATTTAATACCATCAATCTCTTTCCCTTATTTCTAATCATCTGCTGAAATGGCATTTACTGAGAATCAGAAATATACTCTGCCCGTGGTGGCTATCGGAGTGCTGATAGACCGCGGACGCCCCTATCTCACCGTGGAGCATGCCGGAGCGCAGTATCAGGTGCCGGCCTACAACTTTCAGAAGTCAAATCCGCCCAAGGAGTTGCAGTGTATCTACAACGGCGGACAGCTCAAGCAGGACCTTGCGGCCCTGCTGCCGCAGATCTATACGGTAGGGGAGACCTACACTTTCCGCGTGCTCAGCGAGCGCTACAACGGCATGCAGACCCTCATCGACGACTCGCAGGGGATCAACCACCGTATCCCCGTGGCTCCCGGCGCCGCCCTCAAGCGCGGAGACGTGGTGAAGGGGAAGGTGACAGCCATCGAGCCGGGCTATCTGCGTCTCGATATCAAGGCCGACAACGAGGAGCGCCGCATGCCGGTCTACTCGCCCGAGGTGATTATGGAGTATTCGGTGAGCAACCGTCCGGCCGGGCGTCTGCTCTACCGCGCATTCCGCACCTACGAGGGGATGGCCCCCATCTGGGCCGAGGCTCAGAGCGGCAATCCGCGATGGGTGCTTATGGCTATCGACGCTGTGGAGGCCGAGCTGCCCCGCTGGCTTACCAGGCGCCACAAGCATCAGAATCAGATGATCTCGGCCTTCATAGAGGTGTGCACATATCTGATTGAAAACTCCGACTACTTCAGCCATTTCAACGAGCGCGAGCGCGAAGAGGCACGCCAGCGCGTGTCGGGGGCCATCACCTCGGCCGGCGACTATCTCGAGGCTCTCGACATCTTCGACCAGGGGAGAGCCGAGGAGTTTATCCTCCGCGTGATCAACAGCCTCACCACCACCGGCTATATCTACCGCCCGGCGCGCAAGATGCGCATCGTCATGGCAGTGTTCAGCCTCGCGCCGTCGTTTGTGCGCACATATATCACCGACATTTTCAAGGCCATACAGGCGCGGTATGCCGACGCCACCTTCATGGAGAACTTCAGCAACGCCTTCATACAGATGCTGAATATCTTCATCAACAACGAGAACCGCTTTGCCGGATATGCCGACCGCGGATCCACCCGCGAGCTTGTCACGGCCATAGCCATGCTCCTGCTGCTCACCACCGACAAGGATTTCCCCAAGTGGGGCCTCTACCGCGCCATGCTCTACCGATATGCGTCGCTTTTCAACAAGGCAAACGCCGCCAACACCCGCCGGCTCATCGAAAAGGCCTTCGACGCCCTGCTGGAGCAGACCGACAGCCGCCTGGAGTTTACCTGGGCCGATCTCGACAATATCACCATGCTCTGTACCACGCGCCTCACGGCCAAGACCGGCAACGAGAATCCCGGTTTTACGGCCGTATACGACGGCGCGGGGATAAACCTCTGCATGAGCTGCAACTCCATGCTCATTGGCCGCACCGACAACATGGCCACGGTCAAGAAGGTGCTCCCCTCCAAGCTTTTCCCCGACCGCGACATACAGATCCTGCTCCCCGACAAGCTCAAAGAGCGCGTGACGGCCACGGAGCAGAACATGAACCGCATTCACCGCATGTGGCAGGAGGCTATCGCCGCCGTCACCGAGCGCGGCAGCCGCACTACAAGGCTCAGCGGACAGAAGCAGCGCCCCTCGGTAGGCGACGAGGTGACCATCCGCGTCACCGGAAGCTACCGCGACAACTCGGATATCATCCTCCAGTGCGTGCTCGAGGATCCGAGCTATGAGGGGAAAGGCAAGATGAACATCAGGGATGTGGTAGTCTACCATGTCAACGCTTCGGAATATACTTTCACCGGCGCCAATGACAGTCAGCTTCTTGTGCAGGCTGTGGTGGAGGATATTGCCGACGACGACAGCCTTGTGCTCAGCATGCGCAAGAGGGTGGCGACATTTATCTATGAGAAAGCATCGCAATTTCGCGACGACGAGACGGTGCTGGAGGGTGTGATTACCGAGACCGACCGCAATCCGATGTATTATCTCGGTCTGGCCAAGGAAGGATTCACCTTCTCGCTGCCGAAAAACGGCGATACGAAACTGGAGAAGGGCGATGTGGTGGAATTCCGCATACAGTTTGTGGACCGCGACCGTGCCAAACCCGATACCAACATCATAGTCAACGGCCAGCTGGGGCGCATCGTCGGCGAGGAGAGCGACCTCGGCCAGTACTGCGAGGAGGCGATGAACTTCCTGATGTACGACTTTGCCGGGGGTAAAATCTACGTGAATGAAAGCGTGGACCTGACAGATGCCATGAGGGAATCGAGCGCATTTCTCGACGACGAGCATGTGAGCGAGGTGATACGCCTCGTCGACAGCCTCTCGCAGCTCTATCCCGACAAATATCCCGTGGCTTACAGCTATCTCGCCGTGGGCAAGATACTGTCGGCGATGGTCTCCGACAGTGTGGCGGAGCGCAATTTCACTCTGCGCATGGAGCTGCTGAAGGCTATTACCGATTTTGCCGACACCGGGCGCCCCGATCTCGCTAAAGTGAAGGCGCTTTGCGACCGCGCCGAGCACTCGGCCGAGACCGATCCGGCCATCAGCCACCTTGTGGTGGAGCTGCGCATTCTCACCCTCTTCGGCGCGCCCTGGGACCAATGCGGCTACCTCAGCGAGATTGCCGGAGGGGCCGACAACCTGATGCTCGCCTCGCTGGCACGCCAGGTGATGGCCTACAACCTGCTGCAGGGTATCCATCAGACCTCAAGCGAGCGCCGCAACCTGCGCAGCGACATCTTTGCCACCCTCGGGCTCAAACCGGCCGACTCGGAGACCTCGATACCGGAAGAGAGCGACATCGTAGAGCTCAAGACCTCGATGATCTATCCCGCCGGAGGCCATATGCAGCCCGACGAGCAGCGCCAGATGGCCGAAATCATGCAGAAAATCTGCGGATTTCTCAACACTGCCGGCGGCACGCTCTATATCGGCGTGCGCGACAACTGCGAGATCAACGGTCTGCACGAGGATTTCAAATATATCAACGACAACTACGACGACTACGACATCGTGGATGTGCAGGACAAATTTAAGGTGCGTTTTGCCAACGGCATCAACCGCTATTTCGGCAGTACCAACAACGGCGTGAACCTCAGCGCCGAGCATATCCGCGGCGATTTCGACTATATCGACGGCAAATATGTGTTTGTGGTCACCGTGCGCCCCTCGGAGAGGGCTGTGGCCATGACCGACGGCTCGATGTTTATCCGCAACGGCAACACCAACAATCGCATCGCCTCCGAAGAGGAGCGCCGCCTCTTTGCTGAGAACCGCCGCCGGCAGTTCGCCCAGGGCTAAAGCAAAAATTCGATTTTTTGTAATAAACGCCACGGGGCTGCGCCATTTTTGGCACAGCCCCGTGGCGTTTATATCCGTTATGCTGCCGGCTATGAGGCGGAGCCGGTGTTGAGGCCATGCTTGAGCCAGGTGCCTTTGAAAAGGCGCCGGAGGAAGATGAGTCCACGGAAGCAAAGCTCGATGCACATGGCCAGCCACACCCCGTCGAGGCCCATCGAGGGGGCGAGAAGCGCCGCGATGGGGAGGCGCACAAGCCAGATGCTGGAAAAATTCATCGCCGCCGGAACCACCGTGTCGCCTACACCCACCATCACGCCGTAGGCCACGATAGAGGCGGCAAACATCGGTTCGGCCCACGCCTCGATGCGGAGCGCCGAGGTGCCGAGCTGCTGTATCTCCTGCACGGGGGAGAGGAACGCCATCACGGCCGGTGCGCCAATCCACAGGATCACACCCATCAGCGTCATCACGGCCATGCCGAGCCCCACGGTGAGGTAGCCGAACTGTCGCGCGAGGTCCTTGCGACGTGCGCCGTAGCTTTGGCCCACCAGAGTGGTGGCGGCGTCGCCTATGCCGTAGCCGGGCATGTAGCAGAGCGCTTCGGCGGTGACGGCGAAGGCGTTGGCCGCAATGGCCATCACGCCGAGAGGCGCCACGATGACGGTGACCATGATCTGAGCGCCGCAGATCACCCCGTGTTCCAGGGTCATCGGCGCCGACACCTTCAAGGCATTGCGGAGCACCGATCCTGTGGGGATGAAGCGGCGGAAAAAGTTTTGCTCCTTGATGCCGCTGCGCATTGCCCTGCGGCCGAAGATGGCCAGTTCGGGTTGGCGCATGGTGGCGAACCACAGCATCAGGGCTGCGGAGATAATCTCGGCGGCCACGGTGCCGAGAGCCGCGCCGAGCACCCCGAGCCCGAGGCCGGGGATGGTAATCTCCATCCCACCGAGCAGCAGCGGCCGCGTGGGGAAGATGAAGAAGAAATTGAACACCACATCGAGCAGGCACATCAGCACATTGATGCCTCCGGCTACCTTCATGTTGCCGGAAGCGCGGAGCACTCCGCCCCCGAGATAGTTGAGCGTAAGCAGCGGCAGCGCCGCCACGAAGACCATGAAATAGAGCGAGGCACCGTGGCACACCTTCTCCCCCTCTCCCCCGAGCCAGCCGGGGAGCGGGAAGGCTATGGCACCTCCGATGATGGCCAGGAAGCATCCGAAAATCAGCGCCGAGAGTAGTCCCTGACGGAGCACCGAGCGGGCGCCGGCATAGTCGGCAGCCCCCATGCGGTGGGCCACCTGCACCGAAAATCCCACCATGGCCGAGGAGCAAAGGCCCCAGAAGAGCCACAGGCTGGTGCTCACCAGGCCCACGGCAGCGCTGTCGTCGGCGCCGAGGCGTCCTACCATGGCCGCGTCGATATACTGCATAAGGATGCTCGACAGCTGGGCCATGATGGCCGGCCACGACAGTTGGGCCGTCAGCATCAGTCGCTGACGGAAGCTCAGTGGGGCTCCTGATTGTATAAGTTTAAGCAAGACCGGTAGATGACAAAATTGATTTTATTCCTTCTGTGAAGCGGCGCAGACCCTCGGCGAGGACGCTGCGCGGACAGGCGATGTTGAGCCGCACATATCCCTCGGTGCCGTACATCTCGCCGCAGTTGACCCACACCTTGTGGCTGCGGATCAGCTCCTCTTCGAGTTGCTCGCCGGTACGGCCGGTGGCGCGGATGTCGACCCACGGGAGGTAGGTGGCTTCGAGGAGGCTCACGGGGCACTGCGGCACCTCTTTGCGGAGCATCTCCACCGTCATGCGGTAGTTTTCCCAGATGTATTGGCGCAGGGAGGTGAGCCATGCCTCCCCCTCGGGGGTGTAGGCGGCCTTGAGGGCCACCACGCCGAAGGGATTCACGTCGCACACCTCGTTGATATTGACCGCGCGGTCTACAAAGGCCCTCACCGGAGCGTCGGGGCACACGATGTTGGCTATCTGCAGTCCGGCTGTGTTGAAGGCCTTGGAGGGGGAGAGGCACACGATGGCCTGAGGCCCGAGGTCGGAGTTGATTTCGGCATCTATAGGGCCGTAGGGGGTGTAGGAGGTGCCGGGAGCGGTGAGTTCGCAGTGGATCTCATCGCTGACCACCCTCACCGAGTGGCGGCGGCAGATCTCGGCCACGCGCATGAGCTCGTCGCGGGTCCAGGTGCGTCCGGCCGGATTGTGAGGGTTGCACAGGAGCAGCATCTTCACATCCGGGCGTGCTGCCTGACGCTCCAGGCCGTCGAAATCGATGCGGTAGGTGAACCGTCCGTCCGTCAGGTCTACTCTTTGCAGCGGGCTCTCCACGATGCGGCAACCGTTGTTGCGGATCGAGGAGAAGAAGCAGTTGTAGACCGGAGTCATCACCAGCACGCCGTCGCCCGCGGGCACCAGCGCCTTTATGATGGCCGAAATGGCGGGCACCACGCCGGGGACGCAGATCACCATCGCGGGATCTATGCGGTAGGAGTGGCGGGTGGCGAACCATCGGGTGAGCGCCTCGTAGTAGGCTTGGTCTATGAGCGTGTAGCCGAACACACCGTGGTCTACCCTGCGCCGCAGGGCGTCGACGATCACCGGCGCCGTGCGAAAATCCATGTCGGCGACCCACAGCGGTATCACATCGCGGTCTCCGCACGAATCCCATTTGTAGGAGCCGCTGCCGCGTCGCTCCACTATCTCATCGAATATGCTCATTGGGCAGAACGGGGGGAGGAGGTAAAGGAATGATCAGATCTCTGTATCTATCACGCAGTCGGCCGGGGGAAGGATATTCCCGTCGGTAATCACCTCGCCGATTGTGAGGGCGTGAAGCCGGCCGGTGCGCGGATTTTTCACACTCACGATGGCCGAGTTGACCGTGGCCTGCAGGTCGCTGTCCTCAAAGGCGAGGTCGCACTCATCGCCCATGGTGCAGTCTTCCATCACCAGGCCTTCGGTGTAGCAGAGCGGCTGGGTGCCGTTGATGCGGCAGCGCACCAGATGCAGATTGCGCGAGTGCCAGCCGAGGTATTCGCCGTTGATTTCGGAGTCGTAGACGGTGACATTGTCGGTCTCCCAGAAGGCGTCTTTTGAGTTGATCACGGCGTTGCGTATCACCACATTACGGCAGTACTGGAAGGAGTAGTTGCCGTCCTGGCGATAGCCGTCGATGTCGATATCGGAGCTGTGCATGAAGATGTAGTCGGCATTTTTGACGGTGACACCTTTCAGCCTCACTCCGCGGCAGCTCCAGAGGGTCTCCTGTGCGTCGGGAATCTCCACATCCTCGATGACCAGATTGTCCATCTCGCGAAACATCTTGGGAGCGTTGACACGCGTGTGTTTCATCACCAGATTGCGCGAATACCAGAGCGCGGCACGGGCGTCGGGTGTGAAGGTGCAGTCGGTGACCTTAAAGCCGTCGGTATGCCAGAACGGATACTTGCCCTCGAAGACACACTGCTCGGCCTCGATGTTGGATGTACATTTCAGAGCCGATTCGCCGGCGTGGAAGGTGCAATTGACCAGACGCACATTTTTTACGGCGAAAAGCGCGCGCTCGCCGCCAAACTCTCTGTCATTTACTGTTTTAATATCCATTGTTGTCGTTAGTTGCTTAGTCGGTTGGGTTATGCGGATGCAAAATTACTCATTTTTTTTCTTATTTGGGCAAATCGACTGATTATCAGGAGGGTTTAGGAAGGCGCGGGTACTAATCGTGTACTTTTGTGGAAGTTGAAAGAAAGCCGGGGAAATCATATTTGAGATTTTTGGTTCCTGTTAAGAATTTTTAACCGCCTTGATTTGCCGGTTCTTACTCCGGAGGGCGTAAAACCATAACGCAGATCAAAGACAAC
Organism: uncultured Muribaculaceae bacterium; assembly: GCA_905207535.1. GTDB lineage: Bacteria > Bacteroidota > Bacteroidia > Bacteroidales > Muribaculaceae > UBA7173. The sequence continues at coordinate 7,401 of CAJLLX010000003.1, read as the reverse complement.
GCTGCCGGAACGGGAATCCGTTCCGGCGGCAATTCTTTATTTGTCTGTCTCGTAGAAGAAGTCTTTTACAAATTTTGTAGACTCGGATGGTAGCTCGACTTTATAAGTCGTGATGACGTATTCCTTAGCGGGTTTAGACAATATGCCGGATAACCATATGTAAGTAGAGTAGCGCATCCTCTCGTTCTCGAAACCGAGGTAGACAGTCTTATGCCCTGCAACCGGGATACGGCCGTTGCGGCTCTGCGAACCCTGCACGCTGTAGTCGAGGCTGTATTTCAACTGACTTACCGGAGTGCCGTTCTGGAATTTCCGAGCCTGGTCGGCATTGAAAAACACATACATGTTGGCGTATGATTCCTCCTCTTTTATCGGAGTATTGAGTCCGAGCATGGTGGAAATCAGTCCGCTGCCGCTTTGAGAGTCATAGACCGGGAGTCCGAGGATGCGAACCTTCCGATAAGACGTGGACATCCCTTTGTTGAAGTCCTTCTCGTTCTTCTTATCCTCGTTGTTCGAGATCTGAAGGTTGTAGAGCAAGTCGGTGGCACCATTGGTTATTTGCACGGGAATCAGAGAGCGTGTCGAACCGGAGAACGCCGACTTCAGGCCGCTGCGCAGCGTCACTTTCTGAGGCTCGTTGAAAGCGTCGGTCATCCTTATACCGTCGATTTGCTGAGAGAGAAACGCTCCGGGACTCCCGTTCTCATGCGTTATGGCAACCTGCGCCGGACGCATCAGCCGGTCGAGCGAATTGGGTCGGTAGGAAATGTCCACGCTGGCATACTGCCGTTCCTTAGGCTCCAGACGCAGCAGATAAATCGCCGAGTACGGCACCCTATAGCTTTGGCTCACATTCTGCGTCGCCTTATATGTGACGATGGCATTGCGGCTGTCATAATTGTATAACGTCACGTCGAGAGGCTTGTCAGACCTGACGGAGTAATTCAGTGTCTCGCCCTGCTCCAACCAAACCGGGATAGTGGCGATGCTGTCAAGAAGACTTCCGGAGGTGTTGATTATCGCAGCCGGTCTATTCAGCAATGACATGTCGAGTTTCTTCTGGAACCCGGCAATCTCTTCCTTCACTTCCCCAAGTCTCTCCCTGGCTTTTTTACTTATCTCGGATGGCTTGATTTCATTGACGGCTTTTACGCTTTTACTATAGGCAAAGGTCTCCTTGCTGATTCCTTCGAGATACTCGCGTGTCAGCACCGGTGGAGCGTCGGTGATGTCCGTCTCAAGGTCGACCATCGCGTCCTCGGCATGGTTCATCCGCGCGTCGTACCATTCCGGCTGACACGCTTTCTGAATGCCGCCGATCACCACCAGCAGCACGATAATTCCAATCCAGACCTTCTTGCTCATCGCTCTGCTGTTATCAATGTAGTCCCAGCGCAATTGTCATCTTTCTCAAGCATCTTTATCAGAGCCGGAGAAATCTTCTTGAATGTCGGCACGAATTTGCAGAGAAGCCGAAGAAGTTTCACTATCTTCTTGAAGCATGGGATTGGGACAAAGGGCGATATTTTCTCAGCTACGGCCAAAATGTCGTCAAGTTCGTATTTGCTGAGAAGTTCAATTATTGCTATCGCTTTTTCCCGGGAGGTTTTCTTTTCATTGCTCATCGTCATCTCCAATCTTCTTGATACGTTCAACAAATTTAACCAGTGGCGCCACATTCACCTTCTGCTCCCGGCCTGCTTTTTCAATGGCTCTGATTGTCTCCTGGAGGTTCATGCCGCGGACAGCGTCACTGATTTTGCCATGAATCCAGCCGAAAGCTGAGTCCTTGGCCCCGACCATCGAATCAGCCATGTTTTTACAGATTTTACTTGTCTTGTCAGTCAGGTTGGAGCAGAACTCCGAGAGTTTGAGTTCCTCAGCCTTGATACGCGCCTGTTCGGCACCCTCCTCAGCCTTTTCCTTAGCCAGCTCCGCTGCCTCAGCCGCCTTCTGACGGACGAGTTCGGCTGCCTCGGCTGCTTTTTTCTTAGCGTTGTCAAGAAATCCCATGGTGTGCGGTTTATTTTGTCCCTTCGGATGTCGGGTCGGTCACGATTACAGTCTTGCCGGGGAAAGCGGCGGAGAGGAGTCGTTTGACGGAGTTGACAGCATCGGCGCGGGCCTGTTTCACGTATCCTTTGGCATAGACCATGCTCGTGGCGTTGGCTACCGCAGCGGTTTTCATCCTATTCTCCTCCTCGGTCGAGATGTTGTCTGAACAGAAAAATTCGTCATTCCACGTGTCGATTACTGTATATGCCCCAGGGCGAGTGCTCTCGCGGAGCGTCACAATCTCGGGAGGAAGTGCCACGGTGACAGAATCCCCCTGTTCGTCGAACTGAAGTTTCTCAAGGTCGAAATCCACCGTCCCCTCAAGAGCCAGACGGCCGACAAGGTGACGTGTGTCAACGGTGCCTTGAAGTTGACTGTCGCCTTGTAGCCGTAACGGCTCGCCAGGTCTTCGAAATATCGCTGGCCGCGGGTCTTGGCCGATTCGGTCAGAGTCTTGCGGAAGGTCTCGTCCGACTCCACCTCCTCTTTCAGAGCGGTGTTCATGTTCTCTTTGATTTCGGCGCGTTCCTGCGCGTCAATCTCACTGCGCATGCCGGTTACCCGATAGTGGTCCTCGCGCAATTAAGCATCGCGGCCGGCAAACTCAGTCTGTATGGCCGGGAGTGTGATTGTCATCGTCTTGGCCGACTCGTCATCCTTCACATCATTGTCCGAGAATGTCGAGAGGTCGATATAGGCCCGCATGTATGTGTCGTAGGAATACGCGGCCTTACGGTCGCCGATCTTGACAGCGTCGAGAGCTGCGGCCGCCGACTGCTTAAGTCCTTTGGCTTTCGAGAAGTCGATGTCGGAGACAGAAGCCATCTTGCTGATGGTCATCTGGGACAGCACAAGCTTGTTGACGGCCTTCACCTCGTAGGAGATGCGGGCGGCGGCGTCATCATGCTTTGAGCAGGAGCCGAGCGAGAGGGCACCCGTCACTGCCATAGCCGTTAGAAGAATATTTCTTATTTTCATTATGGTTGAGATTTATTCCGTTACTTTTTGCCGAAAACGCCTTTGATTATGGCGCCTCCGATTTTGCGTTCAAGTCCCGCTTTCGACATTGGAATGCCGGTCTTGCGCGATATTTTCTGCTTGGCCGCGGTGATGCCCACGGCACGCTTCCACGAGAAGCTCAGTCCTGGTATTTTCATAATTCTCAGTGTTATAAGTCATAGCCATCGTAGCCGATGGATTTCTTTTTCAGTTCGGCCGGAGGGTCGGGCAACGGATGCCCGAGGATTGCTTCGTTTGCGACGCGGGCTATCTCACGTGCCAGCAGCAGGCGTTTCTGCGACCACAGCAGCTGCTTCCATTCTATGCGCATCACTATATGGTTGCTGTCGGGGCGTAGCGGCAATTTGCGCAGGAAATGTTTCGCCGATTCGGTGCTGTGATATTTCTGATGGTCAACCGTCAGGTCGAAACCGCGTCCCACAGCCTCGGACAGCGTCTCGTAGAAACGGCTGTATGTATCTTCGTCCTTGACAAACAGGCCGTCGCCCGCGCGCCGCTCGTCGCCCTTGCGGCCGCCGATGTTCAGGTGTATGTTTGTGGGATAAGCCGGTTCGAGAGCGCCGCTTGAAACGAGCACCGTCAGAGTCCAGGCGCCCGCTCTGTCGGTCAGCCGCCTGAGGTCGTCGGCGTATTCCTTAAGGCCCTCCTCGTCCTCAACGGAGCAGAAGGCATAGAACGACTTGTAAGGGGCACGCCGGCCCACTTCGCGCGAGATGTAGTTGAAGCCTCCGATCATGGCCAGATAGAACGAGAAATGGCTCAGCCCGGGGTCAACCATATTGGATGGAGACACGATCGTGATGCAGGAGCCCCGGTCGATACAGCATCCGTAGGAGGTGTTCATCGGGAAATGCTCCACGGCTATGCGGTCGGGCACATAGCTCTCATCGGTGGGTATCGTGGCGGCGAGATTCACCATGCGGAACCCTTCGCCGCAGCGCACTGCGTCGCTGAGGTCATCCGACTTCATGTCGAGCCGGGCCATGAGGTCATCGACCGACCTGAACGGCGGCACGACTTGAAAACCTGTAGGGCGGTCGAGCTTGCGTTCGAAGCCGTTCCGCAGGTTGTCGGCGTTCTCTTCGATTGCCCTCTGCTTGTTGCGCTCCTCGATGGCCTCGGTGAAACCGGCGCCGAGGATGCCGGTGGGCACAGCGACGATAGCGATGCCCAACAGTCCGACGGCGCAGGCGATGACGCGTCCGAATACCGTAACCGGCGGTGTGTCGCCGAAGCCCCCCGGGTCGCCGATATACTGGGCGAAGGCCCACATCACCGACGCGAAGCCGTCGCTGTATGCCTCCGGTTGCGCGTCATGCTCGGCAAAGAAGAGCATCAGACTCAGAATGAATGTTATCACAACCAAAAACTGCATGGACACAAGCAGTTCATGGCGTTTGGCGGCAATGGATTCCGTCAGCAGGTTGAACGACTTGGTGTAACGGCCGATGCGCATGGTACGCACCACGCGGACCGTTCTCAGCGCCTTCAGCGCCATTACCGGCAGCGGCACGAGCCATTGCAGGTAGAAGGGATAGGTGGAGAGGATGTCAATAAGGCCATAGAATGATGTGCAATATCTCAGCCGTCCCTTCAGGCCGCTCCATTTAGAATTGATGACTGGCGCCACCCATATCCGCAGTGACACCTCCACCGTAAAGAATAGCAGGGTGAAGATATCCACGAACCGCAGGATGCTGCGTACTTCGGGACTTACGTCGAATGTCGAGATGAAAATCTCGGCCGTCGATAGCAGGATCATGCCGATGATGAGCCAGTCGACGATGTTGTGCCACTGCCGTGTGTGCAGGTCGTCGTCGAGAGCACGCGCAAGCTCGCGTTTGAGGTCTTTGATGTCGTAACGTTTTTTAGGCGACCGCTCCTCAATGGCCTCGGGTAGTTCTATGTCGATGGTGTTGTTCAATCTTCAGTTTCTTTCGTTATTATTGTTTCAATTGCCGCCACGAGACCGCGGGTCAGTTCCTCGGGGGCAAGTGTTTTCGGCACGTGGATGAACCCGGCCCTTGTGCCGCTGTTATTCCGGCTGAGGTAGTCGAGCAGCCTGTACATCAGCGTATTGCAGACATACATTCCGGCCGTGTTGCTCAGTTTTGACGGGATTCCTGCACCCTCCATACAGGCCACCATCTCTTTGACAGGCAGAGTGCTGACGTATGCCGCCGGACCGTCGTCGTGTATCGGCAAGTCTACAGGACGGAAGCCGTCATTGTCCGGTTGACTGGCGTTCATCACGTTTATGGCCACGCGTTCGGGAGTGACTTCCAAACGCTTGCCAGCCGCTCCGACGCATACAACCGCATCGGGTCTATGCGTCCCAATGGCTTCTATTGCCGGACAGGCACAACGTCTGAACGATACAGGCAGTCGCAGCTTGATTACATCGGCTGTCCCTATCCGTTCAGGCAATCCTTTCACCGCTTCCCAGGAAGAATTGATCTCATCGCCGCCAAACGGCTCGAATCCCGTAACAAGAACCTTCATACTTTCACAATGCAGTAGTTTAGCTCCACGCCTCCGACTTCCTTGGCATTCCATTTGACGGCATATTCCTTCTCCACATCGAAGTCCGGCCTGCCTTTGGCCGTAGATTTATTCGCGTCGAGCCAATGTTTTCTTTTCGGGTGCGGACCCTCACTCATGGAGAAGCGGCAATTGTTGGATGTCGGCTTGGTCTCGTTGAGATAAAACCTGTCGTTGGTCATGAACACCGCAAGACCGCCCTTGACATTATGGAAACGGTTGCGGACCATTTCAACGCGTCGTACATCCTTCCAAAAATCGTAGCGTCCGAGGTCCTGCGCTCCCTGATTTTTCATCACGGGAATCTTCTCAGAAAGTCTTTCACCGAAGCGGGTCATCAGCCTGCTGACGGCCTTTGTCTTGTATTTCAGCTCAATGGGCACATATTCACCATCCTTGCTGACCACGATGTCGAGGCGCAGTTCGTTCTCCCACAAGTATCTGTCAAGCTCCTTTTGCGGCACATAATACTCTATGTCCACATCGTCATACTTGCCAAGGCTCCGGAGATATACAGCCAAGTGCATCTGAAAGTCACGCTCGTTGAAAAATAGTTCTTCGTCACCTTCGATGAATTGTCTCACATCGGCTTCAACAACATCTTTCAGCATGTCGTTACGATTTTTCGCGGGCGAGCTGGGCGCGGAGTGAGGCGAGGCGCGTCTGAAGCGAGGAGAGTGATGCCTGCTGGGTGCGGATCTGCGATTCGAACTGAGCCGTCAGCGATGCTTTCTCACGGCGGTAGCGGTCTTTGGTCGACTTGTCGGAAGCATTCTTGATGTTTGCTGAACAGCGGGCAATCGTCTCCTTCTTGCGCGAGCGTATTGTCGCGATGTCGTTTTTCTTGCGAGCAATGTCGCCCTTCACCGTCTCAATCGACGCCCTTACTGATGCTTTGCTCATAATATGTAAAATTTGAAATGGCGGGGAAGAGTGTTCCTCCCCGCCATTGGTTTATTTTCGGGGGTTACTCGCCTTTCTTCTCGTTGACAAAGTCAATGAGCTTCGAGCCGTTCTGGCGCGTGTTCGAATTCTCGTTGATTTCGAAGCCGACGGTTGCAGCGGCCTCGCGAAGACCGCCGAGGGTGTTGGCGTAAGTCTTGTAGACACTGATGGTGCCCGAAGGAAGCTTCTCGATAGAGAACTCGCCCGCAACGGCGTGGTTCTTGTCATCGATGCCCGCTTTCTCGTTGACGAACTTGATGAGCTGTGCGCCGTTGTTGCGGGTGTTCGACTTCTCGTTGATCTCGAAGCCTATGGCTGCCGCAGCCTCGCGCAGACCGCCGAGGGTGTTGTCGTAGATCTTATATACTGTGATGGTCTCGCTCTCGGCGCGCTCGATTACGAACTCGCCGGCGATGCATGATTTTCTCTTTGCCATATCTGTTTATTCTTTGCCGGCTGCTGCCAGAGTTATATCGTTATTGCTCAGTTTGGTGTCGGCGCCGTTGGCCACCTGTACGCCGATGCCGTAGAGCTCGCCGAGCTTCTTCTCGAAGTTGCCCACGCGCAGGTTGCTGCCCACGGTCATTTCGCCGCCTTTGGCGGTGCCGTTCATCAGCTGGCCGAGAGTGGCGTCGTCGTCAGCCTTGGCCTTGCAGGTAGCGGTGGTGTAGACGCGGAGCGATGCTCCGAAAGTTTTCTTGAAGTTAGCCTTGAGGGTCTTCACCTTCATACGGCTGTCAATGCGGAATTCTGCCATTATCTGATGCGGTTTTATGATTGTTACCTGTTGGTTGAATTAATTTCTTAAAATATTTATAATGAAAAAGTTGCGCATAT
>CAJLLX010000002.1 GCA_905207535.1 uncultured Muribaculaceae bacterium | reverse complement strand
TTTGTTGCTCAGGTGCTTATAAAAAATATTAAATTATAGTGTTGCGGAAATTAGATTACTAACTTATGAAAAAGATTGTTATCTGTTTAGCAGCCGGACTGCTCACTCTCTCGGCTTGCAACAACAAAAGCACAGAGGAAGCATCGGTCGACAACATGCCCACCACATCCGACTCGCTCCGCGTGGCCCTCGCCAATCAGGACAGCCTGCTGGTGCTCATGAACGATATCGCCGACGGCATGACTCAGATCAAGGCCATGGAGAATATCCTCTCCACCCCCTCCGAACTCACCGCCGAGTCGCAGGACCGCCGCAAGCAGATCCACGACGACATGATGCTCATACAGCAGACCCTGCAGCAGCGCCGCGAACGCCTCGAGGAGCTTGAGAAGAAGCTCCGCAACAGCTCGGCCAACAATGCCACCCTCCAGAAGTCGATCGCTACCCTCAAGCAGCAGATCGCCGACCAGGAGACCACCATCGCTTCGCTCCGCACAGAGCTGGCCAACGCCAACATCCACATCGAGCGCCTCACAGCCAATGTCGACTCGCTCAACAACGAGGTGGCCAATGTCAACGCCGCCAAAGATAAGGCTCAGAGCGAGGCCAACGAGCTCAACAACGAACTCAACACCTGCTACTACGCCCTCGGCAGCAAGAAGGAACTCAAGGAGCACAATCTGATCTCCACCGGATTCCTTCGCAAGACCAAAATCATGCCCCAGGACTTCGAGCAGAGCTACTTCACCCGCGCCGACAAGCGCACACTGCTCAATATTGACCTCCACTCCAAAAAGGCCAAAGTGCTCACCAACCAGCCCGCCGACTCCTACCAGATCGTAGAAGCTCCCAACGGTAACAAGGTGCTGAAGATCGTAGCTCCCGCCCGCTTCTGGAACACCTCCAACTTCCTCATCGTGCAGGTCGACTGACGCGTCCCCGCTCCGAGCCTCCCGCAGGGCCGGAAAGATAAAGTAAACTAATCGCCGTCTCCTACGTGTTAAACCATCGGAGACGGCGATTGTCTAATAGATTGTATTTGGACAAAACAGGAATATAGTGATGAAAACGTCATTGACACGCATCTTCGCCATAGCCGTCGCCGCCCTGAGCCTCTTCTCGGCCTCAGCCGCCGGAAAATGGATGGTGCCCAAAGAAAAACTCACCTACGACGTGATGTACAAGTGGGGCCTGATCAACAAGAAAGCCGGTTCGGCCACCATCACCACCTATCCCGACGCCTCGCCGAGCGAATTTCGCGCGCATCTCAGCGCCGCATCCGCTTCATGGGCCGACCGTTTCTACATGGTGCGCGACACCCTCAAAGGATCTATCAACAAGGAGACATTCTTCCCCTCCTACTACGAGAAAATAGCCCACGAAGGGGGCGCCTACGACCGCGACGTGCTCCACTATACCCGCACGACCGACACCGTCACCGCCACTGCCAAGATGTGGCGCAAACGCAAGAAAGAGAAGGAGATACGCCAGCTCGAGGCCGTGCACACCGCCACCGGAGCCACTATGGATATGCTTTCGGCATTCTACTATATGCGCCGCATACCCTACGACACCATGCGCAAGGGGGAGGCGGTGAGCCTGAATGTCTTTTCGGGTAAAAAGAAGGAGACCCTCACCATCCATTACGACGGTCTGGAGACCATAGAGATCGACAAAAAATGGTTTGCCTGCTACCACATCACCTTCACCTTCACCACCGGAGGCGGCAAGGTAAGCTCCGACAACATGGATGCATGGATCTCTACCGGGCGCGGACGCATCCCGCTGCTGCTCGAAGGCAAACTGCCCGTAGGCAAGGTGCGCGCCATTTATTCCGGAGCGCTCCCCTCCGACTGACGCTCCTCGCGCTCTATCTCGGCCAGCAGCTCGGGGAAGGGTAGCGAATTGCGCCACGCCTTCTCTATGCGCTTGTGGCGCCAGCATTTGCGGCATACGGCTATGTAGCGCTCGTCGCCGCCAATCTCCACCTGCGCGCCCTCGGTGATAATCTCGCCGTTGGCATCGATGCGGGCATTGACTATGGTCTTGTGGCCGCAGGTGCAGGTAGATTTGATCTCGTCGATGGTGTCGGCAATCTCGAAGAGGCGCCGCGAACCCTCAAACAGGTTGGTTTTGAAGTCGGTGCGCAGTCCGTAGCATATCACATTGCTCCCGAAGTCGTCGACGATGCGCGACAGCTGATCTACCTGCGCAGCCGTGAGAAATTGAGCCTCGTCAACCAAAAACCAGTCGACGATACCGTTGATGCTGCAAAAATACTCCTTGGCAAATTCGTATAAATCCGTATTGGGATAGATCCAGCGGCACTCGCGCTCTATGCCGATACGCGAACGTATCACATTGTTTTTCTCGCGGGTGTCCACCACCGGTTTCATACACAGATAGCGCATGTTGCGCTCCTCGAAGTTGTAGGCCATGGTCAGCAGCAGGGCAGTCTTTGCCGATCCCATCGTGCCATAGCGAAAATACAGTTTGCCTTTGCGGTTCACAGGAATTATAGTGTTTTTACAGATTTCACTCTTTGGTTTATTGCTGTAAAATTAGCCATTCTTTCACACATTACCGCTACCGCCGCCCATTTTTTTGCACCCGCCCACCCATTTTTTGCCCATTTTTTTGCCTTCGCGCTGCCCGCTTTTTGCCTTTTCCCTGCTCGCTTTTTTCGCAAATTTACCCCTCCGAAGGGGCGCCGGATACCCTCCGATGCATTTTTTGGGAATTGTTTTTGGCCATAAGGTTGTTTGTTTCAGAAAAAAGCGTTAAATTTGCACTCCGAATTGTGAATAAGAAAACAAAAACACCATACCGCAATGAAAAGAACTTTCCAACCTTCTAACAGAAAGAGAGTTAACAAGCACGGCTTCCGTGAAAGAATGTCTACAAAAGATGGCCGTAAGGTGCTCGCACGTCGTCGTGCCAAAGGCCGTCTGCGTCTCTCTGTTTCCTGCTCTATCGCCAGCAAGTAAGCTGCGACACTGATTTTTATCAGAAAATAAGCAGAATTTCTGATTTTTCAAGAGGAAATCACCCTACAACAGCGGTGCATCCGTGCGTGATACCACATCACACACGATGCACCGCTTGCTTTTTGTGCCTGTCATCGCTTTTTAACACCCATCCCCGCTTTTTAACGCCCCGGCATAAACCCTGCGGCGGGGAGTTTGTTATATTGATAAAGCCCGAAGGCTGAGGGCCCGCGCAGCTAACCCGTGCGCATGGCCGCTCCCCTGCGCTGACAACAAAAAACAATATAACAACTATATTATGAGTACAAAAAGCATCAAAGGCACACAGACCGAGAAAAATCTCGTAGCCTCTTATGTAGCCGAATCCACCGCCTACAGCCGTTACACCTTCTATGCCGCACAGGCTGACAAAGAGCTGTTTTTCCCTATCGGTGAGACATTCCGCAACACCGCAGCCAACGAGCTGCGCCATGCCAAGATATTCTTCAAGTATCTCGAAGGCGGTAAAGTGACCGTATCGCCCTCCATCGATGCCGGAGTCATCGGCGACACCGCCACAAACCTCCGCATCTCCGCCAACGAGGAGATGGTAGAAGGCGTGCAGATGTATACCGACGCTGCCAAGGTGGCCGACGAAGAGGGCTTCCCCGAAATCGCCTCTCATTTCCGCGCCATCGCCGAGATCGAGAATCGTCACCACGCACGCTTTGAGGCTTACATCAAGCAGATCGAGACCGGCACCGTATGGAAACGCGAAGTGCCCATCAAGTGGCAGTGCCTCGTTTGCGGCTACGTTTACGAAGGCCTCGAGCCCCCGAAAGTATGCCCCGCATGCGATCACCCCTATCAGCACTACATCGCCCTCGACATGGACGAGCTCTAACCCTCGCTTCCAGCCTATCTCTTAGAGCATAACACATATTGTGCCCCCGAGGCGGGGCACACATCGCGACGACAATTACTGCAAGCGGCGCGCCGGATGATCGGCGCGCCGCTTTTTTTGGCATTTACCTTTGTGAAAATCGAGGGATTATTTGTCGTCGTCGAGATGGAGGCGCTCGAGGGTGAGGAGCAGGTTGCCCTCGGTGTCGAACATCTCCACCACGTCGGCGCTCTTCTGCCGGGCGCTCTCCACCTGCTCAAGGGCCAGGAGCAGCTCGGTCTCGCGCACATTGTCGGGACAGCTCATGCGGGTGGTGATCATGTCGGCAAACTGTGCCGAGTCCACCTTGTCAGGGTCGATGAAAAGGGTGCCGTTGAAGATATTGCACCCGGTGTTGCCGTGGATTTTCAGGTCGGTCACATCTATGGTGATGGATCCGCCCTCCTCCATGGGGGTGCCGTTGAGCATGGTGATGCGCCAGGCACCGTTGAGAAAGTCCATGTTGTGACGTCTCAGCACCATCACCACTCTCCCGCCGGCACTTTTCAGGTCGAGATAGGTCACCGATCCTTGCTGACGCGCGGCGTAGCTCTTCACCTCGCCGAGTGCCATATTTATAAGGTATTCAAAAGGAGCATCGTCGCACATGCTCATGGTGGCAATGATGTCGGAGAGCACCAGAGTGCCGCGCGGCCCGTCGAGCGATATGTTGCCGTTGAGATAGTTGCAGCCGTTCGACCCGTAGAAGCGCCCTGCAGCGAGATCGAAGGTGACATAGGGGCGCTCCTCGCCGGTGACATTCTTGTCGCGCACCGAGTCGACGGTCCATTCGCCGTTGATGGTGAAGTCCGACGGCAGTTTGTGCTCTACCTTCAGGTTGCTCTTGCCGGCGGCTGTGGCGCGACCTGGGGCGTTGGCCTCCTGCTCCTCGAGCGCTACCTCACGGCGCGCCTCGTCAAGCTCCTTTACCGACACGCCGCTCTGCGATTTATCCTTTTTCTTATCTTTCTGCTTCTTATTTTTCACGGCCTTGCCTGAAGCCGCCGAGGTGCTCTTCTTTTTGGCTTTATCCTTGGCCTTATCTTTGGGAGGAGTGAGCACCGGACCGTAGGTCACGGAGCTTTCGGTCACCGCTTCGCGTGCGCCGGCCGGGCTATCGCTCTGATCGGCCTGCGAACCGCGAAGCACCAGCTTCTGCGAGCGGTCGAGCAGGGCGCACGACGTCACCATCGACGCCGCCAGCAATGCTGCAAATGTATGACGTGCTATTGTGGAAAATTTCATAATCGGCTGATTGACATAAGCGTTTCACAGGAATCTGAAACGTTTGCACAAATGTACCAAAAAAATTTCACTTTACCATTGACCTCATACACTAAACTTTTCTTAAATTTGCAAAAACAACTGAAGAGATTCGTAGAGATTACCATGAAAACATTCACTCTTTCGGGCCTGCGCCTCCGGCCGGCCCTGATTTCGGCGTTGGCATGCCTGTTGCTTCAAGGCGCTGCCTCAGCGGGGTTTAGCGCATCGGCCGCCACGCCGCGCAATGCCGGCAAGGTGTATGTCGACAAGAGCGGACGCATGCGCCTGAGCAGCGACCGCAGCGACGCCCGCTACTACGGCGTGAATTATACCGTGCCCTTCGCCCATGCCTACCGCGCACTCGACACCCTCGGCATCAACCACCGGAGCGCTATCGACCGCGACGTCTACCACATGGCCCGCCTCGGCCTCAACGCTTTCCGCCTCCATCTCTGGGATGTGGAGCTCACCGACAGTCTGGGCAACCTGCTCGACAACGAGCATCTGGAGCTCCTCGACTACCTCATAGAGAGCCTCGAAAAGCGAGGCATCGACATCATCCTCACCGCGCAGACCGACTTCGGCAACGGTTACCCCGAACGCAATATCCCCACGGGCGGTTTCTCCTATCTCTACGACAAATGCGAGATCCACTCCAATCCCGACGCCATCCGCGCCCAGCAGCGCTACATCGACGCCCTCTCGCGCCATGTCAACCCCTTCACAGGCAAAAGCTACGCCGACGACCCCGCCATCATAGCCATGGAGATCAACAACGAGCCGTGCCACTCCACCTCGCAGGCTCAGGTCACCGACTACGTCAACTCCATGGCCTCGACCCTGCGCCGCAGCGGCTGGCGCAAACCGGTGCTCTACAACGTCAGCCACAACATCCCTCTGGCTCAGGGCTACTTCGATGCCGACATCGACGGCACCACATATCAGTGGTATCCCATCGGCCTGGTGTCGGGCCATCGCCGCCGGGGCAACTTTCTCCCCTTCGTCGACAATTACCATATACCTTACACCGGCATGAAGGGGTACGCCGACAAAGCCAAAGTGGTGTATGAGTTCGACCCCGCCGATATGCTCGACAGCTACCTCTACCCGGCCATAGCGCGCACCTTCGCCCGCGAGGGATTTCAGTGGGCCACACAGTTTGCCTACGATCCCATCGACATGGCCTCTTACAACACCGAGTATCAGACCCATTTTCTCAATCTCGCCTACACCCCGCAGAAGGCGCTCGGCATGAAGATAGCCCGCAAGGTGATGGAGCAGACCCCGGCCGGCGCCGACGTGCCCGCATATCCCGCCGACACCGTCTTCGGCAACGCCGCCGTGAGCTACCGCCGCAATCTGGCCACATGGAACACTCCCCGCGAGTATTTCCACACCAACACCACCGACATGGTTCCCGCCGACCCGCAGGCGCTCAGCGAGATTGCCGGCTACGGCAGTTCGCCGCTGGTGAGCTATCCCGGGCTCGGGGCCTATTTCATCGACAAGATTGCTCCCGGTGTGTGGCGCGTGGAGGTGATGCCCGACGCCCTCTACACCGTCGACCCCTTTACCAAACCATCGCTCTCGCGCGAGGCCGCCATCGTCATCGAGGCCACCTACCCCATAACGCTCTCGCTCCCCGGGCTATCCGACAGCTTCCGCTACCAGTCGGTCACCGACCTCAATCCACTCGGGGGCACCGCTGACCGGGGCACCTTCGCCGTGCGTCCGGGTGTATATCTCGTAGCCAACGACAGCGCGGCCATCGCCGCCATCAATCCCGCATCCACCTTCGGCGAGGCCGGCATAGCCATAAATGAATATGTGGCACCCCCGTCGCCGGCTAAAGTGCCGCTGCATGTCAACCACACTGCGGCTCCGGTCCACCACCTCGGCACCGACCTTGTGGTCACCGCTCAGGCTTTCGGACCGCAGATGCCCGATTCGCTCGTGATCTATCCCGACGACATCTCATTCTGGCGCGAGGACAACCGCCTCTACACCATGCACCGCGTGGCTCCCTACCTCTATCGCGCGGTGATCCCCGCCGCAGACCTCGAGGGGCGCCGACAACTGGGATACCGCATCACCGCCTTCACCCCCGATGAGGTGCGCACCTTCCCGTCGGCTGTCGCCGGCACCCCGCTCGACTGGGATGTGGAGTGTGGCGACTATTACACCACGCAACTCATCGCCGGAGATGCTCCGGTGGTGCTCCTCGACCCCTCCGACCCGCAGGAGAGCCTCGACGTCTCCACCATCCCCGACCAATGGGGCCGCTCAAAAGTTGAAAAATCAAAAAACGCACCTTTCTCGCCCGATGCTCTGTTAATTACACTTAACGCCGGCACCGACACACTCAATACGGTGCTCACCAAATACGTTAAAGATATAATCCAAGCTGCCTATCCCGCCTCTGCGATACCTAAGACGCTGAAAATCCGCACCGGAAGCGTCCGTGGCTCCGGCGAAATCACCGCAGCGCTCGTCAACGCCGACGGCATCACCTACGGCACCACCGCCACCCTCACACCCGACACCACCGTGGAAATTCCCCTCTCTTCGCTCTCCATCAGCCCCACGCTGCTTTGTCCCGCGCCCTATCCCGTGTTTCTGCAGCGTCAGCTCATGCCTGAAGGGTACGACAAGCCCCTCGATGTGAGCGATATAGAGCGTCTGCAGCTCTCCTTCCCCGGCTCCGAAGCCGAGATTGAGATCATCGGCGCCTGGCTGGAGTAATCGGCGAAATATTTACCTGACTAACACTCAACACATTTTATATCACCATGATCAAGAAATTCCTGAAGATATTCGCGCTCTGCGCAGTGTGCACCACCCTCCCGCTGGGCTTCAGCGCCTGCGGCGGCGACGATGACGAGCCGCCTACAAACGGTCCCGTCGTGCCCGACAACGACGGCGGAGACGACGACGATGATGACACCCCCGGCACCGCTCCCGACAACCCCGCCCTCACACCCTCCGACTTCGCCAAGGGTGCCGACGTAAGCTGGATCACCCGCGTGCAGAGCGAGGGACACAAATTTTACGACGCCGACGGCAATGAGGCCGAGGCCATGCGTCTGCTGCGCGACGAGTGCGGGGTCAATTCCATCCGTCTGCGCGTGTGGGTCAATCCCACCGACCGCTGGAACGGCAAATCCGATGTCATTGAGAAAGCTGTCCGTGCCCACGAGCTGGGCATGAGGCTCATGATCGATTTCCACTTCTCCGACGACTGGGCCGACCCCGGCAAGCAGCGCGTGCCGGCCGCCTGGGAGGGGAAAAACCCCGAGCAGATGGCCGCAGCGGTGTCCGACCATGTCACCGACATCCTCAGCGCTCTCCGCCTCAAAGGTATAACCCCCGAATGGGTGCAGATCGGCAATGAGACCACCAACGGCATGCTCTGGGAGAGCGGCCGCGTGGCCGGCACCCGCACCGGCGAGTTCGTGCGCTACCTCAATGCCGGCTACGACGCCGTGAAGGAGATCTTCCCCCGTGCCAAGGTGATAGTGCACCTCGACAACGGCTTCGATCAGGGGCTCTACAAATGGTTCTTCGACCTGATGCAGGCCGCCGGCGCCAAGTACGATATGATAGGCATGTCGCTCTACCCCGAAAAAGAGTCGACCGACGGCGGCCAGTGGTCGGTGGCCACTGACATGGCAAAGGTCAACACCTGCATGGCCAACATCCGCGCCGTCAACTCGCGCTACGGCAAACCGGTAGTGATCTGCGAGATCGGTTTCCACTACACTAACGGCAAGGGAGCCGCTACCGCCATCTCCACCATCATGAATGCCTTCAAGGGCGACAACCGCCTGCAGGGCATCTTCTACTGGGAGCCCGCCATCCCGCAGGGCTACACCGGCTACAACAAGGGCGCCTTCGTCGACGGCCGCCCCACCGAGGCTCTCTCCCCCTTCACCTCCGAAAACTAACTGCTAACCATGATCCATAACAACCGAACACTGACGGCAGCAACGGCCATCGCCCTTGCCGCCATGGCTGTAGCTCCGGCTGCCTCGGCGCGCAACACCGACACCTTCACCCGCGGCTGGACCTTCACCAAAATCGACGACAACGGCCGTGAAGCCGCCCCTCAGCAGGTGCGAGTGCCCCACGACTGGGCCGTGCACGAACCCTTCTCGCGCGACAACGACCTCCAGGTGGTGGCCGTGGAGCAGAACGGCGAAACGGAAAAAACCGAAAAGACCGGACGCACCGGAGGCCTCCCCTACATGGGCAAAGGCCGCTACACCACCACATTCGAGGTGCCCGACACCGCCGGACAGTGCTTCACCCTCATATTCGACGGCGCCATGAGCCATCCGCATGTCAGTGTCAACGGCAAGGAGGTGGGCCACTGGGCTTACGGCTACAATTCCTTCTATCTCGACATCCCGCAGGGTGTGATTCGTCCCGGCGAGAACACCCTCTCGGTGAGCCTCGAGAACAAGCCTCAGTCGTCGCGCTGGTATCCCGGCGCCGGCCTCTACCGAAATGTGCACCTCGTCACCACATCGCACATCCATGTGCCGGTGTGGGGCACATACATCACCACTCCCTACGTCAGCGCCGACGAAGCCTCGGTGAAACTCATCACCGAGATCACCGGAGCCAAAAAGGGTGAGGCAGTGACTGTGCAGACCGACATCATCGACCCCTCGGGCAAGACCGTAGCCACCAACCGCTCCGTCTACTACGCTCAGGGACAGCCCTTCACCCAGAATTTCTTTGTACCTACCCCCACGCTGTGGGATACTGACAACCCCGCGCTCTACGTGGCTCGCACCACCCTCTCGATCGACGGCAAGGCCGTCGACGAGTATTCGACCCGTTTCGGCATCCGCTCGCTCGAGTATATCCCCGAAAAGGGATTCTTCCTCAACGGCAAATCCACCAAATTCAAGGGTGTCTGCAACCACCACGACCTCGGGCCCCTCGGAGCCGCCGTCAACCGCGCCGCCCTGCGCCACCAGATAGAGCTGCTCAAGGATATGGGCGCCAACGCCATCCGCACCTCCCACAATATGCCCGCTCCCGAGCTCGTGGAGCTCTGCGACGAGATGGGCATGATGCTCATGGTGGAGCCGTTCGACGACTGGGGCTTTCGCCCCAAGAGCCCCAACGGCTACGGCTCGCTCTTCGGCGAATGGGCCGAGAAGGATATGGTCAACATGGTGCGCCACTACCGCAACAATCCCTCTGTGGTGATGTGGAGCATCGGCAACGAGGTGCCCAGCCAGTGGGGACCCGACGGCGTGCAGGAGCTGCAGATGCTTCTCGACATCGCCCACCGCGAGGATCCCACACGCCCCGTCACCTGCGGCATGGACCAGATTGGCTCGGTGCTCGACAACGGCTTCGCAGCCGCTCTCGACATCCCCGGATTCAACTACAAGCCGCAATACTACGTCAAGGCCTACAACCCCCTGCCGCAGAAGCTCGTGCTCGGATCCGAGACCGCCAGCACCGTCTCCTCGCGAGGCTGCTACATGTTCCCCATGGAGCTTAAGGCCAATGCCACCTACCCCTCCCACCAGTCTTCGTCGTACGACACCGAGTTCTGCTACTGGAGCAACATCCCCGACCTCGACTTCGCAGCCGACGACGATTATCCCTGGATGATCGGCCAGTTTGTGTGGACCGGATTCGACTACCTCGGCGAGCCCTCGCCCTACGACACCGACGCATGGCCCAACCATTCGAGCGTCTTCGGCATCATCGACCTCGCCTCGCTCCCCAAAGACCGCTACTACCTCTACCGCTCGCAGTGGAACACCGCCTCGCCCACGCTCCATATCCTCCCCCACTGGAACTGGAAAGGACGCGAAGGAAAGGTGACCCCGGTGATGGTCTACACCTCTTATCCCTCGGCCGAACTCTTCATCAACGGCAAGTCGCAGGGCAAGCGCACCAAGGCCGAGGCCAAGCCCCTCGACTTCACCGCCACCGCCAACACCCTCTACTGGGAGCGCGACCGCGTGAAGGATGAAGCCGTGCGCAACGACTCCCTCGCCATGGACCGCTACCGCCTCATCTGGCGCGACGCCGTCTACGAGCCGGGCGAAGTGAAGGTCGTGGCCTATGACGCCGACGGCAATAAGGTGGACGAGGCCCGCGTGGTCACCGCCGGCAAGCCTCACCACATCGTGCTCTCAGCCAACCGAAGCACCATCACCGCCAATGGCGACGATCTGGTCTACATCACCGTGCAGGTAGCCGACAAGCAGGGCAACATCGTGCCCGACGACAGCCGCATGGTGCAGTTCAAGGTCAGCGGAGCGGCCGAATTCTTAGCCACCGCCAACGGCGACCCCACCTGTCTGCTCTCCTTCGATGAGCCCCGAATGAAGCTCTTCTCCGGAGCCGCTACTGCCATCCTCCGCGCCGCCGACACCCCCGGCCGCGCCACCCTCACCGTGTCGGCACCCGGCGTAAAGCCCGCCACCATCGACATCGACGTGCGCTGACACATCCCCGCTGCCCCGCAGCGTTGGAAATTGTTGGCATAATCCGATAAAAATCACTACATTTGTCCCGAACGAGCCGGCCATGCTCCGTTCGGGACATCTTTTGTCCGCCAACAATCATATCTTGCAGCCCCGGAGCTGCTCATCATCCTCATAACCTACTGATAACCATGAACAAAGCCAACCTCCTGCTTTCCCTGCCGCTTGTGGCCGCCGCCACTGATGCTGCTTATGCCGCCGTGCGCCACGGCAACTTCAAGGCCATCCGCGACGAAAAGAGCACCGAGTGGGAGCTTTACGATGTGGTGGCCGACCGCACCGAGCGCCACAACCTCTCCGCCGAGCATCCCGAGATGCTCAAAGAGCTGATCGGGAAGTGGGACGAATGGGCCGCGACACATTTCGTGCTCCCCAAGCGCGCCCCGAAATAACCGGCAGAGGGATTTAGCAAAATTCAACAAAAATCAGTAAAATTGTCCCGAATGACGCTTTGCGCACTATTTCGGTCTGTTTTTGATTAAAAAAAGCTTGTGGGTTACCAATAATTTTCATTACATTTGCAAT
This sequence comes from uncultured Muribaculaceae bacterium, assembly GCA_905207535.1. Classification (GTDB taxonomy): domain Bacteria; phylum Bacteroidota; class Bacteroidia; order Bacteroidales; family Muribaculaceae; genus UBA7173. Next base: position 46,190 of record CAJLLX010000002.1, on the reverse strand, counting down.
CACAATGAGGCATCGATACCCCGGAGGGGAAAAAACTGATGCCTCCGTAACCAATAATTATCCTCACGAGGGATAACCTCAAATCTAAAACTATAGTAATGGAAGAAAAGATCAAAGGCATTTTCGCCGAGAAGTTTGGAGAACCGGGAACCCTGTACGCCTCCGCCGGACGCATTAACCTCATCGGAGAGCACACCGACTACAACGGTGGCTTCGTATTCCCCGGCGCCATCGACAAGGTGATAATGGCTGAAATCAAGCCCAACGGCACCGAGACCGTGCGCGTATTCTCTATCGACATCAACGAATATGCCGAGTTCGGCCTCAAAGAGGAGGACGCTCCCAAGCAGCAGTGGGCCCGCTACATCTTCGGCATCTGCCGCGAAATCATCAAGCGTGGCGGCATTGTGAAAGGCTTCGACGCCGTATTCGCCGGCAATGTGCCCCTGGGCGCAGGCCTCAGCTCCTCGGCTGCCCTTGAAAGCTGCTTCGCTTTTGCGCTCAACGACCTCTTCAACGGCAACACCATCGACAAATTCGAGCTCGCCAAGATCGGCCAGTCGACCGAGCACAACTACTGCGGCGTGAACTGCGGCATCATGGACCAGTTCGCCTCCGTATTCGGCAAGAAGAATCACCTGATGCGCCTCGACTGCCGCTCGATGGAGTTTGAATACTATCCCTTCAAGATCGACGGCTACAAGCTGGTGCTCCTCGATTCGAAAGTGAAGCACGCTCTGGTAGACTCGCCCTACAACAAGCGCCGCCAGTCGTGCGAGCGCGTTGCCGCCAAGCTGGGCGTAGAGACCCTCCGCGACGCCACCATGGAGATGCTCAACTCCATCAAGAGCGACATCACAGCCGAAGACTACTTCCGTGCAAAATATGTCATCGAGGAGAAGCAGCGCGTGCTCGACGTGTGCGACGCCCTCGAAGCCGGCGACTGCGAGACCGTAGGTCAGAAGATGTATGAGACCCACGCCGGTCTGTCGAAAGACTACGAAGTATCGTGCGAGGAGCTCGACTACCTCAACGACATCGCCAAGGAATGTGGCGTCACCGGTTCGCGCATCATGGGCGGCGGCTTCGGCGGCTGCACCATCAACCTGGTGAAGGACGCCCTCTACGACAACTTCATCGCCACCGCCAAGAAGAAATTCAACGAGCGCTACGGCCACGAACCCGTAGTTTATCCCGTCATCATCTCCGACGGCGCACGTCGCGTAAGCGAATAACAGATTCCCCCCGACACCTGACACCCCCTGCGGCACAGCGCCGCAGGGGATTTTACCACGATAATATTTCATAAAAACCAATAACTGCTACAACCACAATGAAACCCACCCTTTTTGTACTCGCTGCCGGCATGGGCAGCCGTTACGGAGGCCTCAAACAGCTCGATCCGCTGGGCCCCAACGGTGAAACCATCATGGACTACTCGATCTACGACGCCCTCCAGGCCGGATTCGGCAAAGTGGTATTCGTAATACGCAAAGACTTCGAGAAGGACTTCCGCGACAAGATCCTTTCGAAATACGAAGGTCACATCCCCGTGGAGGTAGTGTTCCAGAGCACCGACAAGCTCCCCGAAGGATACACCTGCCCCGCCGACCGCACCAAACCCTGGGGTACGAACCACGCTCTGCTCATGGGTCGCGACGCCATCAAAGAGCCGTTTGCCGTGATCAACGCCGACGACTTCTATGGCCGCAACGCCTTTGAGGTAATCGCCAAAGAGCTCAGCCGCCCCCGCGACCGCAAGGGCGACTACTGCATGGTAGGTTTCCGTGTGGGCAACACCATGACCGAAAACGGCTCTGTAGCCCGCGGCGTGTGCGAGAATGTCGACGGCAAGCTCACCTCCGTAGTAGAGCGCACCGCCATCTCCTACGACAAGGACGGCCGCATCGTCTTCACCGACGAGAACGGCGAGGTGCAGACCCTCGACCCCGCTACCCCCGTGTCGATGAACCTCTGGGGCTTCACTCCCGACTACTTCGAGTTCAGCGACCGCGAGTTCCGCAAATTCCTCGACAAGGACATCAACACACCCAAGGCTGAGTTCTTCATCCCCCTCTGCATCGACGCTCTGATCAATTCGGGCGAGGCTACAGTGAAGGTGCTCGACACCGACTCCAAGTGGTTTGGCGTCACCTACGCTGCCGACCGTCCCGGTGTTGTCGCCAAGTTTGCCGAACTGCATGAAAACGGCACTTATCCTGCCAAACTTTTCTAATCCGACCCATCATGAAACCCAGAATCCTCGTAACAGGCGGCACCGGCTACATCGGCTCACACACCGTGGTAGAGCTGCAGAAGGCCGGCTACCCTGTAGTGATCATAGATAACCTCTCCAACTCCAACAAAGATGTACTCGACGGCATAGAGCGCATCACCGGCATACGTCCCGACTTCGTGGAGGCCGACTGCACCGACATGGCCGCCGTCCGCGCCCTCTTCGACAAGTATCCCGGCATCAAGGGCATCATCAACTTCGCCGCCAGCAAGGCTGTGGGCGAGTCGATGCACAAGCCTATCCTCTACTACCGCAACAACCTCAACACCCTGATGAATCTGCTCGACATGATGGCCGAGCGCGATGTGAAGGGTATCGTATTCTCTTCGTCGTGCACCGTCTACGGCGAGCCCGACGTGAACCCCGTCACCGAGCAGTCGCCCATCAAGAAAGCCACTTCGCCCTACGGCAACACCAAGCAGATCTCCGAGGAGATCATCACCGACGTCATCAACGCCGGTGCGCCCTTCAAGAGCGTCATCCTCCGCTACTTCAACCCCGTAGGTGCTCATCCCAGTGCTGAGATCGGCGAGCTCCCCAACGGTGTGCCCCAGAACCTCATCCCCTACCTCACTCAGACCGCCATCGGCATCCGCAAGGAGCTGAGCGTATTCGGCAACGACTACAACACCCCCGACGGCTCGTGCATCCGCGACTATATCGACGTCGTTGACCTCGCCAAGGCTCATGTCATCGCCGTAGAGCGCATGCTCGAGGACAAGAGCGAGGACAAGATCGAGATCTTCAACCTCGGCACAGGCAACGGCCTGTCGGTGCTCGGCCTTATCGACGAATTCGAGAAAGCCACCGGAGTGAAAGTGCCCCACAAGATCGTAGGGCGCCGCGCCGGCGACATCGAGAAGGTGTGGGCCGACCCCAGCTACGCCAACGAAGTGCTCGGCTGGAAAGCCGACACCCCCATCGCCGACACCATGCGCTCGGCCTGGGCCTGGCAGTGCAAGCTCCGTGAACGCGGCATAATGTAATCGACATCAGCAGATTGCATCACAGCTATATCATCCACTTCTCAGATGCCCCTGCGCAAGGAGGGGGGCATCTGAGAAGTGCATGTTTAAAACCCTCTGCAACAACACACTTACCCCACTGCAGCAATACACGTACCTCTCTGCAATAATTCACAAACCACAATGAGCAACCGACCCACGGGACCGATAGGAGTTTTTGACTCGGGATACGGCGGACTGACCATCCTCCGCGACATGCAGCGCGTGCTCCCCGACCACAGTTTCATATATCTCGGCGACAACGCACGCGCCCCCTACGGCACGCGGTCGTTCGACATCGTGTATCGCTTCACCCTCGAGGCGGTGCGCTACCTCTTCAGTAAAGGATGCCCGCTGGTGATCCTCGCGTGCAATACAGCCTCGGCCAAGGCCCTGCGCACCATACAGCAGCACGACCTCCCGGCCATCGACCCCTCGCGCCGTGTGCTCGGCGTGATCCGCCCCACCGTGGAGCAGATAGCACGCCACACCTCCACCGGCCATATCGGCATCTTCGGCACACCCGGCACCATACAGAGCGAGAGCTACAACATGGAGATCAGCAAACTCTATCCTGACTTCCGCACCGTGGGCCATGCCTGCCCCATGTGGGTGCCCCTGATCGAGAACGGCGAAGCCCAAAGCCCCGGCGCCGACTACTTCGTACGCCAGGAGGTGAACCGCCTGCTGAGCAAAGACCCCGATATCGACACCATCATACTCGCCTGCACCCATTATCCGCTGCTCTACGATAAAATCCGGCAGTATGTGCCCGAAGGGATCACCCTCCTCTCCCAAGGCTCAATCGTAGCCGACAGCCTCGCCGACTACCTGCACCGTCACCCCACGATGGAGGCGCGCCTGAGCCACACCTCCGGCACCACCTATCTCACCACCGAGAACGCCTCAAAGTTCTCCGCCATGGCTTCCCTTTTCCTCTCCCGTCCCATCGAAGCCTCTACCGTCGACCTCGCCTGACACGGTACACAATCGATGTATAACGCAAACAATGCCGCGCCAACCTGCATGTGGTCAGCGCGGCATCGCTTTTTTGTGTATTATTGGATGTAGTGGCGTTTAGAACAGCGACCAGCTCACGGTGAGGCCGGCCATCACTATGGCTACCATCGACATAAGTTTGATGAGGATGTTGAGCGACGGGCCCGATGTATCCTTGAAGGGATCGCCCACGGTGTCACCTACCACGGTGGCCTTGTGCACTTCGCTCCCCTTGCCGCCGAAGTGGCCCTCCTCGATATATTTCTTGGCATTGTCCCAGGCACCGCCGGCGTTGCTCATGAACACGGCGAGCACGAATCCGGCTGCCAGGCCGCCGCAAAGCAGACCGATCACACCCGGCACGCCGAAGAGCAGACCCACGATGATGGGCACTGCGATAGCCAGCAGCGACGGGAACACCATCTCGCGCTGAGCGCCCTTGGTGGAAATCTGCACGCAGCGGGCATAGTCGGGTTCGGCTTTGCCGGTGAGGATCCCCTTGATCTCACGGAACTGGCGGCGCACCTCCTCCACCATGTGCGAGGCGGCACGGCCGACGGCATTCATCGTCAGACCGCAGAACAGGAAGGCCATCATGGCGCCGATAAACATGCCTGCGAGCACCATGGGGTTCATCAGATTCACATTGTAAGCCATCATGAAGTCGGAGAAGGTGGCTTCGCTCAGAGGTATCTGCAGCATGGAGTCGTCGATGCTGGTGCCGATCTGGATAAAATCCTGACCGATGCGATGGAGACCGATGCGGATCTCCTCGATGTAGGAAGCGAGGAGCGCCAGGCCGGTCAGAGCAGCCGAACCGATGGCAAAACCCTTGCCGGTGGCGGCTGTGGTGTTGCCGAGCGAATCGAGGGCATCGGTGCGGCGACGCACCTCCTCACCCAGGCCGCTCATCTCGGCGTTGCCGCCGGCATTGTCGGCGATCGGGCCGTAAGCGTCGGTGGCGAGGGTGATACCGAGTGTGGAGAGCATGCCCACGGCGGCAATGCCGATGCCGTAGAGACCCCACGAGATATTGGCGAAGTCAAAGCCCGAGGCCAGCCAGTAGCTGAGGATGATACCGCACACAACGGCTATCACGGGGATAGCGGTGGAGATCATGCCCAGACCTACACCCGAGATAATCACGGTAGCCGGACCGGTCTGACCGCTTTCAGCCAGCTTTTTGGTGGGTTTATACGACTGCGAGGTGTAATACTCAGTGGCGCGGCCTATCACTATGCCCACCAGCAGGCCCACAACCACAGCCAGCGAGAGGTTCACCCAATTTTCCAGACCCAAAGCCCAGAGGATAAGGAATGTAGCGCCGACGATAAGCACCGAACTGATGTTGGTACCCACAGCGAGCGAGCCGAGCAGATCTTTGATCGAGGCATTCTCCTTGGTCTTCACCGTGAAGATGCCGATGATGGAGAGTATGATGCCGACAGCCGCGATAAGCATGGGAGCCATCACAGCCTTGAGCTGCAGAGCCACAGCGGCATCCTCACCTATCACCGAAGCCGCACCGGCGGCAGCTGCCGCTCCCAGCGCTGCAGTGGCGAGGATCGAACCGCAGTACGACTCGTAGAGGTCGGCACCCATGCCGGCCACGTCGCCCACATTGTCGCCCACATTATCGGCGATGGTAGCGGGGTTGCGGGGATCATCCTCGGGGATGCCGGCCTCCACCTTGCCCACCAGATCGGCGCCAACATCGGCAGCCTTGGTGTAGATGCCGCCGCCCACGCGGGCAAAGAGCGCCTGAGTGGATGCGCCCATGCCGAAGGTAAGCATGGTGGTGGTGATCATCGTGAGTTTATGTGTGCCGGAAGCTCCACCTTCTACCCAGTCGAGCAGAAGATACCAGAACGAGATGTCAAACAGCCCCAGGCCCACAACCACAAGGCCCATCACTGCGCCGCTGCGGAAAGCCACACGCAGACCGGCGTTGAGCGACTTCTGAGCCGCATTGGCAGTGCGCGCCGAGGCATAAGTGGCGGTTTTCATCCCTAAGAAGCCCGAAAGGCCCGAGAAGAAACCGCCGGTGAGGAAGGCCACCGGCACCCAGGGATTCTGCAATCCGAATCCGTAGGCCATGATAGAGAATAGCACCACAAGCCCGAGGAACACCAGCCCTACAATCTTGTATTGCTGCTTGAGATACGACATCGCGCCCTGACGAACGTAAGACGCGATTTTTTTCATTGTGTCCGTGCCCTCGCTCTCGCGCATCATCTGCCGGTAGAAATACCAGGCCAGAAGAAGCGCCAGAACCGACGAGGCCGGCACAATCCAGAAAAGCATTTTTTCCATGATATTAAATTTGTATTAAAGAAATTTTCTACTTGCAAATGTAGCGAAAAAAAGCCGAATTTTTACCTTCGGAGAGGAAGAAAGCATTATCTTTGTACTGCCAATGCTCCCCGGAGAGCGCCGGGCGAACATTGGCACCCGCAAAAACGTTAGTTTTAAAGACAACTAAAAACCAAAAAAAGCAGAAACATATTATGGCAAATGACGATGAGAGCCGCAAGCCGGCCGTTCCCTCCATAATGAGGGCGATATTCGGTATTATCATGATTATCATATACGTGGGAATGGGAGTGCTGCTGCTGATCAACTTCTTCGGCTGGCAAGGCGAGGTGCTCACTTGGCTGCGCTACGGCGGCGGTGTGCTCTTCATACTCTACGGCATATGGCGCGCCATACGCCAGTTCATGGGTCTCGATACCAACCTCTGACCCACTGACTGCGGCAAGGAGGCAGCGCGGCGATGGCTGCGGCTGCCTCTTTGCGGTGCAATCTCTGCAAAAAATATCAAAAAAAGTAAAAAATGCATGTGAAATTGGCGAATGTTAATTTAACAATCGCTATCTTTGCATAGCTGCATACGGCACCGGTCTCCACCGCTCCCCTTTCAGGGCCGGCAAGAGCCGCGATGCCGATGCCCAGGCACATTTTTTACCCTGAACCTGAATACCGCAGCTCTTTCTATGAAAAAATTGATATATCTCCTTATGGCAGCCCTCTGCGTAGGCCTGCTGATGCCCGGCTGCAAAGGCAAAGGGGGCAAAAAGGAGGGTCCCACAGGCAATACATCCACATCGGGCACCGTAGTGATGGCCTGTGATGCTTCGTTTGAAAACATCATGGAGCAGGAGATCGAAGTCTTCGAGTACATCTATCCCTACGCCAGTGTCCTCCCCTATTACATGGACGAAAAGGCATGCGTCGACTCGCTCCTCTTCGGCAGCGCCCGTGTGGCCGTGGTGTGCCACGAGCTCACCAAGGAGCAAAACGACTTCCTCAAGGACAAGCGCCACTTCGCCAAGTCGAAAAAGATCGCCGTCGATGCCGTGGCTGTGATCGTCAACCCCGACAACCCTGTGGAGAACCTCTCCATGAATGAACTATCGGAGATCCTCTCGGGCAAGGTGACCGAGTGGAACGACATCTACCCCTCCAAACTTGGGAAAATACAGGTGATCTTCGACCACAGCGGCTCGTCGATAGTGAAATATATGTCCGACTCGCTGCTTGCAGGCGCAAAATTCCCCGACAATGTCTACTCGGCCGGCTCGATGAGCGCCGTGTTTGACGCCGTCAAGGAGCGCCGCAACGCCATCGGCCTCGTGGGCGTCAGCTGGATCTCCACCGATCTCAAGACCGAGGAACTCACCGCCGAGGAGCGCGTGAAAACCCTCGAAGCCGACGACACCACCGCCACCACCTTCTCCGACGATGTGAAGGTGCTCGCCGTGCGCCGCGACAGCTCCACAGTGGCCTACAAGCCCTATCAGGCCTACATCTTCGACGGCAGCTATCCCCTCTACCGCCCCATGTACATGATCAACACCGGGGCCTCCGGCTCGCTGGCCAACGGATTTTTCGCCTTCGTCACCTCCTTCCGCGGGCAAAAGCTCATGATGAGCACCGGAGTGCTCCCCGCCACAGTGCACCGCCGCATGGTGTCGGTGGATTAAACCTCCGCGCCTCGCCGCAGTCATACATAACGAAAGCTCTCACACAGCATACCAACCGAAATAAAACAAAAAACATAAGACACCAACGACATGAAAATCAAATTAGTGTTATCCCTTTTCATGGGAGCCGCGCTGGGCATGTCGGCCCAGGGTTTCAAGGATGGAGTGGAATACTACCGCGCCGATCAGCCTGAAGAGGCTATGATCATCCTCACCAACACCCTGAACGACCCCACCACCGATCAGTCGACAGCCTACTACTACCTCGGCCAGATAGCCCTCAACGGAGGCGACCAGGCCAAAGCCAAAGACTACTTCGACAAAGGCATTGCCGCCAACCCCGACAACGGCTGGAACTATGTGGGTCTCGGTTCGCTCGCCCTCGCTCAGGGCAACCAGTCGCAGGCCAAGGACTACTTCAAGACTGCCAAGAGCAAAGCTAAGAAAAATTCCGACCTGCTCACCGAGATAGCCCGCGCCTACTTCATCGCCGATCCCGTGAAATACAACGAAGAGATCGACAAAGCCCTTGCCGACGCCAAGAAGGCTCAGAAGAATGCTCCCGCACCCTTCATCCTCGAGGGCGACCGCCTCGCCAAGACCAATGTGGGCGAAGCAGCCGGCATGTACGAGATGGCAGCACAGTTCGACAAATCGCTCGACCACCCCGAGGCTTACGTGAAGTATGCACGCACCTACTTCCCCGTAAATCCCGAGTATGCCATCCAGAAGCTTCAGGACCTCCTGCAGCAGCAGCCCAACTCGGCTCTGGCACAGCGCGAACTTGCCGAGAAATACTACGACAACAACCAGCTGACCCGCGCCGCCGAGCAGTATGAGAAGTATATCGAGAACCCCAACAGCTTCAAGAAAGACAAGCAGCGCCTCGTGGGTCTGCTCTTCTTCGCCAAGCGCTACAACGACAGCTACAACATGGCTTCGGAGCTGCTGGCCGACGATCCCGCCAACTTCTATATGCAGCGCCTCCAGTTCTACAACAAGAAGGCTATGGGCGAGCAAGATGCCGCCAAGGCAGCTGCCGAAAAGCTCTTCGCCAACCCCAAGGCCGAGCTCAACTCGCAGGACTACATCCAGTATGGCGAACTGCTCCAGGACCTCGGCGCTGACACGCTCGCTGTAGAATCGTATGAGAAAGCCGTAGCTCTGAGCCCCGAGAAGACCTCGCTCCTTAAGGACCTCTCCGGCGCTTACTCCTCGGCCAAGATGTACGACAAGGCCGCCGACGCCATGGCTAAATTCATCGACTCCGAAGGCGACAACGCCAACCCCAACGACGTGCTCGCCCTGGCCCGCCGCTACCAGAACCTCGCCATCTCCTACATGGAGACCGACACCGTAGCCTCTGCTGCCGCTGCCGACAAGGCTCTCGCCACTATCGAGAAGGTGATCGCACGCATCCCCGACAATCCCCTGGTGCTCAACACCAAGAGCGATATCCTCCGCGTTAAGGCCCTTGGCAACGTCACTCCCGACGTGGTAGCCGCCGACGAGACCACTCTCGCAGTGCTCGACTCCGACCCCGCCAACCTCGAGAAGCGCAAGAACATCTACACCAGCATCTACGGCCGTATGGGCAACTACTACCTCAACGGTGAGGGCAAGGATGTGGCCAAAGCCAAGGAATACTTCGAGAAGTTCTACCAGCTCAACCCCTCCGACGAGCTCCGCACCTTCATCGACGGTCTGCAGCAGTAATCGCGTCATGACCCTCATGATTTAAAACCAACACACAATGCGCTGTGTCGCCCGAATCTCCGGCACAGCGCATTTGTCATATCTGTCACCACCTCCTCCGCCATCACCGACCATGAAAGAAGACATCTTCGGCATCATCGCCCGCCGCAAAAGCTCACGCACCTACTCCGGCCTGCTCCCGGGTGAAGATATTCTCAACTCGCTCCGCCGGGGCGCCGCTGCGCCCCTCCCCTCTCAGGCCGAGGGTATGCTACCGGCAGGCACCCCGGCGCCTTGCATCCGCCTGCTCGAGCAAAGCAGCGGCTCCACACCCCCGAGCACCTACGGCGTGGTGAAGGGTGCGCGCCTTTTTGCCGCCATGGGGCTCTCAAAGGGACATTCTCGGGCCGAAACGGTGGCCGGAGGGATATTGTTCGAGCAGTTCATACTTCGCGCCACAGCGCTCGGCATGGCCACATGCTGGCTCGGTGGCACCTTCGGCCGTTCCTCCTTCCAGGCCCTCTTCGAGAAGGCCGGAGGCACCGGCGAGGTGGCCATCGTCAGCCCGGTAGGGCATGAGGCGCCCTCCATGCGCTTCGGCGAGCGCCTGATGCGAGCCGCCGTGAGAGCATCGAAGCGCAAACCGTTCGGAAAACTTTTCACCGGAGTCAACCCTCCGGAGCAATTTCCCCCTTCGTTCCCTCTCCCCTCCTCTGCCGGGATGCCGGAGATCACCGCGAGCATCCTCGAGGCCGTGCGTCTCGCTCCGTCAAGCTCCAATTCGCAGCCGTGGCGCGCCACAGTGGCCGCCGACGGCAACCGATACACGGTAAGCCTCACCTGCGCCTCGCCCGACGGCCGGTTTGCACCGGTGGATATGGGCATCGCCCTATGCCATATCATCTTAGGTGCCGAAGCCCTCGGCGTAGCGGTAGCCATCGACTCGGCCGACTTCGATGCTCTCGCATTTACCCTCTCGATTTCACGGATGTGACCCGGCAAGTGAACAATCAGTGTTAAAAATCCTTTTTATTATCAGAGGGGCACCGCCCCGGGGCCTCGCTGATAATCTCCAACCTGATTGACACTTACATATGAAAGTCGGCAAAATAATATTCTTCACCGGATTCTATATCAGCCTCACCATCATCGCTGTCTACATAGTGATGATGCTCATCGACGTCTCCTTTTTCACCACCTGGATCACATCGCTCACCATGTGCGGGCTGGTGCTCCTCGGCACCGTGATGATGCTCGTAGGGCGCGCCATAGAGCGAAAAGGGGGCGGTATCGACTGACTGCGGAGGCTTATCGACACCCCGGGTGCATAAAAGATGCGATAACTCTTTTCCTCCCAGATGCCGCATAGTCGAGGATAATGCTTAACTTTGCGGTATGGAAAACTCAAACGACCGATATATCCCCAAAAACCAGCGTAAAGGCTACAACCGCGCCAACAACAGCAACCAGTCAGTCGACCCGCCGGGCCGCATCCCTCCGCGCGACGTGGAGGTGGAGGAGGCTGTGCTGGGCGCTCTGATGCTTGAAAAAGACGCCTACACCATAGTCTGCGACCTGCTCAAACCCGAAAGCTTCTACGACCCGCGCCATCAGGCCATCTATTTTGCCGTGCAGGAGCTGGGAGCCTCGCAGCAACCTATCGACATGCTCACCGTCACCGAGCGCCTGCGCGCCAACGGCGACCTCGACGAGGTGGGCGGTCCGGCATATATCTCGTCGCTCACATCGAAGGTGGCATCGGGCGCCCATGTGGAATTTCACGCCCGCATCGTGGCGCAGAAGTATCTGGCACGCGAGCTCATCAAGTTTGCATCGTCGATCGAGGGTAAAGCCTTCGACGAGAGCAACGACGTCGACGACCTGCTGCAGGAAGCCGAGGGGAAGCTCTTCGAGATCTCGCAGCGCAATGTCAAGAAGGATGTCACCCAGATCAATCCCGTCATCAAACAGGCCATAGAGCAGATCGAGGCCGCCTCCAACCGCGAGTCGGGCCTCTCGGGCCTCGAAACCAAGTTTACCGAGCTCGACAAACTCACCTCCGGCTGGCAGAACTCCGACCTCGTGATCATCGCCGCCCGTCCCGCCATGGGTAAGACCGCTTTCGTGCTCTCTATGGCCAAAAACATGGCGGTTGACCTCAACATCCCCGTGGCCATCTTCTCGCTTGAGATGAGCAATGTGCAGCTCGTGAACCGTCTTATCAGTAATGCCTGCGAGCTCGAGGGCGAAAAGATCAAGAGCGGACGCCTCGACCAGGCCGACTGGAACAAGCTCCAGGCCGGCGTGAAGCGCCTCTACGATGCTCCGATGTATATCGACGATACCCCATCGCTCTCCATCTTCGAGCTGCGCACCAAGGCGCGCCGACTGGTGCGCGAACACGGTGTACGCATCATCATCATCGACTACCTGCAGCTCATGAATGCCTCCGGCATGAAGTTCGGCTCGCGCGAGCAGGAGGTCTCCATGATCTCGCGAAATCTCAAGCAGCTCGCCAAGGAGCTCAACATCCCCATTATAGCGCTGTCGCAGCTCAACCGCTCGGTGGAAAGCCGAGGCACCGACAGCCAGTCGAAGCGCCCGCAGCTGAGCGACCTCCGCGAGTCGGGCGCCATCGAGCAGGATGCCGACATCGTGTGCTTCATCCACCGCCCCGAGTATTATCTCCACTCGAGCGAGGACGGCGAGGGTAACGACATCCGCGGCAAGGCCCTCTTCATCGTGGCCAAGCACCGTAGCGGTAAGGTCGACGATGTGAACCTGCGCTTCGTGCATCAGTATGCCCGCTTCCAGAACTGGGACGAGAATCCCCTGGCCACACGCACCGTGGTGGGTTCGCGCCTCAACAGCCAGCCTGCCGGCGACGACCCCATGGGCAACGATCCCCTCGGCGGCGATCCCCTCGGCGGCAACCCCTTCTCGGGAGGCACCGCCGACATCTCCTCGGCCGGAGGCGATGGAAGTCCCTTCTAATCCCTAAACAACAATCATTTACGGGGCAATTCATCCCCTACTTACTGTAAGCTACTCGTCGAACCACCGGCGGCGCACCGGGTAACGGCACGGATGTATCAGCAGCCGCAGCGAGGTGGAGTAGTTGAAATAGGCCCAGATCCAGTTGATAAACACCGTGATCTTGTTGCGCATGCCCAGCAGCGACATCAGGTGCACCACCATCCAGGCCATCCAGGCCACGAATCCGCTGAGGTGCATCCGCTTCATATCCACCACGGCGCGGTTGCGCCCGATGGTGGCCATCGACCCCTTGTCGACGTAGCTGAATTGCTTCAGGTTGGGGGTTGCGGCACCCTCGGCGCGGGCCAGGGCGTTGAGGTTGCGCGCCACGAGGCGTCCCTGCTGTATCGCCACCTGCGCCAGCTGCGGATGCCCCATGGGGAAAGCCGGGTCAACACCCTCCATGATGGGAATATCGCCGATGGCGTAAATGTCGTCAACTCCCTTCACGCGGCAGTAGCCGTCGGTCTTCCACCTCCGGCCGTGGCCAAGGAGCACGGGCGAGAGGTCCTCGCCCCCTTCACCCTCGATGACGAAGGGCTGAGCGGTGACTCCCGCGGTCCAGATGAGCATGGAGCACGGGAGCACACGACCGTCGCCAAGAGTCACCTTATTGTCGGCATACTCCTTCATGTTCTCACCCAGATTGATGTCGACCATCAGCTGTCGCAGGCTGTCGTAGGCCGATGCCGATGATTTCTCACTCATGGTGTGGAGCAGGCGGTCGCTCCCCTCCACCAAGGTGATGCTCATATTTTGCTGCGGTATGGTGGGATACTCGCGCGGCAGCACGTAGCGCTTCATCTCGCCTATGGCGCCGGCGATCTCCACTCCGGTGGGGCCTCCGCCGATCACCACAAAGCTCAGCATGGCCCTCTGGCGCTCCTCGTCGCGCTCTATCGAGGCGTTCTCCAGGATGTCGAGGATGTCGTTGCGGCAGCGGATAGCCTCCGAGGTGCTTTTGAGGGTGTACACCGTCTTCTCCAGTTCGGGCATATTGAAAAAATTGTTGGTGGTGCCGGCGGCAATCACCAGTATATCGTAAGGGATCGACTCCTCGCGGGTGTGCACGCGGCGGGCGGCGGTGTCGATACGGCGCACCTGCCCCATATGGTAGTGGATATTGGGATTGTGGCGCTTGCGGATCTCCCTGCGCAGCGGGAAGCAGATGCTCGCCGGGTCAAGACCCGCCGACGCCACCTGATAGAAGAGCGGCGGGAAGGCATGATAGTTGTCGCGGTCCACGATGGTGACATCGTAGCGGTCGGCATCGATATGTTTCATAAAATTCAGGCCGGCGAATCCTCCGCCTATCACCACTATCCTCTTTTTCAGGTCGTTTGTATTATTTTCTGTACTCATAATGTGCACTCTTTCGTAATGTGCGGAAACCACGGCCCGCAAGGGGGCCGGCATCCTAAAATTTAACAAAAAATAAGCCCTAACGGTTCTCTCTCACCCTCTTGAGATGCTCCCGGCATGAGCTTGGCATGAGCTTGACATGCTCCCCACATAATTTCCGGCCGATTTTTCCGTTAATAAATAGTAAACTTTGCGTTCTTTCGCACTTTTTGGTGCGAAATGGAATGTCATACACAATGTCATGAATCTGAAATTCAATAAGATATATATCCTCTTTGCGGCTTTTCTTATGGCCGTGCTCCCTGCCGTGGCTCAGGTCAAGATCCACGGCAAGGTGATTGACGCCCAGGATTCGCCCCTCGAGTTCGTCACGGTGCGCATCGACGGCACCGCCATCGGCACCAACACCGGCATCGACGGCACCTTCAAGCTCTCCTGCCCGCCGCCGGCCAACGACACCCTCGTGGTGGTCTTCTCGTGCATCGGCTACGAAGAGCTGCGCCGCAAACTCATCAACCCCAAGGGCGATCTGGCCCTGAATGTGCGCATGCAGTCGAAAGACCACGCCCTGCAGGAGATACAGGTGACCGACTTCCGCAAGCAGACCAACCAGATGCAGACCATCGACGCCGAGAGCTACAAACTGGCAGCCGACGCCACCGGCGGCAGCATCGAGTCGATGCTCACCACCCTGGCCGGCGTCAACTCCACCAACGAGATGTCGAGCCAGTACTCGGTGCGCGGCGGCACATACGATGAAAACTCCGTGTATATCAACGGCATAGAGGTCTACCGTCCGCAGCTCATCAGCTCGGGACAGCAGGAGGGTCTGAGCGTCATAAACCCCGACATGGTAGGGTCGGTCAACTTCTCCACCGGCGGTTTCGGCGTGGAATACGGCGACAAGATGTCGTCGGCGCTCGACATCACCTACCGGCAGCCCGAGAGCTTCGAGGGAGCCGTGAGCGCCAGCCTCATGGGCGCCTCGGCCTCGATCGGACAGAGCACACGCCGCTTCTCGCAGCTCCACGGCATACGCTACAAGCGCAATTCGTCGCTCCTGAGCTCCATGGAGACCAAGGGAGAGTACGACCCTAACTTCTTCGACTATCAGACCAACCTCACCTTCAAGTTCAGCAACAAGCTGAAGGCCTCGTTTCTGGGCAATATCGCCGTAAACAACTACAAATTCACCCCCGTCAACCGCGAGACCAACTTCGGCACCTCCACCGATGCAAAGTCGTTCAAGGTCTATTTCGACGGCCATGAGAAGGACCGCTTCGAGACCTACTTCGGAGCGCTCAACCTCACCTACACCCACTCGCGAAGCACCGAGCTCTCGCTCCTCGCATCGGGCTATCTCACCAACGAACTGGTGGCCTACGACATCTCCGGCGAGTACTGGCTCGACCAGGCCGGCACCACCGGCAGCGGCAACCCCGACAATGCCGTCGGCGGCGAGCTGGGCGTGGGGCGCTACCACGAGCATGCCCGCAACCGACTGAAAATCTCGGTGTTCTCGCTCGGGCTCCACGGCCACACATCCATCCGCAACAACAATCTGACCTACGGCTTCCAATATAATCACCAGACCATCATGGAGCGCACCCGCGAGTGGGAGCTGCGCGACTCCGCCGGCTTCACCCTCCCCTCCGACGGGCAGAACATACGCATGATCTACAATCTCACCTCGCGTCAGAATATCTCCACCAACCGTCTGGCCTTCTACGTGGCCGATTCCTACCGCCTCAACACCTCCGTGGGCTACTTCGCCTTCAACGCCGGTCTGCGCTTCTCCTACTGGGACTTCAACCGCGAGTTTCTGGTGTCGCCGCGCGCCAATGTGGCCTTCGTCCCCGAGCGCAACAACGCCTGGACCTTCCGCTTCGCCACCGGCCTCTACTATCAGCAGCCCTTCTACAAGGAGTTTCGCCAGCCTATCGAAGACAGCTACGGCAACACCGTGATACACCTTAATTCCGACATCAAGTCGCAGCAGAGCCTCCACTTTATCCTCGGCAGCGACTATACTTTCCGCATGTTCGACCGCCCCTTCAAGCTCTCGGCCGAAGCCTACTACAAGAAGCTCAACAAGCTGATACCCTATGAGATAGACAACCTCAAGATAGTCTATCAAGGCCGAAATCTCACCGACGGCTATACCACCGGACTCGATCTCAAGCTCTTCGGCCAGTTTGTGCCGGGCACCGACTCCTGGATTAGTTTCTCGGTGATGAAGACGGGTGAGAATCTCAACGGCGTCACCGTGCCACGTCCTACCGACCAGCGCTACTCCATGGCCCTCTACTTCACCGACTATTTCCCGAAGTTTCCCAAGCTGAAATTCTCGCTACGAGGCATCTTCTCCGACGGCCTACCCACCACCGCTCCCCACTCCTCGCGTGACAAGGGCTACTTCCGCGCGCCGGCCTACAAGCGTGTGGATGTGGGCCTGCACTACGCGCTCCTCTCGCCGCTGAAGGAGGGTGAGAATCCCCGCGGGCTCCACAAATGGTTTAAAAGCATATGGCTCGGGGTGGATGTCTTCAACCTCCTCGACATCTCCAACGTATCGAGCTACTACTGGGTCACCGACGTCAACGAGATACAGTATGCCGTGCCCAACTATCTGACCCGGCGCCAGTTCAACGTGCGTCTGAGCATCGATTTCTAAAACCACCGCGCAGCCATGTCAAAGACCCTGCTCAAAAAAGAGATCCACTCCATGACCAAGGCGCAGCTCGAGGAGCTAATCCTCGACGCCTACGACTTCCGCAAGGAGATCAAGCAATATTTCGACTACTTTCTCAACCCCAACGTAGAGAAGCTCTACGACACCTACTCCGCAGCCGTGTGCAAAGAGCTGTCACGCGGCAAGCGCGGCAACAGCAAGGCCCGCATCACGGTGCTCAGGCGGCTCCTCCGCGAGTTTGCCGCCTACCGCCCCGGCTACGACATGGAGATCAATCTGCTCGTCTACACCATCCGCATCGCCATGGCGGCGGAGCGCTTGCTGCGCTTCCCCAACACCCTCAGCAGCGGCATCGGCGACCTGCTGCTGCAGACCCTCGCCCTGGCCGACCGCAACCTTGTGGCCGACAAGGTGCTCGAGCAGCTCACCGCCATCCTCAACAGCGCCGACACCGGCACCCGCTACTTCCGGCAGTATCTCCAGCGACGTCTCGAGGAATATTCCCCCTCCTGACCCCTCCCTTTCCGGAAAGTTTTGCTAACTTTGCAGTCTATATGACTCGGAACAGATTACATATCGCCATAATATTTCTCGCGGCGCTCTGCGCCTGCTTCTCCGCCGACGCCAAGAAGACGGTGCTCGAGCCTTCCTACGCCTGGAAGGCGGTGCCTCCCCTGGGGCTTCGCGAGCCCGCCACCATCGACACGCTCTACCAGAACTATTCGCTGGAATTTATCCCCCAGGAGGTGAGCTACGCCTACGCAGCCACCGGCAACTACTGCGCCTCGGGCCGTGAGATGATCTTCATGAAGCGCCCCGACATGAGCGACTTCTACTACCACGACGCTGTGCGCCACTGGCTCCCCTCGGAAAGCACCATCAAGTGGTACAACACCCGCATCCCCATGACTCTGGTCAGCTACAACTTCGGCGGAGGCAAAGAGGACGGCCAGGACCGCTTTTCCACTGTCTTTTCGGCCAATGCCAACAAACGGGTGCAGATCGGCGCGCTCATCGATTACATCTACTCAAAGGGCAGCTACGACTATCAGGCCGCAAAGGACCTCACATGGGGCTTCTCCGGCTCATATATCGGCGAGCGCTTTGAGTTTCAGGGCAATTTCTACCACTTCAACCTGCTGCAGAAGGAGAATGGCGGCATCACCGACGACGCCTTCATCCGCGACCCCGCATCGGTGCAGGGCGGAAACACCTCGGTCAACTGCAAAGATATCCCGGTCAATCTCACCGGAGCCTTCAACCGCGTGCGCGGCACCGACCTCTATCTCAACAGCCGCTACAAGATGGGATTCTGGAAGGAGGAGCAGGTCAACGACACCACCGTCAACCGCACCCTGGTGCCGGTGACAAGCATCATCTGGACCTTCCAGTACAACGACGGCACCCACAAGTTCATCAACAAGAACGCCGATCAGAACCTCTCATTCTGGGACAACACATATTTCAACCCCGACTACACCGAGGACGAGCAGAAATTCTGGAAGATCCGCAACACCGTGGGCATCTCGCTGCTCGAGGGGTTCAACAAATATGCCAAGGCAGGCCTCTCAGCCTTCCTCACCCATGAATTTCGCAGCTACAATATGCGCACTATCCTCCCCGACCCCGCACAGGAGTTCGACCCGGCGTCGCTATCGGCCGATCCCTATCCCGGCGTGCTCACCACCGAGAAGCAAAATCTCATGTGGGTAGGCGCTCAGCTCACCAAGCAGCAGGGTCGCATCTTCAACTATAATGTCACCGGCGAGATAGGTCTCGTGGGCCCGTCGGCGGGTGAGATCAAGGTGCGCGGCGACATCACCACCCGCATCCCCCTCTTCGGCGATACGGTGCAGGTGAAAGCCAACGGCCATTTCAACAACATCTCGGCGCCATGGTTCATGCAGCATATGCGCTCCAACCACTTTGTGTGGGACAACGATTTCTCCAAGACGCGCTCGCTGCGCGTCGGCGGTGAGCTCATCATCCCCTGGACCCGCACCTCGTTCTCGGCAGCGGTGGAAAATGTGCAGAATCTGATCTATTTCAACTCCGCCGGGCTTCCCGCCCAGCATGGCGGCAGCGTGCAGGTGTTCAGCGCCACACTCAGGCAAAACTTCAAGTTTCGTGCCTTCCACTGGGACAACATCCTCACCTATCAGACCTCGAGCGAGGGGTCGGTGATTCCGCTGCCCAAACTCGCCGTCTACAGCAACATGTATGTAATCTTCCGCATCGCCACGCTCCATGTGCAGCTCGGCGTCAACTGCGATTACTTCACCAAATACAAGGGGATCAGCTATCAGCCGGCCACCATGGGCTTCTACAATGCCAACAGCTACGACGTCGGCGACTATCCCCTGGTGAGCGCCTACATCAACATGAAGCTATCGAAATGCCGCTTCTACCTGATGATGTCGCACCTCAATCAGGGGATGACGGGCACCATGTATTTCTCCATGCCCCACTACCCCATGAATCCGCGCCGCTTCCAGCTCGGTCTCAGCGTAGATTTCGCCAACTGATGCCTCACTGCGGCCTTCGGGCCGACAAGCCGTCAACTCATTTTTTCTTTACACGATGAAACCACTGCCTCAGAAAAAAGGGAGCCTCTCGCTCTATCTCCTGCTGCTCGTCGTTGCCGTGGCCACAATGATCATGCTACGGCAATGCTCGGCGCGCACGATTCCTCCCCGCTCCGAGGCTATCGCCGGAGGTGACACCATCAATGTGGCCATCGAGATCTCACCCATGGGGGCTACCATGGTAGGCGACACCCTCGGAGGCGTATACTACGACATGCTCCGCCGGGCTGCCGCGCTCCACGGCCGTCAGCTCAAATTCCACCCCTTCACACAGCTCGACTATGCCCTGCAGGGGCTCGACAAGGGGCGCTATCAGATAGTGGTGAGCGACATTCCCGCCACTGCGGCTCTCAAAGAAAAATACATTTTTGTGGATCCCGTGGGTATCGACCGCCAGGTGCTCGTGCAGCGCCGCGACACCACCCTCGAGGCTGATACAGCCCTCATCACCACTCAGCTCGGTCTGGCCGGCAAGGAGGTGACAGTGCCTCAGGGTTCACCTTACATCTCGCGCCTCATCAACCTCTCGCACGAGATCGGCGACACCATCTACATCCGCCAGGACAAGGATTACTCCTCCGAGCAGCTCATAGTGCTCACCGCTCTGGGCGAGGTAGAGCGCGCCGTGGTGAGCGAGCGCGTCGTGCGCCCCTTCCTCCGCCGCTATCCGCAGCTCGACGCCTCCCTTGCCATCAGTTTCAACCAATTTCACGGCTGGGCCCTCGCCCCCGCCGATTCCGCCCTCCGCGACACCATCTCAACCTGGCTAAATTAGATAGTAGATAGTAGTCAGTTTTACCAGGCTGTAGGGCGCAATATTTTGCGCCCCTTCTGCCCGGCTATTTCAAATTAGCTACTATCTACAATCTACTATCGGAGGAAGGGGTTGGTGGCGCGCTCGCGGGCGATGGTGGTGGAGGGGCCGTGGCCGGGATACACCGCTGTGTCGGAGGGGAGCGACATCAGGCCGGACAGGATGCTGTGCACCAATACGTGTCCATTGCCGCCGGGGAGGTCGGTGCGACCTATCGAACCGGCAAAAAGTGTGTCGCCGGTGAGCACAAACTTCGATGCCGGAACATAATAGCAGACACCGCCGGGCGAATGGCCGGGGGTGGCTATCACCTTTATCTCCTCATCGCCGAGGCGGAGCACACTGCCGTCTGTCACCATGCGGTCGAAGGCGAGCGGCTCGAGCGAGCGCCGCAGATGAAACATCTGCGCCTGCTGAGCGCGCGAGGCGGCCAGCGGCGCATCGGCCTTGTGCGCTATCACGGGCACTCCCGGCAGCAGTGCCTGCAGGGCTTCGATGCCGAAGGTGTGGTCGACATGCGCATGTGTCAGCAGTATGTATTTCACATCCAGGTGCCTGGAGGTGCAGAAGTCTATCAGTTCATCGGCCTCGAAATCTTCCGCCATGCCGGGATCCACCACCGCGGCCTGCAGGGTGGCGGGGTCCCATATCACATAAGTATTCTCCCCGAAAAGGTTGAACTCGAATTTTCGTATTTCCATTTCTTTACCGTTTGTTTTCATCGTAAAAAGCATGCCTCGCCACCGGCGGGGGTCACACTTATTTCAACGCCTTCACGGGCGCCATTGTTTCACAGCAGGCACCAATGTTTCAAAGCGGCTGATAGAGCAGCTTTTTGGTCTCGAAAAAGTCGATATCGGGGAAATAGTTGGCGAGGTCGTCGACGAGCGGTTCGGGCGCCAGGCGACGTGCGGCACGAATCTCCTCACTGAGGTCGCCCCCCTTGAGCACTACAAGGCCGTTGGGCACGGTGTACCCCTGGGCACCCTTCTGCTCATGCTTCACATTCTTGCGCACCAGCGGGATGAGGCTGTCGAGGGTCATCACCGCGCGCGACACCACAAAATTGTATTTCTCGCGGCACTCGCCGATGTCGCCGTGCTGAAATGTGACATTTTTCAGCCCTATGGCCGATGCAATCTCCGACGCCACGCGGATCTTTTTCCCCACGCGGTCGATCAGATGAAAACGGCACTGCGGCATGGCTATAGCCAGCGGTATCCCCGGGAATCCGCCTCCCGTGCCCATGTCGAGCAGCGTGTACCCCTCGGGAAGGTCGGGCAAAAACTTAGCTATGGCCAGCGAGTGGAGCACATGGTTGGGGTAGAGATTCTGAATATCCTTGCGCGAGATCACATTGATTTTCTCGTTCCATTCTGGATACAGTTCGCCGAGCAGGCGCATCTGTTCGCGTTGCTCTTCGCTAAATTCAGGGAAATATTTCAGCACCACATCCACGCTCTGCGCCTCGGGGAGCTGTATATCGGGGTTATGTTCCATTTTCGTCAGTTTTATATCATAGCCGGGCGCACTGCGGGGCCTGCGGCTCATTGGATATGCAAAGGTAATCAACACGCGGCAAAGGTGCAAGCGGCGTCAGCGACCGGCCACCATCCACACCTCCCTGCCGCCGCTCTGCATGGCCAGAAGCCACACTTTCCCCTCCTCCCGGCGCATCAGCGCCACATATTCGGTCTCAATTTTCTCGCCGCCGACTTCCACCGCGGCATCGGCGATCTCCAGCGGCAATTGCACGGCCTCATATTCCCGGACACTGCGGCTGAAGGCAAACCGCACCTGCATGCCGGTGACAAGCGACACTGCTGTCAGCTGCTTGCCGTCGCGCGACTGCATAAACATGTTTCCGGGGGTGTCGTAGGCCATCGTCACCGTCCCCACGCTGCAACGCACAGCCTTGTCGGCCGTCTGCTCGTCAGCATCGGCGGGATAGCGCTGAGGGAGGGGTCCGAGGTCCTTCACCTCGGCCACAATCTGCATCGTCTGCCCGTCGGCGCGCACCGTCACATCGCCTTTCCCCACTGCTTTTCCAAAAAATATCAGCAGTGAGCCCTCGGCGCGGGCCTCCACGCAGTCGGGAGCCGACGCCACCTCCACCTCCCCGGCGTCGTGCACCTCCACAGAGGCTTCGCCGCCGAGCGGCACTTCCACATACGTAGCCTCAATCCAGGGGCGCGACGTGCGCCGCGGCTCATCTTTGCTATCACTGCATCCGCTCTGCACGAGGCAGAGGAGAGCCAGTATCGTTATCAATGCCGCCTGTCTCATTTCACCTCTATTTTCACAGCTCCCGTACATTCGGGCGATTCAAATTTCAGTTCATGCACCCCGGCGCCAAGCTCGGCCGGCACGAGCCGGAGGCCCTCCACGCGTCGTCCGTCCACGCTCCACACGGCATCTTCCGGCACATAGGGAGATCGCAGATTGATGCACGCATCCGTGAGGCTGTAGACGGCGCGGAGCGGACGCGTGTCAGTCTCCCCGCCGGGTGTCGGATCGGGTTCGCTCCCCGGGCCGTAGACCTCCCCGGCATGCTGGCCCCAAAGATACTCCGCGAGGTCGGGATATGTGACAAACGGATTTTCATTGCCCTGCAGCGAGCCGAGCACGCTGTTGCGCTGCCGCTCATACTCCGATGGAGGGTCCATTCGGTGCCACACCATCAGCTGCGACGCATAGGCGCCGGTGAAGCAGTCGGCCGGCTCATCGGCCCACACCGCGCCTCCGTCGAGGTCAAACCGCCGGATGCCGCTGCCGTAGACTGCGGCCACGTACATCATGACGCGCGCCACATCGCCCTTAAGCTCCTCGGGCGGCTCCCAGAGTGTGATGCGTGTACCACCCACGCTCCCCTGCCCGATGCTCCAGCGCTCCCCGGCTTCGGGTTCGGCATCCGCCTCACCCGGGAAGGCGTATGCACGCTTTACCGTCGTCCCCGAAGGAGCCACGAAGAGGATGAGCAGATCCTTCTCCACGCGGTTGTAATTGTCAGACGTGCCGCGCCACCATCGCGCCGGCGCCACCGGCAGCAGCTCCATATTGCGCGGCGCTCCCCCATTGACCCCATATGCTATCTCCTCGTCGGAAAAACGATTGACATACCCCGTCGCCGCCTCATTGCCGTCGGTAACCTTCAGTGTTTCCCACAGTCCATGCTCCCCGTCATACTCGGTGACATACCTCACAGGCGCGAAGTGCTCCCCTATCGCCGCCGTGAGCTCCCTTCCCGCTTTTCCGGACAGCTCCGGGGCCACCGTCTCGCGGCTTTCGGCCGCGAGATTGCTCCCGGCGATGCTTCCCGCCAGTAGACAGGCCGCCAGCGCCGCCAATATGCCCGATTTTCCTTTCATTTCGTTCATTTCCACAAATATACCCTTTTCCCGCCACCCCCACAAACCTCCCGCCCAAAAAAAGCATGCCTCCCGAAGCGGGAAGCATGCCATATTCATATATCTGCGTAAGGGGCGGACGCTGTCACCGGAAGGTGGCGGCGATTACTTGCCCTGATGCTCGTATTTCAGTGTCATTGTGGGCTGGTCGCAAACCTCTGTCGGGCCGAAGTACTGGATGGGACCCGGGTAGATGTAGCAGGTGTTGAATGCCCACTCGTCGCGCTTGGAGGCGAACTTCTGGAAGGGTGCACCCTCGAGGTTCACGAGAGCCTTCTGGATAACGGGCTTCATCTTACCGTTGCGGCGCTCCATGTTCATCATCATGGTGATAGGAATACCGCCGGCTACCCACTGCACTGCGGGCTTGGTGAGGTTGCGAACCGACGACATGTAGCCTGTCACTCCGCTGCGGATGAGGCAAGCGGCGTTGTAGCCCAGAGCGTAGCAGTAGTCGGCGTCGAAGTTCGACGGATCGGCGCAGCGGCCTTCGTAACCGAAGAAGTGGTGCTGAGCGGCGAACTTGCCGTCGTATTTGCCCTCGGCATGCATCTTGGCCAGGCGCTTGCCCACCATCTCGGAGAGCAGCTTCTCGGTCTCGATGAGCGAAACCTGCACGTTGCCGTGGGGGTCGCGGTCGAGGCTCAGCTGACGGGCCACGCCCTCGGGGAGCGACTCGTAGACGGCTGCATTCTCAGCCGACAGATGGTTGATGATGTATGCGCGCTGATCGGCCTCGGCAACGGCTGCGAACTCGGCAGCGTTCTTGGCCAGAAGGTCGTTGAGCTCGGCGATGAGGCGCTTCACTGCGGGGATGAACTCGATCAGACCCTCGGGGATGAGCACGGTGCCGAAGTTGTTGCCGGCCTTGGCGCGCTCTGCCACGATGTTGGCGATGTAGTCCACAACCTGGTCGAGGGTCATATCCTTGGCCTCAACCTCCTCGGAGATGATGCAGACATTGGGCTGGCACTGAAGTGCGCACTCCAGAGCGATATGGCTGGCCGAGCGGCCCATCAGTTTGATGAAGTGGTAGTATTTCTTAGCGGAGTTGCAGTCGCGCTGGATGTTGCCGATCACCTCGGAGTAAACCTTGGTAGCGGTGTCAAAACCGAAGGAGGTCTCGATCACTTCGTTCTTGAGGTCACCGTCGATGGTCTTGGGGCAGCCGAGCACCTGCACACCGGCGTTGATGCTCTTGTAGTATTCGGCGAGCACTGCGGCATTGGTGTTGGAGTCGTCGCCGCCGATGATCACGAGAGCGCTGATGTTGAGCTCTTTGAGGATTTCGAGACCCTTGTCGAACTGCTCTTTGGTCTCCAGCTTCGTACGGCCCGAACCGATGATGTCGAAACCTCCGGTGTTGCGGTAGTCGTTGATATATTCAGCTGTCAGCTCCATGTAGTTGTGGTCAACGAAGCCACCGGGGCCCATGAGGAAGCCGTAGAGACGGCTGTCGCGGTGGATTTTCTTCAGACCGTCAAACAGGCCGCAGATCACATTGTGACCGCCGGGAGCCTGGCCACCCGAGAGGATCACGCCTACATTGATAGGCTTCGATGCACCGGGAGTGGGGTTCTTCTCGAATTTCAGTTCGGGAAGACCGTAGGTGTTGGGGAAAAGTTTTTTGATCTCCTCCTGGTCGGCTACAGAATTGGTAGCATGACCCTCTACGGCACGCACAGCGCCGGTGAGAACGATAGGCAACTTGGGCTGATAAGCCGCACGGGCTTTCTGCAAAGCGCTCTTCTTCATAAATTTAAATAGATATTTCTATGAGTTATAATATATTTTCCAACAGCTTGGCCGGCGCACTTTTGCGCTCGGGACGTCCCTGAAAACCCCTTTTGTCCAACACTACAAAGTTACGTAATTTCCAATAAATTGCAGTGTGAATTTTTTTTAAACGGGCTTCTGCGCCCCATATGCCGGAGAGGCCACATTTTGTACCGTCTTCTTCCCAAAAGCCCCTCTGCGCACTTTCATAACGTCACCTCCGGGGCCTGTGCGCCGGATATAGGCCATCGAAGTGCTAACAAATGTTAACAATGCTACAACCTATACAGCTCCTTTGCCGATGCGGTGGTCACCGCGGCCACCTCTTCGAGACTTACGCCGAGAGTGTCGGCGATGGTCTGCGCTATGAGCGGTATGCGGCTGCTGTCGTTGACCTTCCCT
The DNA here is from genome assembly GCA_905207535.1 of uncultured Muribaculaceae bacterium. Lineage (GTDB taxonomy): Bacteria > Bacteroidota > Bacteroidia > Bacteroidales > Muribaculaceae > UBA7173. Next base: position 20,139 of record CAJLLX010000002.1, on the reverse strand, counting down.
CGGAAAGGCACGGGCGAGAGGTAGGGCGAATCGGTCTCGAGGATAATCCGCTCCAGCCCTATGCTCGGAAGGGTCTCGCGAAGGCCGGAATTTTTGAAGGTCACAATGCCGTTGATGCCGAAATAGAAGTCGCCCACTCGGCGTATGCGCTCCACATCGGCAGCCGAACCGCCGAAGCAGTGGAAGGCGCCGCGGGGCACAGCGGGCAGGCCGCTCAGCACCTCCAGAGTCTCGTCGAGACCGTCGCGGCAATGGATATTGATCGGCAACCCGCGGCGGAGCGCCATGCGGCACTGGGCGTCGAAAGCCGCCATCTGCCGCTCGCGGTGCTCGGAATCTTCGTGCAGGTCGATACCAATCTCACCCACACCGACATAGGGCAGTCCGGGGGTGTCGAGCTCGCGCTCCACTATCCTCAGCGCCTCGTCGGGGTTGTCGGTCAGTTCGGTGGGATGCAGCCCGGCAAACATGCGCAGACGGTCGGGGTGTCGCGCTGCAAGCGCCTTCATCCCCTCGAGCTCGCCGAGCGAGGTGCCGGGAAGGATCATCATCTCTACTCCGGCCTCCACGGCGCGGCGCACCATCTCGTCGCACCCGGCGGCATCGAAGGTGCCATCGGGCTGCCGGCCGTAAATCTCGTCGTTGAGATGTGTATGTGTATCTATAAAAACCATATTTTTCATCTTTTTTACCCTGCGGCAGCGCTCAGCTCACTCGGCCGGTCAGCCCCGAGGCCAGACGGGCGAAGAAAGCTTCAGCGCCGGGAGTAAGTCCGGCCCATTTCAGGGCTTCCACGGCGTCGAGGGCATACTGCTCTATCAGTTCGTGGGAGCGGCGGTCGAGCTCCAGCTCGTCGTATATAGCGCGGATTTCCTTTATTTTAAGATAATCGGTGAGTTTGCGTGCCAGCACCTGCTCCATCTGATCGCGGCGCTCGGACATGGCATTGATCCAAAGCCAGGTCTTCTTCTCGTTGACTATATCGCCGCCAATCTCCTTGCCGAAGAGAGCCGGATCTCCGTAGGTGTCGAGATAATCGTCCTGCAGCTGGAAAGCAAGGCCCAACAGTTCGCCGTAGCGGTACATGGCGCGGCGATGCTCCTCGGGAGCGCCCGCAAGCAAGGCTCCCATGCCGCAGGCACATGCCAGAAGCACCGAGGTCTTCAGGCGTATCATCTCCATATATTCCTCCACGGTGACATCGCGGCGGCTCTCGAAGTCCATGTCATACTGCTGCCCTTCGTAGATCTCCATGGCGGTGGTGTTGAAGAGCTCCAGCACCCCGGCGAGCTTGTCGCCGTCGCAGCGGGCTATGAGCTGTGTGGCCATGGTGAGCATGGCGTCGCCCGAGAGGATGGCGGTGCTGTTGTTCCAGCGGCGGTGCACCGTGGGGCGTCCGCGCCTCACCGAGGCATTGTCCATCACATCGTCATGGAGCAGGGTGAAATTGTGAAACATCTCCAGTCCCAGGGCCTGGTCGAGTATCCGCTCGGGGTCCGTGCCGTAGGCGTCGGCTGTGGCCAGCATCAGCACCGGACGCAGGCGCTTGCCGCCTCCGTCGAGGGTGTATTTGATCGGTGCAAACAGTCCCTGAGGCTCCTGAGGGTACTTTATTTCGCTTATTCCTTTTTCTACAAGGTCGGAATAGTATCCTGATTCATGCATAATCGCGTTCCATTTTTTAGCGCCCTGGGGCGCACATTTCACCACAAAGTTACGCAACTTTTCCCAAATAATCAGTAATTTTGCATCAACGAATCCATTTCAGCCAATGACTTTCGATACACTTCCCAACGATCCCGTGATACTCCTCGGAGTAATCAATACCAAACTGCGTGATTTCTACCCCTCGCTCGACGCCCTCTGCGACGACCTCAATGTGCCCCGCAAGGAGATTGAGGCACGCCTCGGCGGCATAGGCTATGCCTACGACAGTAAGCTCAACAAATTTATCTGACCCCGTGAGTACATGCAGGATTATCTCGCACAACTCAACCCTCAGCAACGCGACGCTGTAGAATATCTCGGCGGGCCCCAGCTTGTGATCGCCGGAGCCGGGTCGGGCAAGACGCGTGTGCTCACCTACAAGATCGTGCATCTGCTCTGCCACGGCTTCCAGCCCTTCCGCATCATGGCGCTGACCTTCACCAACAAGGCCGCGCGCGAGATGCGCGAACGTATCCAGGCCCTGGTGGGCGAGGACACCGCGCAACGCCTGTGGATGGGCACCTTCCACAGCATCTTCGCACGCCTGCTCCGCACCTACGCCGACCGCATCGGATTCTCGCCGAGGTTTACCATCTACGACGCCGCCGACTCCAAAAATCTCATCAAGAGCATCATCAAGGAGATGCAGCTCGACGACAAGATCTACAAGCCGTCGGTGGTGCAGAATGCCATCTCCATGGCCAAGAACGCGCTCATAGGCCCATCTGACTATGCCATGGACCGCGACCTCGCCGCTTCCGACAAGGCCGCCAAGCGACCGCTGACGGCCGAAATCTACCGCATCTACGCCCGGCGCTGCCGCCTGGCCGGAGCCATGGACTTCGACGACCTCCTATATTATACCAATGTGCTGCTGCGCGACCATCCCGACGTGCTCCATCATCTGCAGGAGTATTTCCGCTATGTGCTTGTCGACGAGTATCAGGACACCAACTTCGCCCAGCACAACATCGTGAGCATGCTCTGCTCAGAGAGCGACAATCTCACCATGGTGGGCGACGACGCACAGAGCATCTACTCCTTCCGCGGCGCCTCCATCCGCAATATCCTGAACCTCAAAAAGGGGTATCCCAACCTGCGCATCTTCAAGCTGGAGCAGAACTACCGCTCGACGCAAAACATAGTCAGCGCCGCCAACTCGCTCATCGCAAAAAACCGCGACCAGATACGCAAGGAGGTGTTCTCGAAAAACGAGCCCGGACAGCGCATAGAGGTGATCAACAGCTCCACCGACTTCGAGGAGGCCTACATCGTGGCCAACCGCATAGCCCGGCTGCAGCGCGAGACCCACGACAGCCTGGAGGAGTTTGCCATCCTTTACCGCACCAACGCCCAGAGCCGCCGCCTGGAGGAGTCGCTGCGCAAGCGCAACATCTCCTACCGCATCTACGGCGGCCTCAGCTTCTACCAGCGCAAGGAGGTGAAGGATGCCATCGCCTACTTCCGCCTGGCCACCAATCCCAAAGACGACGAGGCCCTGCGCCGAGTCATCAATTATCCCGCCCGAGGCATAGGCGACACCACGGTGCAGAAGCTGGTGTCGGCGGCCATCGCGGGCAATGTGAGCATATGGGAGGTGATCTGCGACCCGCAGCGCTACTTCCTCAATGTCAACGCCGGCACCCTGCGCAAGCTCGAGGGGTTCCAGGAGCTCATACAGCAGTTTGTCGACGCCGACAGCGGAGGCGCCGACGCCTACACCCTCGCCACCTCCATCATCGGAGCCACCAAACTACTCTCCTCGCTCATCACCGACAACACTCCCGAGAGCATCTCCAAGCAGGAGAACCTCCAGGAGATCCTCTCGAACGTGCGCGACTTTGTGGACGAACGCAACGAGAGCGGCGAGGCCGACCGCACGGGGATGGTCAACTTCCTCGCCGAGGTATCGCTCGCCACCGACCAGGACGAGAAGGACACCTCCGAGCAGCGTGTGACGCTCATGACGGTCCACGCCGCTAAGGGTCTGGAGTTCAACAATGTGATTGTCGTAGGTGTGGAGGAGGAGCTGTTCCCCTCATCCATGGCTTCCGACTCGCTCGCGGCCATCGAGGAGGAGCGCCGTCTGCTCTATGTGGCCATCACACGCGCACGCCGGTTCTGCATGATCTCTTATGCCTCTTCGAGATTTCGCAACGGCCAAACCAAGCTCTGCCAGCCGTCGCGATTTCTCCACGATATCGATCCGAAATACCTGCGCCTGATGCAGGGCACCGACATCGGACCGGCCTACGGGGGCGCCGACCCCTACGGGTCGTACCGCTCGTCGTTCCACAGTCCGTCGGTCATCAGCTCGTTCAATTCCGCCTCCTCATCGTCGGCACATCCCGCCGGCCATGCGTCGGAGCGATGGTCGCAGCGCGCTGCGGCATCGGCTTCCTCTCAGCCCGCAAAGGCCGCTCCCATGCCCCCTTCGGGCGATTTCAGGGTGCACACCGTAGGCGAGGTGAGCGAGGGGCAGCAGATCATGCACGAGCGCTTCGGCAAGGGGAAGATTGTGGCAGTCCACGCCGACCCCACAGGCGCCAAGATCACGGTGCTCTTCGACAATGTGGCCCAGCGCACCCTCATGCTCAAATACGCACGTTTCGTAATACTCTGACCTCTGACCTCTAACCTCATTCTCACCGTGCTACCGACACCCTGCTACATAGTCTACGAAGACCGCCTCCGGGCCAATCTCGATCTCATCACCTCCGTGGCCCGGCGCTCCGGAGCCAAGATCATCATGGCCTTCAAGGCCAACGCGCTCTGGCGCACTTTCCCCATCTTCCGCGAATACGGCATCGACTGCACCGCCTCCTCGCTCAACGAGCTGCGCCTGGGCCGCGAGGAGCTCCACGCCCGCGTCCACTCCTACTGCCCGGCCTACACGCCGGAAACCATCGGCGAATACATCGACGGCAGCTCGCACATCACCTTCAATTCCGTCGGCCAGTGGCTCCGATTCCGCGACCGCATAAAGGCTCACAACGCCACGGCCGATGCCGAGGCGCGCGTGTCGCCCGGGCTGCGCGTCAATCCGCGCTGCTCGGTGGTGGAGACCGACATCTACAATCCCGCCCTCCCCGGGAGCCGCTTCGGAGCCGAGGCCGCAGAATTGGCCGAAGGGCTGCCGGAAGGGATCGAGGGGCTGCATTTCCATGCACTCTGCGAGTCGTCGGCCGAAGACCTGCAGAAGGTGCTAAAGGCTTTCGAGAGCCAGTTCGGGCATCTGCTGCCCCACGTCAGGTGGGTAAACATGGGCGGCGGTCACCTGATGACCCGAAAGGGGTATGATACAGAGCTATTAATCAGCATCATCCGCGATTTTAAGGCTCGGTATCCCCACATCGAAGTCATACTGGAGCCGGGCAGCGCCTTCACATGGCGCACGGGCGACCTCGCGGCCTCGGTGGTCGACATTGTGAAAAACGACGGCATCTCCACAGCCATACTCGATGTATCCTTTGCCTGCCACATGCCCGACTGCCTCGAAATGCCCTACCAACCTACTGTAAGTGAGACGCTCACGCCGCAACAGATGGCGGCACTACCACCCGAAAAGGTCCACACCTACCGCTTCGGGGGAAATTCCTGCCTCAGCGGCGACTTCATGGGCGACTGGCACTTCGACCACCCCTTAAAGCCCGGCGACCGCCTCACCTTCGAAGACATGAACCACTATACTACGGTGAAAACCAACATGTTCAACGGCATCGCCCACCCCGACATCGCCTTTGTTGACGCCAACGGCAACGAATCATATCTGCGCCGCTTCACCTACGACGACTACAAGCACCGCATGTCGTGATTGCCAAATACCCATTGCTCATTTCTAATTGCTAATTGCCTTGTACTCAATCATAATCCCCGTATACAATCGCCCCGACGAGATAGAGGATCTCCTCGCGAGCCTCGCCGCCCAGACCTGCCGCAATTTCGAGGTGGTAGTGGTGGAGGACGGCTCCACTGTCCCCTGCCGCGAGGTCGTCGAGAAATATGCGCAGATAATCCCGGTGAAATATTTCTTTAAGCCCAACGAGGGGCGCTCCATAGCCCGCAACTACGGCATGGAGCATGCCGAGGGCGACTGTTTCATCTTTTTCGACTCCGACTGCGTGATTCCGGCCGATTATTTCGAAAAACTCGAGCGCATGTCGGCTGAGGAGCCTTTCGACTGCTTCGGAGGCCCCGATGCCGCCGATGCCTCCTTTACCCCGGTGCAGAAGGCCATCAACCATGCCATGACCTCCTTCCTCACCACCGGGGGCATACGCGGAGGCAAGGTGAGGCTCGAGAAGTTCGCCCCGCGCACCTTCAATATGGGCTTCACGCGCGAGGTCTACGACAAGGTGGGCGGTTTCCGCGAGATGTTCTCCGAGGATATCGACATGAGCACACGCATCCGCCTCGCCGGATTTTCCATCGGTCTCTATCCCGAGCTACCTGTCTACCACAAGCGCCGCGTGGATTTCCGCAAATTCCTCCGCCAGGTCTACGTGTTCGGCATGTCGCGCATCACCCTCAAATTGCTCTATCCCGACAGCCTCAAGGCGGTGCACCTCCTCCCGGCGCTCTTCGTCATCGGAGTGGTGGCCATGGTGCTCCTCGCCATCTTCTGCTCCCCCTGGTGGCTGCTGCCGCTTGGCATCTACCTGCTGGCCATCTTTGTGGCGGCTCTATGGTCCACCCGCTCCCCGCGCATCGCGCTACTCGCAGTGCCCGCATCCATGATACAACTCGGCGGCTACGGCTGCGGATTCATCAAGGCTTTCGTCGTCAAGATCCTCCTCGGCCGGGGCCGCGACATCAATGAAGAAATCTCCATCCGCAAAGGCAAATAACCCCGCACCCCTAACTCCTCACCGATTCCTCACTCCTCACTGATTCCCCATGTGCACCCCTGAAACAGATATGCCTTTCTCCCCATCCGACGACGCCCCAAGCCAGCGCTCGCTGCGAATCCGCGACCTCACCGCCGACGAAAAGCCGCGCGAGAAGGCCATCTCAAAGGGGCTTGACGCCCTCACCGATGTCGAGCTCCTCGCCCTGCTCCTCGGCTCGGGGCTGCCGGGCAAGTCGGTCATCGACCTCGCACGCGAGATTCTCGCCGACAACGCCAACCGCCTATCCAATCTCTCGCGAATGAACATCGCCGAGCTCAGCAAAAAATACAAGGGAATAGGCAGCGCCAAGGCCACACTACTCTGCGCCGCCATGACCTTCGGCTCACGAGTGCAGGCTTCACTCGCGCAGCCCGACGAGCGACTCTCCGACTCACGCGCCGTATACAACTATATGCGCCCACGCATGGAACGCCTCAACTATGAAGAATTTTGGGTAATACACCTCAACCGCGCCAACCGTGTCATCATCCCCGAGCGCGTTAGTCGCGGAGGCATCGCATGCACTGCCGTCGACATCAAGCTGATAGCCAAAAGCGCCATCGACCATCTCGCCTCAGGACTCATACTGGTGCACAATCACCCCTCGGGCACTCTCCTGCCCTCGACACAGGACGACGCCCTCACTCGCCGCATCGTAGAGATCTGCAAAGTGATCGACGTCCCGGTCCACGACCACATTATCGTCGCCCCCACCGGCTACTACTCCTACCGCGACGAGGGAAAACTCTGACTCCTGTTTGTAACTTTTGTTCCAGCCACACTGCAGGTCGCGGCTTGTGCGTCAGAAACAACAACAACCTTAGACGATGCCATGAAACTGAACCGCTTTATCACATTACTGATTTTACTGCTGATTCTTTTCCCCAAGGCAATCGGGGCAACGGACCGAATTGATTTTACCCGAAAAGCTCTGAATGAGAGCCCAGACGCACCAAGTCTATCTCATCAGTCTCCGAGTCAAACCAAACCAGCAGAAAAATCGCTTTCGATGTGACACTCCATGTATCCTCTATAATCACCTGTAAGTATGTGAGGATGATTATTCTCAGGAATTGGTTCCTCGTTAGCGAGCTTCCTTAGAATCTCGTTCAGCTTTTCAACCTTAGCAGGGATATTTCTGAATCTCTTATAGTCCTTCTTATATTGCGAAGATGGTTTGAGAGTTTTCATAATCCCATAGATTTCTCCATTGCTGAGATTGATGACAGATCAAGAGCAGGGGTGTCGCGCAAGGCACCGCTTTCTACCTCTTTCATAGCAGCAAGAGTAGTGGCGTTGGGTTCGCAGTAAGCGGCATCAAGCAAAACCGTTTCCACATAATTGTTCAGACTCCGGTTTTCCCGACGAGCAAGCTGTTTCAGCCGTTCAATCAGTTCGACCGGAAGGCGGAAACTCTGGTTCTTTTTCAATGCTATATCCATGGCTATATTATTTTATACTGCAAAGATAATGTAAATGTATTACATTTACAACACATCCGCCACATTAGTTCGGCACAAATACTGAAATGCCGGTGCATTTGCCTTTACCAACCATGGTGCTTCCCTACTTTTGGGGGTTCACAACCGGTATGAGGACTAAGTTATAGCCAAGGGAGAACTATTAGAAGTTGTAGCCTAGGGAGATGGTGAAGAGGTTGCGCTTGAGGTGGCGGGGGAGCATCTCGGTGCTGTCTTTCATGCGGGTGATGCCCCAGGCGCCGCTCAGGCTCACGGTGTAGGCCTGATAGGTGACGCCGGCGCCGAAAGCCCACTGAAGATCAAGGTATTTGAAGCCGTCGGTGCCGAAAATGCTGCCGTCGAAATCCTCTTTGGGCGCGCCGGTAGGGAGCATCAGGTTGTCGACCTTATAGCGTGCCATGAGGTTGACATTCATCTGCGGACCGGTGAACACGCTCACACGCAGATCCTCCCAGAAGTCGAAGTGATATCCGATAATCAGCGGCACACGGAATCCGAGATTCCTTATCGACCCGTCGACCTGATAAAGCGACGGTATCGGCTCACCTTCGTCATTTACCGCTCCATTTTCGGGATACCATTCGTTCCACTTGCTGGTGCCGAAGGTATTGTAGAAAAATTCCAAACCCGGCTCGAAATACAGGTTCTTATATAAAGGAATATTATACACCGCGCCGATTGAAAATCCGGGATTGCTGCTGTAGCTTGCGCCGCCGTTGGCAGCCGAACTGATGTCGAGTGCCACACGTGCTCCGAAAAACGCCTTATTATCCGGATTGTCAAACATATAGCTATTCTGGGCCATCAGCGCCGTGGCACCGCATGCCACCGACACGGCCAGAACCATTATCTTCTTAATTGCTTTCATAAATTACTTTGTCTTAGGGCATTGCCGGAGGCAATGCCCGTGGATAAACGTCTGTTTGTTTCCTATTGCCAAAGCCTTTGACGGTTTTGACATCCAAATATATAACAACTTCCTCAAAAGAAAAAGTATCTGCCGACTTTTTCTCTAATTTTCTTACTTATTCGGCTAATAATCGTACAATAATTCTAAGTCGTCGAGATACAGCACGCTGCCCGCGCCTCCGGTGAAGTAGTCGCCATATTTGCTGGCGCTGGCTGTGATGAGGATATAGCGCGGCACGCGCGAGGTGGAGGTATAGTTCAGCTCTATTTCAAACGGGATATACTCCGGAATGGCATCGCCGCTCTGGAAGCGCCCGTAGGCCACCACATAGTCGCCCTCGGGGTCAAACAGATTGCGGTTCGCCGGATTGGTGCGGATCTCGAATGGATTAGCGCTGTCGATCAGCGAGCACCACACAATACAGGTGTCAGGCTGACCTTTCAGCTTCGTAAACTCGCTGTTGGTGTGGCTGATGGGCACGTTGGTATACTTCAGATAGCCGCGCAGCTTGGTGGGGCGCTCGGTGAAGGCGCGTCCGAAGCTCAGCACGCCGTTGGTGCCGTCGGTGCGCACATAGCTGCCCACGAAGATGTTTCCGGCGGCCAGTTTGCCTATCATACCGATACCCACAAAGCGGGTTTCGAGCTTGGCCGCGTATCCCTTGCCGGTGGAAGTATCCTCGGTGGGCACGGTGTTGCTGTCGCCCAGGGTCGTGGCGCCCTTGTTGCCGGTGCCCCAGTAGGGTTCGCCACCCTCGGGCCAGGGGTTCCATATCTTGCCGGAAAGGTGCCACTCGTCGAGGTCGGTATTGGGCACCTGCACTATCTTGCCGGTGGTAAACTCGGCCACGGCGCCGTATTCGCTGTCGGAGTAGGTGCGAGCCTCGTAGGTGGTCTCGGGATTGAGATTGATCAGACGTGCATAGAAGGTGCCTCCGGTCACTGTCACCCATTCCTGTGGTGCGCGGGTCCATTCTTCAGTGCCCTTCAGGCGGTATTCCACACCGTTGTCCCTGCCGGCCACGCCGCTGCCGTATACCCAGGCCACATTGGTCCAGGCGTCGGCGCTCAGGGTGGTCACGCTGCTCTCCACAGCCTCGCCGTAGATGGTCCACACCGATTCGCGCCCCCAGGCGCTCACGGTCACCTCCACGGGATGCCGCAGGTCTATCGTAGTGCCGGTAAGGTCGGGGGTGGTCTCCGCTCCTACGGGGCCGAGCTTCATCGTAAGCACTTTCACGGCTTTAAGCGACTCTTTGCCCGAAACGGCCACCACCACGCGGCGTCCGGTCATGTCGATCACCGTGGCGCCCACCTGATTTTCCACGGTGAAGTAGCGCTCTATCTCCTGCTTTCCATGTATCACCCAGTCGTAGTCCTGGTACAGCCGCAGGGTCACTATATAGTAGCTCGAGAGATCGATCGGGGCGTCGAGGTTGCCGCTCACTATGCTCGCGCCTTCCGAGAGGGTGTAGCTCGAGATCTGCACGTTGGTGATATCCACCGTCTCGTCGAAGGAGAGCGTCACCAGGCGGTTGGCCGAGTCGATCTCGGCGGCTTTTGTGAGCCCGGGCGCCTCCATCGAGGTGAAATTGGGCTGGATTCGCGGATAAGGTATATCGTTTTTCAAGCAGCTGACGCACATGGCCGATAGCGCCACTGCCACAGTGAGCAGCAGCCGTCGCAGCGGTCGCAGGCTTTTCGTTGATTCTCTTTTCATCTTCCGGGCTATATTAGATGAACACGGCCAGGCCGAAGTTGATATTGAACAGGTTGAACCTGAAATTGGCTCCCGACGAGAAGCGCCGTCCCTCGTCCACGCCGTTGGTGCTCTGGCGCTCGTGATGGAAATTCACGCCGAACACGCCAAACGACACATTGAAGGACACATAGTCCATGATAAACACGCACACGCCGGGCGAGAAGTTGAGCGCCGCCGACATCGAGCTGGTGCGTGTGTCGTAGAGCACACCATCGTAGGTGCGCCGGAAGCGCGACGATCCGGCTCCGAAGGCGAGCTCCACCTCGTTGAACACGCCGAAGCGCCGCTCGCGCCCCAGACCCACATAGTTGCGGTAGGCGATGGCCGTAGAGTAGTTCTTCGAGTAGTAGCTCACATTGGCCAGCGAGAAGTTCATGTCGTCGCTTATATCCAGTGTCATCGCCCCCAGATCGCACACCATGCGGGTGTAGTTGAAGTTGATGCCTATCGACTGGTTGTTCTTGAAGAAGTAGCTCACATAGGGCCTCAGCGAGTAGGCTTTGATCTTGAGGTCAAGATTGTTGAGCACCGAGAGCATCTGCACGTCGTCGGTGTTGAACTCGCCGTACGACGCCGTCATACCAAACGACCACTGCCCTTTCGGAATATACAGATAGTTGAGCAATCCGCGGTCGTAGCGGCCGTAGTTTTTCTGCGGCAGGATGATGCTCACCGTGTCTTTGCCCACTATCACCTTCTCGTTGGTATGCGCGGCAGCCACCGCAGCCGAGTCGAGCGGCGTCTTGGGCGAATTGGCCATCTTCTCGAGTATATTGAAGGGGATGATGCTTTTCGCATCGGTTTTCAAAGCCGACGCGGCCGCAAGCACCGTCACCATCATCAGTATCTTTATGATCTTTCCCATATCTTCGCTATACCATTAAAGATAAAACGCTACGCCGAACGTTATCGAGAAAAGATTGATTTTAAACCGCGCCGACTTCGAGTTGTAATCCGAATCGTAGATGCGGTCGGTGGTCGCCTTGGTGTGGTTGTAAGAAAATCCGAGCACGCCCACATTCACCTCTATGGCCGAGTAGTTGTTGAGAAACATCACCATACCCGGCGCCAGGCCTAAGCTCACATTCCAGGAGTTCTGAAATGTACCGGTGAAGTCGCTCCCCTTGCCGTTGGCCACCTTCGACTGGCCGCCGCCCACCTGCAGTTGCACCTCGTTGAAAAAGGCGAAGCGCCGGCTGTGGCCCAGACTCACATAGTTGCGAAATGCGCCCATCACCGAGTAGTTGTGGGATATGGAGTAGAGATTCTCCACATTGTAGTCGGTCTCCGAGTCGATTTTCACCGTGGCGTTGTCGAGGCGCGTGCGGGTGCGGGTGTAGGCAAATTTGCCGCCTGCCGCAAGATTGTCCTTGAAGCAATACATCAGCATCGGGCTCACCTTGAAGGTGTAGCTGTCGCCGCCTATGTTTTCGATAATCAGAAACTGATATTTATTCTGGTTCGACTGCGAGAAGCTCACGCTCACGCCGGTAATCCATTGTCCCTTAGGTATGAATGAGATTTGCTCCAGCCCTCGCTTGAACTCTACCTGCCCCCGGGCAGGCATCAGTACGGCTGATACCGCTATGGCAAGAAATGTCACTAACTTCCTTATCATCTCATATACGTTTCTGTATGCTCGCTGCGCCGGCTCCTCATGCAAGGGGGGGGTCGCAACCCGAGTGCCGTGCTCTTAATGTTCCTTTTCAGAAAATTTTTGTAAAGTTACGTATTTTTCGCGGAATGCCGAACCTCCGGCCTCCACTTTTGTTTTTTTTATACTCTCATCGCCCGATTCTCCCCCTCCACTTCAGCATTTTTTCATATCTTTGCATAAACATTACATCACGTCACATTTGTTTTTATTTAAAATCATCATGATGAAAAAATTTGCAATTACTCTTTTCGCTGCTCTTACAGTTTTCGCTTCAGCTTCGGCCAATCCCGATATCAAGGACCTCCTCAAGGGCGCTGCAGGCGCTCTCGGCGGCCAGTCGGCCGGCACCGAGCAGGGGTCCGGCAACGGATCTTCCATCCTTTCGGGCCTTCAGGGGCTCGTAGAGGGGGTCATCTCCAAGAGCGATCTCACCGAGGCCGATCTTGTGGGCACTTACGCTTACTCCGCCCCGGCGGTGTCGTTCAATTCGTCCGACCTGCTCAAAAAGGCCGGAGGCGCTGCGGCTGCCGGTGTGCTCGAAGGCAAAATGGCTCCCTACTACCAGCGGGTGGGCCTCAACAATCTGCAGGTGACCTTCAATGAGGATAAGACATTCACCTTCACCATCAAGCGGATCAAACTCTCCGGCACTTTCGAGAAAGATGCAGAGTCGGCCAACGGTGACTTCCTCTTCCACTTCACAGCCGTATCGAGCATCCCTCTGGGCACCTTCAAGGGCCATGTAGAGAAGGTAGGCAGCAAGCTCAACCTCACCTTCGATGCCTCCAAACTGATCTCTCTGGTCAACTCCATCGCATCTCTCAGCGGCCGCAAATCGCTCCAGACCGTCGCCTCGCTGCTCAACTCCTACGACGGCCTCAACTGCGGCTTCGAACTTTCACCTGTCAAATAATCCCGGCGTTCACCACCGCCACCCCCCCGGGCGGGTGGCGGCCTAACGTCTGAAATCACTCCACGAAAGCTACCTCCCCATGTCCCCAACAAAGCTTGCCCGCAGAATGCAGATCGCCCGCGACGGCTTTCGCCGCCTGTGCAGCCGCTTTGCGGGGACTATCACTGCGGGAGCCTCCGTGCTCCACATCATTGTGGTCATCGCATCCGTCGTATGTCTCACATTCCTGGTGGTATACGGCGGATACGACCATTCTCCCTCGGACAAGCTGCTCATTGCCCGCACATTGCGCGGATGCCACATCGTGTTCATCGTCAATGTGCTCTACAATTATATCCTGCGGCCACGCGTCACCTTCCGCCAGACGCGCATCATCAAGTGGATAGTAGACATGGCCATGCTCCTCAGCATCCTGCCGCTCATCTATCCGCGACCCGAGCACCCCTGGATACCCTACCTCGACACCTTTCTCTACGGACGGGCCTTCGGCATCGCCACCGTCGCCTCATATGCGGCGTTCCAATTGTGCTACGCCATCTTCCGCGCCGTGGGCAAGCGCACCAACCCTTCCATCCTCCTCTCGTCGAGCTTTCTGGTGCTTATCATCCTCGGTTCGCTCGTGCTCATGATGCCGCGTTGCACGGTGGAGGGGATCAGCTACATCGATTCGCTCTTCGTAGCCACCTCGGCAGTGTGCATCACGGGCCTCACCACGGTGGATGTCTCGCAGGTATTCACCCCTACAGGGCTGCTGGTGCTGGCCATCCTCATCCAGACAGGCGGCCTGGGCGTGATGACCTTCACCAGTTTCTTCGCCATATTTTTCTCGGGCAACAGCTCCATCTACTCCCAGCTGATGGTGCGCGACCTGGTCTACTCCAAGTCGTTCAGCCGACTGATCCCCACACTCCTTTACATCCTCGGGGTCACTCTGGTCATCGAGGCGGCGGGAGCCGTGGCTATCTTCCTCTCGGTGCACGGCACACTCTCCATGTCGCTCCACGACGAGATCATCTTCTCGGCGTTTCATTCGCTCTCGGCTTTCTGCAACGCCGGATTCTCCAACATCGAGGGGGGCCTCTCCAACCCGGCTCTCCTGAGCTCCAACCAAAGTATCTACCTCATAGCTTCGGCGCTCATCATGGCCGGCGGCATCGGATTTCCAATTCTGGTCAACTTCAAGGAGGCCATCGGGCGCTATTTCACACACCTATGGCACGCCGTAGCCCGTCGCTCGGTACGTGTCCACCGGCCTTCGCACATCTACGATCTCAATACCAAGATAGTGCTATGCACCACCTTCACCGTCTTCTTCCTGTCGGCTCTCCTCTTCTTCTGCTTCGAGTACGACAACACTCTCCGCGGCATGAGCCTCTGGGACAAGATCGCACAGAGCATCTTCAATGCATGGGTGCCGCGCTCCTCGGGGTTCTCGTCGGTCAATCCGGCCTCCATGCTCGATATCACCATCATTCTCTTCATCCTGCTCATGTGGATCGGCGGCTCGTCGCAGTCGACCGCCGGCGGTATCAAGGTCAACACCTTTGCCACCATGCTGCTCAACCTCCGCGCCGTGATCCGCGGTCGCGACCGTGTGACGGCCTTCGGACGCACTATCGCCATCTCCTCCATCCGCCGTGCCCACGCCATGGTGGCACTCTCCATAGTGTCCTACGCCATCTTCGCAATCATCCTCGTGGCACTCGAGCCTCACCTCTCCACACGCTCGCTTCTCTACGAGACGGCCTCGGCACTCTTCACCGTAGGCTCCTCCCTCGGAGTCACACCGCTCCTCTCCACTCCGTCGAAAGTGCTCCTCATCTCGGCCATGTTTCTCGGCCGTGTGGGTCTGATCTCCTTGTTGTCGGGCATCATGGGCACTCACTCCGATCCGCCCGTCACTCTACCCTCCGACAGTGTCATAATCAACTAAATTCCCCCTCGCCATGCGCTACCTTATCATCGGACTCGGCATTTACGGCACCAATCTCGCCAAAGATCTCACCGACCTCGGACACGAGGTGATAGGTGCCGACATCAATTCCCACCGCGTCGACGCCATCAAAGACTATATCGCCACCGCCTATATCATCGACTCCACCGAGGAGGCCGCCATCAGCGTGCTCCCCCTCAAAAATGTAGACCTTGTAGTAGTGGCCATCGGCGAAAATTTCGGCGCGAGTATCAAAACCGTCGCCATCCTCAAGAAGATGGGGGTCAGCAAGATCTTCGCACGCGCCATCGACAGCCTCCACCGTACCATCCTCGAGGGTCTCCATGTGCAGCGCATCCTCAACCCCGAGCAGTATGCCGCCTTCGCCCTCTCCAACGAGATGCAGCTCGGCTCCTCCGTAGAGATCCTCCACATCGACCACGACACCTCGATAATGCGCTTCGAGGCCCCCTCGCTTTTTCATTCGATGCCCTATTCCCGCATCGACACCAAAGCGCTCTTCGGTCTGCGCCTCATCGCCGCCTCGCGTCCCGGCTCCGTCACCAACCTCCTCGGCATCTCCGCCACCCGCTACCTTCCCCTCGATATATCCGACTCCACTGCCGACTCTACTTCCGCCGGCTCCACGTCTGCCGAGCTCGTTGCTCCCGGCGATGTCTTCACCTGCATCGGCTCTGCCGATGCCTACCGAGCCCTCTACAAGCACCTCCAGCGCACCTGATTTCCCCCCGCAAAAAAAGCGAGGCGCCCTCAATGGACGCCTCTCTTCTTAGCTATTAATCTTCCGGCTCCGGAACTTCAGCTCCAAGCCTTCGGCTCATCTTTTTATCACTTGCTCAGCGATGCCAGCGAAGCGCGCAGCGATGCCAGCTTCTGCTCGGCGTCGGCCTGCTTGCGGCGCTCAGCGTCCACTACTGCCGCAGGGGCTTTCGAGGTGAAGCGCTCATTGCTGAGTTTCTTCATCACCGATGCCAGGAAGCCTTCGTAGTATTCGATATCCTTCTTGAGGCGTGCTATCTCGGCCTCAGCGTCGACAGCGCCCTTCAGAGGCACGTTGTATTCCTGCGTACCGACGAGGAACGAAGCCGCAGCCGGGTCTTTCTCGCAGCTGGCGTTGACGGCGCTGAGGTTGGCCATCTTGGCTATAAGTTTGCACAGACCTTCGGGCTGCGGAGCCGGAGCGCCGATCACATTCAGTTCCAGCGCGTCGCGGGTAGCGATACCCTTCTGAGCGCGCACAGCACGCACGGCGGTCACTATCTCCTTGGCCGTCTCCATGGCCTGCAGCATGGTGTCGGAGGCGCCGCCATCGTAGTCGTCGGCATTGAGGGTGGAGTACATGATCGACTCGCCCTCGCGGCGCTCGGCGATGTTCTGCCACAGTTCCTCGGTGATAAATGGCATGAAGGGGTGCATCAGTCGAAGCAGAGCCGAGAAATATTCCAGGGTGGAGTCGAGCGTGGCCTTGTCGACGGGCGAGCCGTAGGCCGGCTTCACCATCTCCAGATACCACGATGAGAACTCGTCCCAGAAGAGGCGGTAAATCACCATCATAGCCTCCGAGATGCGGAATTTCTCCATCAGATCGTCCACCTCGCGGATGGTGGCGGCGAGCTTCTCGCCAAACCATTTCACTGCCGCAGCACTTTCGGCGGGCTGCTCTATCTTTGCATCGCTCTCCCATCCCTTCACCAGGCGGAAGGCGTTCCACACCTTGTTGCAGAAGTTGCGGCCGGTCTCACACACCTTCTCGTCGAAGAGGATGTCGCTTCCGGCAGGAGCGCAGAGCATAAGGCCCATGCGCACGCCGTCGGCGCCGAAGCGCTCTATCAGGTCGAGCGGGTCGGGCGAGTTGCCAAGCTGCTTGCTCATCTTGCGTCCGAGGTTGTCGCGCACTATACCGGTGAAATACACATTCTTAAACGGCTCTTTCTTCTCATATTCATAGCCGGCGATGATCATGCGGGCTACCCAGAAGAAGATGATGTCAGGACCGGTCACGAGGTCGGAGGTGGGATAGTAGTATTTTATCTCCTCGTTGTCGGGCTCCAGGATGCCGTTGAAAAGCGAGATCGGCCACAGCCACGAGCTGAACCATGTGTCGAGGCAATCCTCGTCAGGGCGCAGATCCTCAAGCTGCAACTCCTTCTTGCCGCTCTTCTCGCGGGCCAGCTTCAGCGCCTCCTCGGGGGTCTCGGCCACTACGTAGCCCCCTTCGGGAAGGAAGTAGGCCGGGATGCGATGGCCCCACCACAGCTGACGGCTGATACACCAGTCTTTGGTGTCGGTCATCCAGTGACGATAGGTGTTCTTGAATTTCGGGGGATAGAACTGCACGTCGCCGTCCATCACGGCTGCCAGGGCCGGCTTGGTCAGCTCGTCCATCTTCAGGAACCACTGCATCGACAGCTTCGGCTCTATCACCACATTGGTGCGCTCCGAGTAGCCCACCTTGTTGTCGTAGTCCTCGATCTTCTCCACGAGGTCGCGGCTCTTGAGATCCTCGATGATCTCGCGGCGCACGTCGAAGCGGTCCTTGCCCACATACATGCCGCCGGCCTCCGAGATGGTGCCGTTGTCGTTGAAGATATCTATGATCGGCAGATTGTACTTCTCGCCGAGCATGTAGTCGTTCACATCGTGGGCCGGAGTCACTTTCAGACAGCCTGTGCCGAACTCCATCTCCACATAGTCGTCCATGATGATGGGCACTGCGCGACCTACCATCGGCACTATCACCTTCTTCCCCTTCAGCCAGCCGTAGCGCTCGTCGTTGGGGTTGACGCAGACTGCCGTATCGCCCAGAATGGTCTCGGGGCGGGTGGTGGCCACCACGATATACTTATCGGGCTCACCCTCCACATAGTAGCGCAGGTAGAAGAGCTTGGAGTGCTCGTCGTGATAGATCACCTCCTCGTCGCTCAGCGCGGTAAGAGCGGCGGGATCCCAGTTGACCATGCGCACTCCGCGATAGATCAACCCCTTCTTGTACAGGTCGCAGAACACGCGAATCACGCTCTTCGAGCGGATTTCATCCATGGTGAAGGCCGTGCGGCTCCAGTCGCACGAAGCGCCGAGTTTGCGCAGCTGCGACAGGATGATGCCGCCGTGGTGGCGGGTCCACTCCCATGCATGCTCCAGAAATTGCTCGCGGGTGAGGTCGGTTTTCTTAATCCCCTCCTTGGCCAGCTTGGCTACCACCTTGGCCTCGGTGGCGATAGAAGCATGGTCGGTGCCGGGCACCCACAGCGCATTCTTACCCTGCATACGGGCACGGCGCACCAATATGTCCTGGATAGTTTCGTTGAGCATATGACCCATATGGAGCACGCCGGTCACATTTGGCGGCGGTATCACTATGGTGTAAGGCTCACGCCCGTCAGGCTCCGAGTGAAACAGATTGTGTTTCATCCAGTAGTCATACCATTTGTCCTCTACCTCTGCAGGATTGTATTTCGTAGCAAGCATAGTCAGTAGGTTTTTCCTTGTTCCGTTATCTTGATTTTATTCTCTTTCGTTCATCCGTTGGCGGCCGCCCCGAAGGAGCCCCCACGCTCATCCAATCGCGGCGTTCCCAAAGGAGCGCCCCGCTCATCCAATCGCGGCGTCCCCTTTGTCTCATCCCCCTTTGCCGCAATCGGCTGCAAAGTTACGAAAAAGTTAGCTATTTCCCCTCCCCTATTTCGCCAAATATCGCTCAGGCCGTCAGCGCTCCCCCTATCACGTCCACTATCGAAGGTATATTACGGTCGCATTGAGGCTTATCCGCAAACTTTTTCGCCACGGCTCTTTCATTTAAGACAAAAATCACGGCATATCCTCCCTTACCCGATTCCTATCGAATCGGGTAATTTGATATATCTGGATGTCAACAAATTATCTTTTCCTCAAAATTTGTTTTTTTTCATTTTTGACTTAAAATCTGGATTAGCTTGGTAAAGCTCATGGCAACATGCCGCATAAGTTCGGTCATGCCCTTCCTTTTGTCAGACTTCTTTTTCCTCCGGCCTTTCCATATCGAGAACACAGAACAGACTATTCTTTGGATCGTGTCGAGGTTACGCGCCGCATTTGCATACTTGCGCTTCACCTTGTCCTGAAGGAGATTGTGGTCAAGGCACCAGTGATGGCTTTCTATAGACCAGTGGTTGCGTATGTATGCACCCAAAAACGGCGTGTTTGCCGGCAGGCTGCTCGCATACAGCCTTTTTTCTGTGGTATATTCGCCTGTTGACTTCCTGACCGTGTCGGATATATATTCCACGATGGTCAGGTTTCCGCCCCATTTTTCCTTGTCTGCTATTAACCCCAGGCCGTCATATACGCGGTACGTCCTGGTTTCAATCCTGCCGTGGCCAAGCTCGGGACCTTCCGTATATTCATACACCGGAGTGAGCCATTTGAGCCGGTCCTCCACCATGTAGCGAAATGAACGCTGGTTGGCTTTGAGCTCGATGACGAAGTCGCCGCCATGCGTCCTGACACAGTCCACTATGCTTTTCTGCATGGACATGGCGTCCGCCGTCATGATTTTTCCGCAGATGCCGATTTTGGCAATCAGCAGCGGGACCGCCTTTATCTCGTTGCTCTTTTCCTGACAGGCCTCGGTTGCCAATGTCAGGCCGGTATTGTATGAATAAGCCGACACGATATCCGGATTGCGTCCGTTTTCCTGGACGGTGCCGCGCTGCGCCTTGCCGTCGACACAGATTATTTCGTTGTCGCATGCTGCTTCGCGCAGTTCTCTGTGAAACAGCTCGATAAATTGCTGCATCCTGTCTGCCATATGTGCGGAATTGATGCCGTTTTCCACACGGCACAGGGTCGCCTCAGAGGGTACGCCGTTTTTGAGCATCCCCATCTTGCG
>CAJLLX010000001.1 GCA_905207535.1 uncultured Muribaculaceae bacterium | reverse complement strand
CTATGCTGCGACTCCTCAAACCCTCCTCTTACTACAAGGAGAAATACGGCACCGACCGTTACGGCCTTTCCAAGATGTACCTCCTGATGGAGAAACAGCACAACCGCGGCCAGGAAGCCGCCGGAGTGGGTGTGGTGAAACTGCACTCCGAACCCGGCAACGAATATGTGTTTCGCGAACGTGCGCTCGGCTCGGGAGCCATCACCGAGATATTCTCGAAGATATTCCCTCAGCTCGAGAGCGCCGGGACAGAGCGGATGAGCGCCCGGGATGCCGAGCGGTATGCGCCTTTCCTCGGCGAGATACTCATGGGGCATCTCAGATATTCCACTACCGGGAAGTCGGGGATATCGTATGTGCATCCTTTTCTGAGGAGAAACAACTGGCGGTCGCGCAACCTGCTGATGTGCGGCAACTTCAACATGACCAATGTGCACCGCGTCTTCGAGTCGATAGTGGCCAAAGGACAGCATCCGCGCATCTATTCCGACACCGTGGTGCTCCTGGAACAGCTCGGCTACGCCCTTGACAAGGAGAATCACCGTCTCTACCGGCAGCTGCGCACGTCGATGGTGGACCCCGAGCTGGCTTACGCCATCGAGGACCGGATAGACATGAGCCGCGTGCTGCGATCGGCCGCGCCCGAATGGGACGGCGGATTCGTAATCTGCGGCGCTACGGGGTCGGGCGACATGTTTGTGCTGCGCGACCGTCACGGCATCCGTCCTGCATTTTATTATATCGATCCGGAGGTGGTGGTAGTGGCCTCGGAAAGGCCCGTAATACAGACCGTATTCGATGCACCGGCCTCAGAAGTGAAAGAGCTGATGCCCGGCGATGCGCTCATAGTGAGCAAGCAGGGAGATATCAGCGTGTCCGACATACTGCAGCCGGGCAACAACCAGAGATGCTCGTTCGAGCGCATCTATTTCTCGCGCGGAAGCGATGCCGACATCTATCGCGAAAGGAAAGAGCTTGGACGGCTGCTCACACCCGATGTGTGCCGCGCAGTGGGGGAGGACCTCGGCCACACCGTGGTGTCGTTTATCCCCAATACCGCCGAAGTGGCATTTATCGGCCTTGTGGAAGGGCTGCAGCAGCATATCGATGCGGCAAAATGCCGCGAGATCGAGAGGCTGCAGAAAGCCGGAGAGCTGACATCCGAAAGGATAAAAGAAGTGATGTCGCAGAAGGTGAGAGTGGAGAAAGTGGCGCTCAAAGATATAAAACTGCGCACCTTCATAGCCGAGGGCAACTCGCGCAACGACCTTGCAGCGCATGTCTACGACGTGACTTACGGCTGCCTTGAAGCCGGGGTAGACAATCTGGTGATAATCGACGACTCGATAGTGCGCGGCACCACGCTGAGGCAAAGCATCCTCACGATGCTCGCACGTCTGAAGCCGAAGAAGATAGTGGTGGTGAGCTCGTCGCCGCAGGTGCGTTATCCCGACTATTACGGGATAGATATGTCGAGGCTCAATGAGTTTATCGCCTTCCAGGCCGCGATAGCCTTGCTAAAGGAGCAGGGCAACGAGGAGTTGATAGACCACACATATGAGAAATGCAAGGCACAGCTGGAGCTGCCCGACAGCGAGCAGATCAACGCAGTGCGCGACATCTATGCGCCGTTTACGGCACGGGAGATTTCGCGGAAGATAGCAGAGATGATCACACCTGAGGGATTTGAGTCGGAGATAGAGATCATCTATCAGAGTCTGAGCGGGCTGCACGAAGCTATTCCCGGATGTCCGGGCGACTGGTATTTCTCGGGACGGTATCCTACCCCCGGCGGCAATCGCCTGGCCAATCAGGCCTTTGTCGACTACTACGAAGGCAATCCCGACCGTCGGCATCTCTGATTTCCGGGGAATAGGGGCGCAACTGCTGAAAGATATTGAAACAATCATGGGAAGAGGCGGTGTACCGAGCGGTACATCGCCTCTTTTGGGTTATCTGCCGTCAGGCGGCAGAAGTTGTGTCAGTTGTTCTGATGAACAGCGTGCGAATAGTTTTCTTAACCTTTAGGGATTCCAGCGGGCAGCGATCATGCGGAGGTTGTCGCAACCGATAGTGCGGAGGTCGGTGATCAGGTTGTAGCGGCAGTTGATGTAAGCCAGAGCCTGGTCGAAGGATACGTCGAGCATCGTGAGCTGGTTGTGGTCGCAGAGGAGACGCTGCAGATAGGTCTGGTTGGAGAGTGTCAGGCTGGTAAGGTCGTTGTAGGAGCAGTCAACGAAGATGAGCTGCGGGCAGTTCTCAACCTGCAGGTTGGTGAGGTCGTTGTAGGAGCAAACGAGGTCGAGCAGCGAGGTGCAGTTGCGAAGTCCGAGGGTGGTCATGTTGTTGTCGGAGCAAACGAAGGTAGCCAGCGAAGGCAGACCGCTAACGATAAGGCTTGCGATGTTGTTGTCATCGATATTGAGGTTCTGCAGTTTCTCTACACCTACGAGGGTAAGGCCGGTGAGCTTATTGTAACCGCAATAGAGGTTCTTCAGGTTGGTGCAGTACTGGATGTTGAGTGCCTCGAGGTGGTTGCCCTGGCAGTTGAGGGTCTTCAGCGAAGTGGAGTTAGCCACGTCGAGCTCCACGAGGAGGTTGTTGGAGATATTGACAGTCTGCAGGAACGGAGCGTTGGAGATGGTGAGATCTGTGATGCGGTTCTTGTAGATGTTGAGGGTGTTGAGGGTGTTGAGGGCTTTGCAACCGTCGAAAGCGAAGTTGGAAATCTTGTTGCGCTGTGCATCGATACGAACCACAGCGGAAGCGCCCTTGACATTCAGAGCAGTGAGCGCATTGCGCGACACATTGACTTTGGTAAGTGCGGTGAAGCCGGAGAGGTCGAGTGAACCGGCAAGGTGTTTGTCGGCCCAATCGATAGCGGTGATATGACCGTTTTCTACAGTGACGCCTTCCCAAGTGGAAGCGTTCTTGAGGTCGCTGATCTTAAGCGCCTGAGCGTTGGTAGCGTCCTTTTCAGCAGGCTGAGAAAGGAATTGCTGCATCTGGCGCATTTCGTTTTTGTCGAGTTTCTGTGCTGAAAGCGTCAGGCATCCCGTCATGACGGCAATCAATAAAAGAGCTTTTTTCATATCTAAATAGTTGTTAGAGGTTTTCAAAGTGGGGTTGTTTTTGTCACTTTTACTCTATTAACATTCGCTTTTAACAAAAGGTTTTGGAAGATGGAAAAAAAGTGCAATTATTTTTGCCTGATAGTCGTCGGGAGGGTCAGCAACCCGGTGAAGAGATAAAGAAAAGCCGCCGTGACGCACATATTAGCGTCACGGCGGCTTTAAAAGTTAAGAATGTATTAATGCTCTTCGGCAGAGGAGATTACATAGCCTCAACACGCTTGAGGTTCTCCTCGTCGTTGAGGTTGTAGTAGATGCTGCGGAGCACCGAACGGGCATCGGAGAGCTGATCGTCGATCTGATAAGCTTTTTCGAGGTAGCCGGCAGCTTCGCGAAGCATGGGGTCAACCTTGGTGTCGCGGAATTCCTTGTACTCGGCGTTGCTCATGTTGGCAGTCTCGTTCTGGTCCATTTCGCAGGCTTTCTGATAGATCTTGTAGCCGTACTGCATGAGGGCCTGAGCGTTGTTGGCATCGAGATCGATAGCCTTCTTGTAAGCTTCGAGGGATGCGGCGGCATTGCCTTCGGCGTCACAAACCACACCCTTTACGAAATAAAGCTGAGCGTTGGTGGGATCGTCGGCGATGTATTTGTCGATGAGAGCATCGGCCTTGGCATACTCCTTCTTGTCGATGAGGTTGTTGATCATGTAGCCGATGTAGCGGCTGTCTTCCTTACCGTAGAGAGCGTAAGCCTGCTCGGCAACGGCAGCCATCTCGGCGAGATTGTTGAGCTGCGAAGCGGCAGAGATAGCGTAGTCGTAGGCATTCTTCTTGGTATAACCGCGGGCAATAGCCTCCTTGAAGCTCTTGAGAGCGGCCTCATTGTTCTGAGCCAGCGAGTTGCCGATACCCATGTTGTAGTAGATCTCGGCGATGGTGGTGTCGGCGGGAGCTTTGATGCTCTTGCCATAGACGGGGCTGTCGGGAAGGGTGACGAAGAGCTCCCATGCCTTTACGGCATCGGCATAGTCCTCGGCTTCCCAGAGGAAGAGAGCAGCGTTGTTGAAGTCGTTGTAGCGGCCGGCAACTTCCTTGATGATGTCTTTGGAATATTTGGTCTTCACTTTGCCCTTGGCATCGACTACGGTGTCGAGGGGGAGTGCTTTGTTGAAGAAATCGTAACCCTCGAGGAGAGCGAGGCCGATCTGCTTCTTGTTGACGTCCTTGCCCATCTGAGCAATGATGCCCTGGCGCTCGAAGAAGAGGTAAGCGCCTTTACCGGGCACAAAGTAGGTGTATGCGTCGTTAGCTGTTTCGGGGTTGGTGAACGCGGGCTCGAGCTTCTTGACAGCATTGGGATAGGAGTCGGGGTTGCTCTTCATTTCGCGCTCAACATCTTTCACGAGTGCCTTCTGCGCGAAAGCGGCGGAAGATGCTACAAGGCATAGACCTAAGATAGCGGAGATTCTTTTCATAGAAAAAAATATTGATTAATTATTGATTGTATCAACGATAACTATTAGATATAACAAATAACTAATGGTTTAGTCGGAAGGTACAAAAGCAGATTCCGACTAAACCTTATGGGAGTTTATGCTTCGCCGTCGGTGTCTTCGCCGCCATCGGTGATGTCGACGTCGTCGGCTGCATCGGCATCGTCGCTGTCGATGCTGTTGTCGTCGGGCTCAGCGGGGAGTTCTTCGGGATTGGTGACAGCCTCCACGGCTTCTTCCTCGGGGTCGGTGGCCACACAGCAAACCGATGCGATCTCGTCGCCGCGCTTCTCGAGGTTGATGATGCGCACGCCCTGGGTGTTGCGGCCCATCACACGGATATCTGAGACGCGGATGCGGAGGGTGATGCCAGAGCGGTTGATGATCACGAGGTCGTTTTCGTCGTCAACGCTCTTGATGGCTACGACATGTCCGGTCTTTTCGGTGATATTCATGGTCTTGACACCCTTGGCACCGCGGTTGGTGATGCGGTAGGCGTCAAGGAGCGAGCGTTTGCCGAATCCGTTGTCGGAGATCACCATCACATTCTTATTGTCGTCGGGGTGCATGCATATCATGCCTACCACCTCGTCGGCGCCATCTTCGTCGAGGCGCATGCCGCGTACACCGCCGGTGACACGTCCCATCTGACGCACTGTCGACTCGTTGAAGCGGATGGCTCGACCGTTGCGGTTGGCGAGCAGTATCTCGGAGTTGCCGTCGGTGAGCTCTACGCCGATCACCTGATCGCCCTCGCGGATGAGGATTGCCTTCTTACCCTTGATGTTGACGTGGGCATACTCGGCGAGCGAAGTCTTCTTGATGACGCCCTGTTTGGTGGCGAAGACAAGATTGTGGGTGGAGGTGAAATCGGTATCGTCGAGATTCTTGCAGCGGATGAAAGCGTTGACGGCATCGCCCGGCTCGATGTTGAGCAGGTTCTGGATGGCGCGTCCCTTGGTGTTCTTGGCACCCGGCGGGATCTCGTAGACTTTCATCTTGTAGACCATGCCGCGGCGGGTGAAGAAGAGTATGTTGGAGTGCATCGAAGCGGGATAGATGTATTCGATGAAGTCTTCCTCGCGGGTATTGCTGCCGCGCGAACCTACGCCGCCACGGTTCTGAGCGCGGAACTCCGAAAGGGGTGTGCGCTTGATGTAGCCCATGTGGGAGATGGTGATGATCATCTCGTCGTCGGCGTAGAAGTCTTCGGCATTGAAGTCGCCGGCGGTAACATCAATCTCAGTGCGGCGTGCGTCGCCGTAGTTTTCGCGGATTTCGATAAGCTCGTTTTTGATGACCTCGCGGCAGACGCTGTCGTCGTTGAGGATCAGTTCGAGACCTTCGATCTGCTTCATGATGTCGGCATAGTTGGCATGGAGCTTGTCCTGCTCCAGTCCGGTGAGCTGACCGAGACGCATGTTGACGATAGCCTGAGTCTGAATGTCGGTAAGGCCGAATCGCTCGGTGAGTGTAGCCTTGGCTTCGTCGGTGCTCTTGGCGCCGCGTATGATTGAGATCACCTCGTCGATATGGTCGGAAGCGATGATCAAGCCCTCGAGGATGTGGGCGCGCTCCTGAGCCTTGCGGAGTTCGAAACGGGTGCGTCGGATGACCACCTCATGACGGTGGTTGACGAAGGCCTCGATGATCTCGCGGAGGTTGAGCAGCTTGGGTCGGCCGTTGACCAGTGCCACATTGTTGACGCTGAAGGTCGACTGCAGGGGAGTCATCTTGAACAGGGTGTTGAGCACCACATTGGAGTTGACAGCCTGTTTGAGTTTGATGACGATGCGCATGCCCTCGCTGGAGCTCTCGTCGGTGAGATCGGCGATGCCGTCGATCTTTTTGTCGGTGACGAGGTCAGCTATATATTTTATGAGTTCGGCCTTGTTGACGCCGTAGGGAATCTCGCTGACGATAATCTGCTCGTGTTCCTTTTCCTGCTCGATGTCGGCCTTGGCGCGAACCACGATGCGTCCGCGTCCGGTCTCGTAAGCCTCTTTGACACCGCTGTATCCGCAGATGATGCCGCCGGTGGGAAAATCGGGCGCCGGGATATACTTCATCAGTTCGGGGATGGTGATGTCGGGATTATCCACCATGGCGATGCAGGCATTGATACTCTCGGTGAGATTGTGGGTAGGCATGTTGGTGGCCATACCCACGGCGATGCCGGAAGCACCGTTGACCAGGAGGTTGGGGATACGTGTGGGGAGCACGGTCGGCTCGCGGTCGGTGTTGTCGTAGTTGGGCTGGAAGTCGACAGAGTCGGAGTCGATGTCGCGGAGCATCTCTTCGCCGATTTTCTGCAGACGCACCTCGGTGTATCGCATGGCGGCAGGTCCGTCGCCGTCGATAGAGCCGAAATTGCCCTGACCTTCGATGAGACACTCTCTCATGGCCCAGGGCTGAGCCATGCGGACGATAGTACCATAAATAGATGAATCGCCATGGGGGTGATATTTACCCATGACCTCTCCGACGGCCTTGGCCGATTTTCGGGTCTGTTTGTCGGAAGTGTTGCCCATCTCGTTCATGCCGTAAAGCACACGGCGGTGAACCGGTTTCAGTCCGTCGCGGACGTCGGGGAGGGCGCGCGAGACAATCACGGACATCGAATAATCGATGTAAGCCGATTTCATCTCGTTCTCGATGTTGATTTTAATAATTCGATCTTCTTCGAGCATTTCTGAAATTATGAGTTCTTGATTAAAATCCTTTGAAATGGTGGATCATATAAGCGCCTGAAGGCAATGACAACACCGCCTTGTGGCGCATTTTCAGTACAAAGATACGAAAAAGTTCGCATAAATCGGGCTTATGGCGATTTTTTATTTTTAAAATGTGTAATTTTGCAGTGCCATGTCGCGTTTAAGGTATGAAAGGCGGCCGATATCGCAATTTTACAATATTTTAACACATATGGCCACATGCTAAGATATTTTGGCATGCGTTTTGTATAACACTAATGTGGGTCCTCATGTATATAGAGTAAGACAGATGAGGGCGCCTCAGTGTATTTCAACCGGTATCCAATAGAGAGTGCTGCCTGATAAAAGTCATCCGAAAGATAAGAGTAGTCAGGACGAAAAGCACCGCCGGATAAAATAGATTAGAGTTATCCAGGAATAAACAATAGAAGAAAGGCAATTAATGGAAATCAATTTCTCGAACGAAGTAAAGACCGTTTTGGAGAACAGCCGCAAGGAGGCGGTTCGCCATAACAACAGCATAATCACGCCGGAGCATCTGTTTCTGGCATTGCTGGCCGATCCCGGCTCGAGAGTTTTCTCCCTTCTCGAGCGGGTGTCGCACGATGTGTCAGTGTATCAGCTGCGGAGCCAGCTCGACGACTCGCTCTACGACGCCTCGGCCCCGCTTGGCGGCGAAGTGGTGGCGAGCGACCTGAGCAACAGGCTCGTAAAGCTCTCGGTGCTTGAGGCCCGCATGCTCAAAAGCACGACAGTGGACACAGAGCATCTGCTGCTGGCCCTGCTGCACAATCCCGAAATACAGCACATGGAATTCATCGTACCATTCCGTCAGGCCGGTATCGACTATCAGTCGGTGCTGAAGCTTATAAGCAATGTCACCGACTCGCCCAAGGCCGGATTCGGCGCAACCGACGAGGATGAGGACGACGAGGATGAGCAGCCCCGCAACTATTCGCAGCGCGGCAGCGACAGCAACGCCTCAAAGGAGGGCTCCCGCGGCCGCGGCTCCAACGATACTCCCACCCTCGACAAATTCGGTAACGACATCACCCGTGCCGCCGAAGACGGGCGCCTCGACCCCGTGGTAGGGCGCGAGCAGGAGATAGAGCGCCTGGCTCAGATCCTGAGCCGCCGCAAAAAGAACAATCCCGTGCTCATCGGTGAGCCCGGTGTGGGTAAATCGGCTATTGTAGAGGGTCTTGCTCTCCGCATAGTGCAGCGCAAAGTGTCGAGAATACTTTTCGGCAAACGAGTGGTGTCGCTCGATATGGCCTCGCTGGTGGCTGGTACGAAGTATCGCGGACAGTTTGAGGAGCGCGTGAAGAGCATCCTCACCGAACTGTCGAAAAATCCCGATGTAATCCTCTTTATCGACGAGTTGCACACGATAGTCGGCGCCGGCAATGCCGCAGGCACCATGGACGCCGCCAACCTGCTCAAACCCGCGCTGGCACGCGGCGAGATACAGTGCATCGGCGCCACCACCCTCGACGAATATCGCAAGAACATCGAGAAGGATGGAGCCCTGGAGCGCCGTTTCCAGAAAGTGATGGTAGAACCCACCACCGCCGAGGAGACGCTGCAGATCCTCAACAATATCAAGGACAAATATCAGTCGCATCACAATGTGAACTATACCGACGAGGCGCTGAAAGCATGTGTGACCCTCACCGAGCGCTATCTCAGCGACCGCAACTTCCCCGACAAGGCCATCGACGCCCTCGACGAGGCCGGTTCACGCGCTCATATCACCAATATCGTGGTGCCTGAGGAGATAGAGAAACTCGAGCAGGAGATTATCGATGCCGGAGCCGCCAAACTCGCCGCTGCCCAGAGCCAGAATTTCGAGAAAGCTGCATCGTACCGCGATAAAGAGCAGAGCCTCAAGGCCCCTCTTGCTCAGGCCAACGAGCAGTGGGAGAAACAGCTCAAGCAGAACCGCGTGACAGTCGACGAGGACAAAGTGGCCGAAGTGGTGGCTATGATGACCGGAGTGCCTGTGCAGCGCATAGCTCAGGCCGAAGGCACCCGACTCCGCGCTATGGCTCCGCGCCTGAAGCAGGACATCATCGGTCAGGACAAGGCCATCGACAAGATCGTGAAGGCTATCCAGCGTAACCGCGTAGGCCTGAAAGACCCCAACAAACCGATCGGCACCTTCATGTTTCTCGGTCCGACCGGCGTGGGCAAGACCCATCTGGCGAAGAAACTCGCAGAATACCTCTTTGACTCGGCCGACACGCTGATTCGCGTGGATATGAGCGAGTATATGGAGAAATTCACGGTGAGCCGCCTTGTGGGAGCGCCTCCGGGATACGTAGGCTACGAGGAGGGCGGACAGCTCACCGAGAAAGTGCGCCGCCGGCCCTATTCGGTGGTGCTTCTCGACGAGATAGAGAAAGCACACCCCGATGTGTTCAACCTGCTGCTGCAGGTGCTCGACGAAGGACGGCTCACCGACAGCCTCGGACGCCGCATCGACTTCAAGAACACCCTGATAATCATGACCTCGAACATCGGCACCCGCCAGTTGAAGGACTTCGGTTCGGGCGTGGGCTTCAACACCCGCACCGACGAGCGCGACTACTCGCAGGGAGTGATACAGAAGGCTCTCAACAAGGCATTTGCGCCCGAATTCCTCAACCGTATCGACGATATCATCATGTTTGACTCGCTCGACCGCGATGCAATCTTCAAGATCATCGGCATAGAGCTGCGCGGATTCCTCGGACGCATGGAGAAACTCGGCTACAGCTTCGAGATCACCGAAGCAGCCAAGGACTATATCGCCTCGAAGGGTTACGACCAGCAGTTTGGCGCCCGTCCGCTCAAGCGAGCTATCCAGAAGTATCTCGAGGACCCGATGGCAGAGCTGATCATCAACTCCGAACTGCTTGCCGGCGACACCATCGCGGTAGACTACGACAAGGAGGCTGACAAAATTGTCACCACTGTCAAGCATCCCGAGCCGACACCCGAGGCCGAAAAGCCGGAAGCGCCGGAGGAAAAAGCAGACGACGTACCTGAGGCTTAATCCTTCAGAATGTCACTGAATTAAGTTTACGATAATTTAACAAAAAAATGCCAAGCCTCGTGTTTGGCATTTTTTTTGTTGAGTGCTTATATAAGTATGTGGCATGAAAGAAACGTCTCTGCCGCAGACACATCTAACCGACTAAAAATATATTATCATACACAATGTCAAAGTCTGGAAAAATAGGAGTTACTACCGAGAATATATTCCCGGTAATAAAGAAATTTCTTTACAGCGACCACGAGATTTTTCTCCGCGAGTTAGTGTCGAATGCCGTTGATGCCACACAGAAGCTGCGTACCCTCTCGTCGTTCGGCGAGTACAAAGGTGAGCTTGGCGAACTTCGTGTCAGCGTCAGCATCGACAAAAAGGCCGGAACACTCACCGTCAGCGACCACGGCATCGGCATGACAGCCGACGACATCGACAAATATATCAACCAGATAGCCTTCTCGGGTGCTGAGGAGTTTCTGGAGAAATACAAGAACGACGCCAACGCCATCATCGGTCACTTCGGTCTCGGATTCTACTCCGCCTTCATGGTAGCCAAGAAGGTGGAGATCAACTCACTTTCCTACAAAGAGGGAGCCGAGGCCGTGCGCTGGAGTTGCGACGGGTCGCCAGAGTTTACGATGGAGCCGTCGGACAAAGCCGAGCGCGGCACCGACATCGTGCTTTACATCGACGATGAGAACAAAGAATTTCTCGAAAAAGCACGCATCGAAACCCTGCTTAAGAAATATTGCCGCTTCCTGCCGGTACCCGTGCAGTTTGGCATGGAGCAGGAGTGGAAAGACGGCGCGATGAAGGATACCGACCGTCCGAACATCGTAAACATCACCGAACCCGCCTGGACACGCAAGCCCTCGGACCTCACCGACGAAGACTACCGCAATTTCTACCACGAACTGTATCCCGGTCAGGACGATCCTCTCTTCTGGATACACCTCAACGTCGATTATCCCTTCCATCTCACCGGCATCCTCTACTTCCCGAAGATCAAGAACAACATCGACGTGACCCGCAACCGCATCCAGCTCTACTGCAATCAGGTGTATGTCACAGATTCGGTAGAGGGAGTGGTGCCCGAGTTCATGATGCTGATGCAGGGCGTGATAGATTCGCCAGACATCCCGCTGAACGTATCCCGTTCGTATCTGCAGAGCGACACCGCCGTGAAGAAGATTTCGGGATACATCACCAAGAAAGTGGCATCGCGTCTCGACGAGCTTTTCCGCGCCGACCGCAAAGAGTTCGAGAGCAAATGGGACGACATCAAGCTTTTCATAGAGTACGGCATGCTGACCGATGAAAAATTCTGCGACGCAGCCATGAAGTTCGCCCTTGTCAAGGACACTGAAGGGAAGTACTTCACCATGGAGGAGTACAAGCAGCTGATTGAGCCCAATCAGACCGACCGCGAGGGTAACGTGGTATTCCTTTACTCCACCGACACCACCGCTCAGTACAACTATATAAAGGCAGCCACCGACCGTGGCTACGACGTGCTTGTGATGGACGGACAGCTTGACACCCACTTCGTAGGGCTGCTCGAGCACAAGATCGAGAAGAGCCGCTTCGTGCGTGTCGATTCGGATGTGATCGACAATCTGATTCCCAAAGATGAACGCAAAGAGGTGGATCTGACCGATGTGCAGCGCGAAATCCTCATCTCGGTATTCCAGAGCCAGCTGCCGAAGACCGACAAAGCTCAATTTTTTGTCACCTTCGAGGCCATGAAGCCTACCGATTCGCCTATAGTGATCACTCAGGACGAATACATGCGACGCATGAAAGAGATGGCGGCTCTGCAGCCGGGCCTGAACTTCTACGGCGAGATGCCCGACAGCTACTCGCTGCGTGTCAACACCGAGAATCCGGTAGTGCAGCATATGGCCGACCGCGCTTACGCCGCACTTACCGACAGCGTGAAGCCCCTGCTCGATGAAATAGAAGCCAACAACGCTAAGATCAAAGAGGCAGAGGAGGACAAGAGCGGTGAAAACGCGGATGAGAAGCACAAACAAACCGACACCCTCCGGGCCGACAACGATGCCAATCGCAAGAAACTTGTGGAAGTGGCGTCGGAGTATGCCAAAGGTGAGCCTGTGGTAGGGCAGCTGATCGACCTCGCACTGCTGGCCAACGGCATGCTGCGCGGCGAACAGCTGGCACACTTCATAGAGCGCTCCACCGAGCTGCTGAAATAAGCATAGCAACGAGATTTCAGTGTCCGGGGCACGCACGGTAGGGGCCGACCCGGACACTGTTTCTTCTTTAAGGGCACGGAAAAATAGGGCGGGTTTGCAAAAAAATTGCAGAAAGCCCTTGCATATTCAAAAAAAAGCCGTACCTTTGCACCGTTGAAACGACAGACGCTGCGTTGTCTGAAAGTTTTTTCCATGATGGTGAGATTAGCTCAGTTGGTTAGAGCGTCGGATTGTGGTTCCGAAGGTCGTGGGTTCGAGACCCACATTTCACCCGAAGGTTTTTACGACCGCTGCATCAATCGAAGGTGCGGCGGTCATTTTTTTTAACACATAAACGCCAATAAAAGACCGAGATATGAACGATTCGCACGAGAAGACCGCACGACAGTTTGACGAAGCGATAGCCATGTGCCGCAAGGTGTATGCCGCCAAGCTGCGCGACTACGGCGCGGCCTGGCGCCTGATGCGTCCGTCGTCGCTTACCGATCAGATGCTGATAAAAGCCGACCGTATCCGCACCCTCGAGACCAAAGGCGATGCGAGGGTGAGCGACGAAAGCATCCTCGACGGATTTATAGGCATAGTCAACTACGGCATCATAGCCCTGATACAGCTGGAGAGCGGATTCGCATCGTGCAAGGATATCAGCGTGGAGCGCGCCCTGGAGCTTTACGACCGCAATATGAAAGAGACGCGCGAGCTGATGGAGCGCAAAAATCACGATTACGACGAAGCCTGGCGCAAGATGCGTGTCAGTTCGTATACCGACCTGATTCTCATGAAGATCATGCGCACCAAAGAGATCGAGGACCACTGCGGCGCTACCGAAGCTTCGGAAGGGCCGGATGCCAACTACCGCGATATGATCAACTACGCACTTTTCGGAGTGATAAAGCTTGCAATAGAGCAAAATGACTGATGAAGTAGCAAAGAGCGGCGTGCCATCGTGGCAAATAGCGGTGGTGTGGGCGCTGCGCGTGCTGGTCGGAGGGTTGTTTGTGATGTCGGGTCTGGTCAAGATGATCGACCCGTGGGGATTTCTTTTTAAACTTGAGGAATATTTGGCAGTATGGCAGGTGGTAGAGCCGCGTACCATAGTGCTGATAGCAGTTTTCTTCATTTCCGGCTACGAGTTTGTGCTCGGTATGCTCTTAGCGCTGGGGTGCTACAAGAGGGTAGCGCCGTGGGGACTGATGCTGATGATGGCAGTGATGCTTCCGCTGACGCTCTACATCTGGGTGGCTGATCCGGTGAGCGACTGCGGATGCTTTGGCGAGTTTTGGGTGATCTCCAATGCGGCCACGTTCTGGAAAAATGTAGTGATCACCGCAGCGCTTGTGCTGCTGATACTTTGGAACGCTAAAGTGCGCCAGAGCCTTTTTCAGCCGGCCATACAGTGGCTCACAGGCGCGTGGATTACGCTATACATTTTGATTATAGGGCTTTACGGGTACAATATTCAACCGTTGGTTGATTTCCGTCCGTATGCCATCGGATCATCTCTCACCGGCGAAAACTCGGAAGGCGAAGATGATTACGTCTTCGTCTACGAAAAAGACGGGGAGACGCGGGAGTTTGACATGGATAATCTGCCCGACTCCACCTGGCAGTTTGTCGACCGCCGGGCGGTGGGAGGAGATAGCGTACATAGCGAAAGCATAGCTATTTACGATGGTGAAGATGAAGTGACAGATGAAGTGCTGTCGGACGAAGGAGAGCAGATATTGCTGTTGATTCCAGAGCCTTTGCGAGCCGATGTGTCGCACACATTTACGGTCAACGAGATGTATGAGTATGCCGACAGTATCGGCGTGCCGTTTGTGGCGCTGCTTGGTGGCGACCGCCGGGCTGTGGAGCGGTGGAAAGATATGGCTATGGCCGAATATCCCGTTTATACAGCCGAAGATACCCAGCTCAAAGAGGTGGCCCGCGGCACCATGTCGGTGGTGACTCTGAAGGACGGTGCTGTAGCATCTAAAACCTCGGTTGCCTCCCTCGAGCCTACCGTGCTGGAATTTCCCCAATCTAAAGACCAATTTATGCAGGAGATATCCGGAGGCGACGGCCGACGGGTGTTTATGGGGCTTAACTTAGTGTTTGGCGGGGGATTGCTGTTGCTCTGCCTGTGTCAGGAGATAATCCTCGGAATACGCCTGGCTGTGAGGAAATGGATAAAAAACCGCCGCACGGCAAAAGAGAAGGCAAACGTATCCTGAATTGCAAGATTTTTGTTATCTTTGCAACTGATTTGCGGCAGGCTTTCACGCCCCTCGGAAGCAGGAAGGCCAACGAAAGCCGAAAGCGACTGAAAGTATTGAAAACTAATAGTTTATTACTTATAAAGATATGAGAAAAAACATTGTAGCCGGCAACTGGAAGATGAATACCACTCTTGCCGAAGGTGTTACCCTCGCAAAAGAGGTGAACGAAGCCCTGAAAGGCGCTGAGAAGAAATGCGACGTAATCATCTGCGTACCTTTCACTCATCTGGCATCGGTAGCCGCTGTGATTGATAGCGAGAAGCTCGGTCTGGGTGCCGAGAACTGTGCTGACCACCTGAAAGGCGCCTACACCGGCGAGGTATCCGCTCCCATGGTAGCTTCTACCGGCGCTAAATATGTGATCCTCGGTCACTCTGAGCGCCGTCAGTACTATGGCGAGACTTCCGAGATCCTGAAAGAGAAAGTAAAACTCGCTCTTGCCGAAGGCCTTACCCCCATTTTCTGCATCGGCGAAGTGCTGGAGCAGCGTGAGAACGGCACCTACAACGAGGTTGTGACCAAGCAGATCGAGGAGGCTCTCTTCGACCTCTCCGCCGAGGACTTCGGCAAACTGATCCTGGCTTACGAGCCCGTATGGGCCATCGGCACCGGTAAAACCGCTACAGCCGACCAGGCAGAGGATATGCACGCACACATCCGTTCGGTCATCGAGAAGAAATATGGCAAAGAGGTAGCAGAAAACACCTCTATCCTCTACGGCGGCAGCTGCAAGCCCGGCAACGCAGCAGAGCTCTTCGCAAAGCCCGACGTAGACGGCGGCCTCATCGGCGGTGCAGCTCTCGACGCAGCATCGTTCATGGGCATCGTGACAGCTTTCTGATCCCCCTTTCCATCAAGGAATAAGATAAGGCGGTGTGTCGGAGCAAAATCTCCGGCACACCGGCCTCATCCTTTAGCTGCGTCAGCTGATGCGATCCCGGCAATAAAAGAATGTCAGGCAATTAC
The DNA here is from genome assembly GCA_905207535.1 of uncultured Muribaculaceae bacterium. Classification (GTDB taxonomy): domain Bacteria; phylum Bacteroidota; class Bacteroidia; order Bacteroidales; family Muribaculaceae; genus UBA7173. The sequence continues at coordinate 123,594 of CAJLLX010000001.1, read as the reverse complement.
AGCAACACTGAGCAGCGGTAGGCCCTCCCTGATAGCGGCCGATAAAATACATTGCACAGACTGACTTATGAGATTCAGGATATTATTTATAGCAGCAATTGTCTGTATCTGCTCTGCCGTGGCACAAACTCCGGCGGACACTACTACGGTGGTCACTATTGTGGAGCGTCTGCAGTCGCCCGACTCCCCGATAAGCATCGAAGCACCGGAAGTCCTCTTGCAAAGAGCTTTGCCTTCTCCTGACTCCCAAGATCAGCAGTCGGAAAACACTGAGGAGGCCACTGAAGATACCGAGGCAGAAAAGGCTCACAACAGCCGTGGCACCAAAGTGGTAGGTTACCGCGTGCAGGTGTTTGCCGACAACAACGCCCGTACGGCAAAATCGGAGGCACGTCAGCGCGAACGCGCCATATCTCAGGCATTTCCCGATTACGGCACCTATGTGTCGTACGCATCGCCCTACTGGCGACTGCGTGTAGGCAATTTCCGGTCGAAATACGAGGCCGACAAGGCCGCCGACGAGATCCGCCGTCAGTTTCCGCGCTATGCCCGCGAGGTGAGAGTAGTGCGCGACAGAGTGATAGTGCGCTGAGGCTGACAGCCGATTTTTTTAGATCAGTTACTTAGAGGAATGTTACACGAAAATAACGATTTCGAGACAGACATACAATCAGCTTCGGAGCAAGCACGCATAGAAGCTATTGCAGGCCATTATCGCGAGATAATCAAGCTGATAGGCGAAGATCCGGAGCGCGAAGGACTGGTGAAAACCCCTATGCGCGCAGCTAAAGCCATGTGGTTTGCCACTCAGGGCTACCGTCAGAATCCGGCTGACGTGCTTCGTCAGGCAATCTTTGAGTATGCCGGATCTAAGATGGTGATGGTGCGCGATATAGAGTTTTACTCGATGTGCGAGCATCATATCCTCCCGTTTTTTGGCACAGTGACAGTGGCATATGTGCCTGACGGCGAAATGATAGGGCTTAGCAAACTGCCTCGCCTGGTCAATGCCATCGCCCGCAAACTGCAGGTGCAGGAGCGCCTGACGGCCGAAATCTGCCGCGAGATTAAGGAAACACTTTCGGTGAAAGGTGTGATGTGTCAATGCCGTGCGCAGCATCTGTGTATGCAGATGCGAGGGGTGGAAAAGCAGCTTTCGACGACAGTCACCACTGACTACAACGGCATCTTTGAGTCGGACCCTATACTCCGTCAGGAGTTTTACGCAATGCTCTCGCAGCAAGCGCGATAAGCGTCAAAACGCCTCTTTAGATTAGAAACGAAACAACAGCAAGGCGCTGTGTCGAAATCAGATGATTTGGCACAGCGCCTTGCTGTATAGTATAATCAGAGAATGACCCTGAAATACGGCTTAAGCCGATTTGAAGAGGGGGTTATTTTCCGGTGGCTTCAAGCACTACGGGCAGCTCATACTTTTTATCTACCACCAGAAGCAAAAGGGGGCGGTAGGTGTATGACATCTTTTCACCCCGTGTAATCTTGTAGCTAAGTACAAGCTGATTTTCGTCAGATTTAGTCAGATATACGACTGACAGCGACGTTTGGGTATCAGTAGGTGCTACTGTCAGGCAGATGACAAAGCTTTTGCTGAAGTCGATCTCTGTGGGGGTGCCATTCTTTCCCATTACAGCAGCCATACCGAAGTATTTTTCAAACTCTGCTGCAGATGTAATAGTGGTAGGGGGCATTCCCTCTACATTGTTGTTGACGAAATAATGCTCCGCGAACTGATAGGGGACAGAATTGTCTGCATTGCCTTTCGAAGCAGAACATCCGCTTAAGAAAACTCCGCACACAGCGGCAATTCCGATTAAAAACAATAGCTTGAGCTTCATATCTATAGCTTGAGCTTCATATCTTTAGATTTATATTACGAAATATTAATCATGGCCCAAAAAATCCACGTGGAAAGAGAGCCGGGAAGTTAGTCGGTGAAATCGTCTTCGTCGAAATCGAAGTCCCAGCCTTGGTTGTCGGGCATCTCATCCTGAAATGATTCGGGATTGCCGTCGACACCGGTGTAGAGGTCTTCGGTGAAACGGGCGAGTTCGCGACCTTCGCGTTTGGTGGGGCGGCCGAGGCCTTTGCGGCGGTCTATAAAGCCGGAGATACGGATCACATCAAGCAGATCGTACTGCTCCTTGGGGGTGATATTCTCCATATATTCGGGCACGAGCTTAGCTCCGAGACGGTTCTCGGTGAGAGCCTGGACCCGGAAGGAGTAGGTGATCGGCGGTTTGCGCACGCTCACTATGTCGTCGACTTTAATCATGCGCGACGGTTTGGCGATGACATCGCCCGAGGCGGTGCGCAGAGTGACACGCCCCTTCTTGCAGCTGTCGGTGGCGACGGTGCGAGTCTTAAATATTCTCATGGCCCAGAGCCATTTGTCAATTCTAACCTCTGTTTTCATCTGACCGTAATTTATTTATTATTGAAGTCGCACATGGCGGTCTGCAGTCCGGCAAGCACATAAGTGCGGATAGCTTCTACAGCCGTGGCCACACGCACCGGGAGCCGCTGGCGCTCGTCGAGGGTAAACTGGCCGAGCACATAGTCGATCTGGCATCCGCGGGGAAAGTCGTTGCCGATGCCGAATCGGAGGCGGGGATATGCCTCGGTGCCGAGCATCTGTGCGATGTTTTTCAGCCCGTTGTGTCCGGCGTCGCTGCCGCTACCCTTGATGCGGATAGCTCCGAAGGGGAGTGCAATGTCGTCGACGAGCACGAGGATATTCTCCCCCGGGATATTCTCCTTGTTCATCCAATAGCGCACGGCATTGCCGCTGAGATTCATGTAGGTGGAAGGCTTGAGGATCACCACCTGCTTGTTTTTGATGCGGGCGTTGGCCACGTCGCCGTATCTTTCGGTGGAGAAGGTGGCCTTGAGGTCTTCGGCAAGAGCATCGGCGATGCGGAAACCGGTATTGTGGCGAGTGCCCTGATATTCAGCCCCGATGTTGCCGAGGCCAACAATGAGATATTTCATTTGGGGAAGAGGATGTGAGCGTATGCTGTATTTGGAGATTACTCAGCGAGCCCGGAGCGCGCGAAGATTGAAATCTCAGCGCTCCGGGCTCGTATGTGAGTATGTCAGGCCCGGGCGAACCGAGCTATCGGGATCAAATTATTTGGCGGCGGCAGCAGCGGCAGCGGCACCACGTGCGGCACGTGTGAGCTGAACGGCGCAAACCACAGCTTCTTTGGGGGTAACCATCTCGAGGCCGGGGAAATGGAGCTCGCCAACCTGGAGGGTCTTGCCGAGGCCGAGGTTGTCGACGTTGATGACCAGACGCTCAGGCACTGCGGAATAGATGGCTTTCACCTTGAGTTTCTTCATGGAGAGGGTGAGCTTACCACCGGCCTTAACACCTTCGGCGTGGCCTTCAAGCTTCACGGGCACGGAGATAACTACGGGCTTGGTATCGTTGACCTCAAGCAGGTCGATGTGAAGGATGTTGTCCTTTACGGGGTGGAACTGCACTTCGCGGAGCACAGCCATCTTCTTTTCGCCGTTGGCTTCGAGCTCGATAGCGAAGATGTCGGGGGTGTAGATGAGCTTGCGCACGTCGTCGTTCTTGACAGCGAGGTCGGTAGTGATGATACCACGGCCATTCTCGATCTCCACGATCTTCTCGCCGGGCTTGAGAGTGCCGGTGAAGGGGAGGTCGAAGGGCTCGCCACCATTGAGGACTACGGGAATTTTACCTTCGTTACGAAGTGCTTTTGCTGCTTTCTTGCCGAGGTCGGTACGGGGCTCGGCAACGAGGCTGTAAGTTTTCATTGTTGTAAATCAGTTAATTGTGTTACTCAAAATTAATGTGTAATTAATTTCCCATCACACTGGGCGCAAATGGCATCTGCCAAAAGCGCTGCAAAGGTAGGCATTTTTCGCCAAACAGCCAAATGCTTGGGATGTTTCTTTCCGAAAAATCGCAATTTACACCATGTAAGTTTTGGCTCTGACAGTGGAAATGCGTAAATTTGTACCCGAATTTCAAAAAAAGATTAAGTCACAGGGTTTGGAAGAATTTGTTGACATAGACGGCCAGAGAGTGCATATGGAGATCACGGGCAGTGGTCCGGCCTTCGTGCTGATGCATGGCTGGGGCTGCACGCTTGAGACAGTGCGCAGTGTGGCTGCAGTGGCATCGCAGACGCATACCGTCTACAATATCGACCTCCCCGGATTCGGACAGTCGCCCGAACCGGAGGCAGTGTGGACTGTGGAGGATTATGCCAGGCTGATTGACCGCCTGATGCAGGAGGAAGGGATTGTGGATCCCGTGATTGCGGGCCACAGTTTCGGAGGCAGAGTGTCAATAGTGCTCGGTGCCGAGGGGAAAGTGAAGCCGTCGGCGCTGGTGCTCATTGATGCCGCCGGCGTAAAGCCCCGCCGCAGCCTGAAATATTACCTGAAGGTGTATTCGTTTAAGGTAGGCAAACGGCTGGCGCTGCTTTTTCTTGGCAAGAAGCGCGGAGGCAAAGTGGTGGAGCGGTGGCGCAGCCGCCGCGGCTCGGCCGACTACGCCTCGTCGTCGCCGCGCATGCGTGCCATCATGAGCAAGGCCGTCAATGAGGATCTGAAGCACTATATGCCTTCGATTAAGGCGGAGCAGACTCTACTGATATGGGGCGAGAACGACACCGCCACACCTCTGAGCGACGGCAAGACCATGGAACGGCTCATACCGCATGCCGCCCTGGTGACCTTCGAGGGGTGCGGACACTACAGTTTTCTTGACAACCGACCGCTGTTTGCAGCCGTGCTTGGCTCGTTTCTCTCCTCTTTAACACCTAACGACAGCGAAAAGAAACAATGAATATGTTGAATGAAATAATAGCATGGGTCCTGATAACGTCGGCAGTGGCCGACATGTGGGCAGTGTACGCCCGGGATCTCATGATGCTTCAGCAAAACTCCTATCGCAAGGAGCGCTATTACCGATGGTTCAGCCAGAGCGGCGAGAGCACCAATATCGGCAGGATCATGTGCTGCATAGCGCTGCTTTTCCTGCTGGTGCACCATATCCCGTTTTTTGCGGGAGCCGCTGTGGGTGTGATCATCGCAGTGTGGCAGTGTATCAGCCTGCTGCGGAAGAAATATAAGAAACCGCTGGTGTGGACGCCTCGTGTGCGCCGCATATGCGGGGTGATGTGGGGCATTTCCGCCGTCATTGCAGCCTTGACAGGCATATTTGGCGGCCTTGCGGCACTCTGCGCTGTGCTTCTGGGCATGCTCGTGGTCTCGCCGATGATCATGCTGCTCGCCAACGACATCCTCCGACCGGTGGAGAAGCATATCAATAAGAAATATTACGACGAAGCCGCCTCGATCCTGGCATCGATGCCGAATCTCAAGATTATCGGCATTACCGGAAGCTACGGCAAGACCTCCACGAAGCACTATCTGCAGCGCATCCTGTCGGAGCATTTCTCCACCGCCATGACCCCTGGGAGCTTCAACACCACGATGGGTGTGATACGCACCGTGAGGGAGTATCTCAAGCCCTACGACGAAGTATTCATCGTGGAAATGGGTGCCAAACAGCCAGGCGACATCAAGGAGATCTGCGATCTGGTGCATCCTCAGGCCGGTATCATCACCGCCGTAGGGGAGCAGCATCTCGAATCGTTCAAGACCATCGAAAATGTGCAGCGCACGAAGTTTGAGCTTGCCGATGCCGTACCCGCCGACGGATTTGTGGTGCTTAACAACGATTTCCCCTATGTGGCAAACCGCAAGGTGGACAACACCAAGGCACTGCGCTATGGTGTAAGCTCGCCCGACAAGGCCGACTTCGTGGCTTCGGACATAAAATACAGCCCCACGGGGACTACATTCACCATCTCCGGGACCGGTATGGCCCGGCCGATGGAGATCCACACCAAACTTGTGGGGGAATGCAACGTGTCAAACCTGATGGCAGCCGTAATCGTAGCTCTTCGTCTCGGAGTACCCGAAGCCAAGATCCGCTACGCCGCCGAGCAGATAGAGCAGGTGGAACACCGTCTGAACATGAAGCATATCCCAGGAGGATACACCATCATAGACGACGCCTTCAACTCGAATCCCGCCGGGTCGAAGATGGCGCTCGAAGTGCTGGCGATGATGACCCCGGGAAAGCGCATTGTGATCACCCCCGGCATGATAGAACTCGGCGACCTGCAGGAGAAAGCCAACGAGGAGTTCGGGCGCAACATAGCCCGCTGCGCCGATGTGGCGATAATCGTGGGGCAGTACAACCGCGATGCCATCCTGGCCGGGATAGCCGAAGGACCGATAAAAGAGGAGAATGTGCACACGGTTGACTCCTTCGCCGAGGCTCAAAGGCTCCTGCAGAGCATCGGACGCCCCGGCGACACAGTGCTGTATGAAAACGACCTTCCCGACACCTTCAAATAAGCGGGGAGGGATACCTTATAAATAAGAATCACAAATATATCTAAGATAGAAACGATGAAAACCAACATAGGAGTATTCTTCGGAGGCCGCTCCACGGAGCATGAAATCTCGATGATTTCAGCCAATCAGGCCATGGCCGCGATTGACCGTGCGAAATACGATGTGACACCGGTGTATATCACCAAGGAAGGGCACTGGTACACCGGCGACGCACTCTTCGAGATCAAAAACTATCGCAATATCCCCGCGATGCTCAAGCAGTGCCGCGAGGTGTATATGCGCCCGACCTACGGCGACTACAATCTGTATCTGACCCATCCCGATGGCCTGCTGAAAAACAAGAATGTGGCCACCCGGCTTGATGTGGTGATCCCCGTGCTCCACGGCGCCAACGGCGAGGACGGCACATTCGAAGGTATCCTCGATTACATCGGCATCCCCTATGCCGGCTGTGACACCCTCGCATCGGCCAACGGTATGGACAAGATCACCATGAAGATGATACTCCGGGAGAACAATATCCCCGTGGTGGACTATGTGTGGTTTACCGACCGCCAGTGGTTTGCAAATAAAGCCGAGCTCACCAAGGAGGTAGAGGAGAAAATCGGTTATCCGGTAATTGTGAAGCCCGCCAACCTCGGCTCGTCGATCGGTATCGGCGCCGCCCACAACCGCGAAGAGCTGGAGCAGCGCGTGGAGGACGCCTCGCGATATGCTTCGCGTATCATTGTGGAGCATATGGTGCAGAAACTGCAGGAGATCAACTGCTCGGTGCTCGGCGACTGCGACGAATATGCCACTTCGGTGCTCGAGGAGCCTATCAAGACCGAGGAGATACTCTCCTACGAAGACAAATATCTCGGAGGTTCGAAGACTCCGAAGGGGATGGCAGCTTCGGCCAAGAAGATTCCCGCCGACCTTCCCGAGGATATGACCAAAGAGATACGCCGCCTGGCCGGCGAGACCTTCCGCGTGCTTTCGTGCCACGGTGTGAGCCGCGTGGATGTGATTGTAGACCGCGACACAAAGGAGATCTTCGTCAACGAGATCAACACCATCCCCGGATCGCTCTCGTACTACCTCTGGGAGGCTACCGGCATCACATTCCCGCAGCTGATGGACAAACTGGTGTCGCTGGCAGTGAAGCGCAACGCCGAGCGCAGTCGCAAGACACTCACCTTCAGTCAGAATATCTTCGCCATGGGCGGAGGCACCAAAGGGGGAGTGAAAGGGGGCAAATTCGGCACCAAGCACTAAACATCCTGCCGCCCGGCATTGCTGCAGAGCGCTGCCGGGCGGCGGTTGGAAAAAACGCATGGATTCACTATCTTTGCAGCGCAAAACCGAAAATTATCACAGACATAACAAGGACTCAATCCCAACTAATAAAAGATGAAGTTCACCGAATACAACAAGTTCAATCTCTCCGACATCAATAAGGAGGTGCTTGCCAAATGGAATGAGAACCATCTGTTCGAGCAAAGCATGGCAACCCGCGAAGGGATGCCCACGTTTGTGTTTTACGAAGGTCCCCCTTCGGCCAACGGTATGCCCGGCATCCATCACGTGATGGCACGCACTATCAAGGATATCGTGTGCCGCTACAAGACCATGAAGGGATTTCACGTAAAGCGCAAAGCAGGATGGGACACTCACGGCCTGCCTGTGGAGCTCGGCGTGGAGAAATCTCTGGGTATCACCAAAGAAGATATCGGCAAGAAGATATCGGTGGACGACTACAATGCCGCATGCCGCCACGAGGTGATGAAATACACCAAGGAGTGGAGCACCCTGACCAACTCGATGGGCTACTGGGTGGATCTCGACAATCCCTACATTACCTACGACAACCGTTACATAGAAAGCGTGTGGTGGCTTCTGTCGCAGCTCTATAAGAAAGGATATCTCTATAAGGGATACACCATCCAGCCTTACTCGCCGGCAGCAGGCACCGGTCTGAGCACTCACGAGCTCAATCAGCCCGGATGCTACCGCGATGTGAAGGATACCACCTGCGTGGCACAGTTTAAGGTGACCGATCCCGCCGACTATATGCTCGGCCACGGCGAGCCTTACTTCCTGGCATGGACCACAACCCCCTGGACACTCCCCTCGAACACCGCGCTCTGCGTGGGTCCGGAGATCGAATACAGCGTAGTGCGCACCTTCAACCCCTATTCCGGCAATCCCGAGACAGTGATTCTGGCCACCGCCCTGATGGCTCACTATCTCAACCCCAAAGCCGCCGGATTGTACCTCGCCTCGTACAACAAGGGTGACAAACTTATCCCCTACGAAGTGGTGAAGACCCTCAAGGGGAGCGAACTTGTAGGTTTCCACTACGAGCAGCTGTTCAAGTGGATGAATCCCGGCGAGGGAGCTTTCCGTGTGATCCCCGGCGACTATGTGAGCACCGAGGACGGTACCGGTATCGTGCATATCGCAGGCACATTCGGTGCCGACGACCTCCGTGTGTCGCGTCAGAGCGGCATCCCCCCGCTGACCCTGCTCGACAAGGACGGCAATGTGCGCCCGATGGTCGACTTCCGCGGCCGTTTCTTCCTGCTTGAGGATATCGATCCGAAATTTGTAGCCGAAAACGTGGATGTGGAGGCCTACAAACCTTGGGAAGGTAAATTTGTGAAGAATGCCTACGACTCCGACAAGAAAGAGGGCGACGAGACGCTTGACGTGGAGCTGTGCATGTGGCTCAAGCAGAACGACAAGGTATTCAAAATCGAGAAACATACCCACTCCTACCCCCACTGCTGGCGCACCGACAAGCCCGTGCTCTATTACCCGCTCGACAGCTGGTTTATCCGCACCACGGCTGCCCGCGAGCGCCTGATGCAGCTCAACGAAGGAATCAAGTGGAAACCCGCATCGACCGGTACGGGCCGTTTCGGCAAATGGCTCGAGAACCTGCAGGACTGGAACCTCAGCCGCTCGCGCTACTGGGGCACTCCGCTCCCTATCTGGCGCACCGAGGACGGTAAAGAGGAGATCTGCATCGACTCCGTCGAGACCCTCTACAACGAGATAGAGCGCGCCGTAGCTGCCGGAGTGATGAAGGAGAATCCCTACAAAGCAAAGGGATTCGAGCCCGGCAAATACACCAAGGACAACTACGAGAAGATAGATCTGCACCGCCCGTATGTCGACGACATAGTGCTCGTAAGCTCCTCGGGCAAGCCGATGCACCGTGAGACCGACCTGATCGACGTGTGGTTCGACTCCGGTGCTATGCCCTATGCCCAGATTCATTATCCATTCGAGAACAAAGAGGGACTTGACTCGGGCGAACTCTACCCCGCCGACTTCATCGCCGAGGGTGTGGACCAGACACGCGGATGGTTCTTCACGCTTCATGCCATCGCCGGTATGGTGTTCGACTCCGTAGCCTACAAAGCCGTGATTTCCAACGGCCTCGTGCTCGACAAGAACGGCAACAAGATGAGCAAGCGCCTTGGCAACGCCGTGAATCCCTTCCAGGCCATCGAGACCTTCGGCAGCGACCCCGTGCGCTGGTACATGATCTCCAACTCCTCGCCCTGGGACAACCTGAAGTTTGACGAAGAGGGCGTTCGCGAAGTATCGCGCAAACTCTTCGCAACGCTTTACAATACATACTCCTTCCTGGCCCTCTATGCCAATGTCGACGGATTCACCGGCGCAGAGCCTCAGGTGCCCGTGTCGGAGCGTCCCGAGATCGACCGATGGATCCTCTCCACGCTCAACACCCTGATCAAGGATGTGGAGGAGGCCCTCGACGACTACGAGCCCACCAAGGCAGCCCGCGCCATCAACGCCTTCGTCAACGACGACCTCTCCAACTGGTATGTGCGCCTCAACCGCAAGCGCTTCTGGGGCGGCGGCATGAGCGAAGACAAGCTTTCGGCGTTCCAGACCCTGCTGAGCTGCCTCGAGACAGTGTCCCTGCTCATGGCACCCTTCGCACCCTTCTTCTCCGACCGTCTGTATCAGGATCTCAAGGCTCCTGCGCTGGCAGCCGAGGGGAAAACGCCCGAATCGGTGCATATCGCCTACTTCCCCAAGAGCGACGAGAAGCTGATAGACAAAGCGCTGGAGAGCCGCATGAATCTTGCTCAGGTGATCACCTCGATGGTGCTCTCGCTGCGCCGCAAGGTCAACATCAAGGTGCGCCAGCCGCTGCAGACCCTCATGATCCCCGTGTCCGATCCCGAGACAAAGGCCGAAATCGAGGCCATGTCTGCTCTGATCCTTTCGGAGGTCAATGTGAAGGATATCAAATTTGTCAGCAACGAAGAGGGTATTCTCGTGAAGCGCATCAAAGCCGACTTCAAGAAGCTCGGCCCGAAATTCGGCAAGCGCATGAAGGCTGTGGCTCAGGCCATCGCCTCGCTCGACCAGCACTCGATCATCGCTCTGGAGCAGAACGGCAGCATCTCGCTCGCCATGACCGACGGCGGTGAGCCCGTGACCCTCGAGGCAGCCGATGTGGAGATCCGCAACGAGGATATACCCGGATGGCTGGTGGCCAACGAAGGCGCCATCACCGTGGCACTTGACGTGACCGTCACCGAGCAGCTCCGCCGCGAGGGTATGGCCCGCGAGATTGTGAACCGTGTGCAGAACCTGCGCAAAAACCGCGATTACGACATCACCCAGCGCATCAACCTTGTGGTGGCGCCGTCGGAACTCACCGACGATGCCGTGCGTGATTACGGCGAATATATCTGCCGTCAGGTGCTTGCCGATGCCATAGCAGTGGCACCGATAGCGAACGCTGCCGAGGATGAAATCTTCGATATCGACGGCAACAATGTGACAGTGTCCGTGACGCTGGCATAATAAGCTTGAAACATACGTGAGCCGCTGTGGCCATTGCAGCTCCGGCGGCTCACAAACTTTAAATCATAAAGAGATGTTATACTGATGCCGGCAGACCGGTATAAACGCAGCTCCGCAGCCGCAAACCGGCACTAATTCATCACCTATAAAACCATAGAAAGATGAGCGAAAAAACACGCTATACAGATGAGGAACTCGAGGAATTCAAGGCCATTATACTTGAGAAACTCGAGAAGGCACGCAAAGAATATGAGTCACTCCGTTCGGGTGTGATGAATGCCAACGACACCGCCGACACATCGCCTACATTCAAGGTGCTTGAAGAGGGCGCTTACACACTCTCAGTTGAGGAGGCCAATCGCTCGGCGCAGCGTCAGGCGCAGTTTATCAAGAATCTCCAGGCTGCTCTGGTGCGCATCGAGAACAAGACCTACGGCATCGACCGTATGACCGGCAAACTCATACCGAAAGAGAGGCTTCGCGCCGTGCCTCACGCCACTCTGTGCGTGGAGAACAAGAAATAAACCACATATCCTTCGATAGTGAACGAAAGCAAACCGCTGATGCGGCGGGGATGGATGGTGGCTATAATCATAGCCGCCGTGCTCATCGCCGACCAAGTGTTTAAAATATGGGTCAAGACCCACTTTTATTTAGGTGAAAGCTATGAGATTTTCTCATGGTTTCAACTCGTATTCATCCAGAACAACGGCATGGCCTTCGGATGGGAGATTGGCAGCAAACTGCTGCTCACCCTCCTGAGGATATTTGCGGTAATATTCCTGCTATACTACATCAGTCGTATCAGATACCGCCGGGAGACCCGCACGGGCTATCTGGTGTGTCTCGCGCTGATAGTAGCCGGAGCCGCCGGCAATATCGTGGACTGCGTGTGCTACGGATTGATATTCAACAACCCCATGCCGCCCCAGGTGGCCACTCTGTTTCCTCCCGAGGGTGGATATGGCACACTCTTTCACGGCTATGTGGTGGATATGCTCTATTTCCCGCTTTGCGACTGGTACTGGCCCGACTGGATGCCCTGGATAGGAGGGGAGCACTTCGTGTTCTTCCGTCCAGTGTTCAATCTGGCCGATGCCGCCATCAGTGTGGGTATGGTGGTGCTGATTCTCTTCTACTCGTCGCAGATTGGCGAGGTGCCCTGGCGCAAGAAATCGCAGCTCGCAGCCGACCGTAAGGCTGAGGAAGAGGAAAGCGGCAGGAGCGTCGACGCCGGTGAGAAAGCTGACGCCGAAAAGTGATACACCAAGTGTAAAGATAGGGTAGGACTGGAAGGGTAGGACAGAGTGACACAAAAATGAATCCGGAAATGATAAAGTCTTCTTTGTACCGAATAGCGCACGGCATCGCGGCATGGTGTGCGGCGACAGCATTGCTCACCTCGTGCGAGAAGGCGCCGGACAATGTGCTCGGCCGCGAGGAGATGGCCTCACTGATGGCCGATATCCATATGGGTGAGGCAGTGATCGACTACAATTACTCGGCATTTCCCAACGACTCTACGCGCAAACTGCTCAAACAGAGCATCTATGCCGCACACGGAGTGGATGCTGCCACTGTCGACACCTCGTTTGTGTGGTATGGCAACCATATTGAAGACTACATCAAGGTCTACGACCGCGCCATAGAGATCATCCAGGACCGCCAGCGCGACCTCGCCTCGGAGACCAGTTCGCAGATAGCCATTGCGGGCGACTCTGTGGCCATATGGAACGGCCCCGGTCATATCACCTTGTCGGAACGGATGCCGTCGAGGGTCGTCACCTTTGCCTTTACCCCCGACAGCACATGGCAGAACGGCGATATATTCATGCTCCGCTATGTGCCGGTGGTGAGCAACGCCCCAGTCACCTCGCGCCTGCTTGTAGACTACGACAACGGTGCCACAGGCTACGTGGATGAGACATCGATGCAGAGCGGAGCCATGGTGCAGCGCATACAGGTCGACTCCACGCTCACTCCGGTGCGTGTCTATGGTTACATGACGATGCCTTCGGGGCAGAATATCACCGGCGAGATCGACAGCATAGCTGTGGTGAGAATGCGCCACTACATGATGCCCAATACCTACATCTCGCAGCGTCGGTTCAACAACGGCATCAAGATAGAGCAGAGCGGAGTGCGCGGCATACAGTCGAGAGAAAATATGCTCACTGAAAGCGGTCCCGGCGCGATGCCCGCAGAGGGCCTTACGCCTGTGCGTCAGCGCACCGAGCCCAAGCATCTTCAGCGTGCAACGCAGCACGCCGGAGACCTGCCTCAGAGCTCGTCGGAACGCACACAGCAGACCGAACACCGTCAGAGCGCCGACGAGCATAGGGCCACGCCCGAAAGCCGTCGCCGACAGGCTGCGGAGCGGCGCCGTCAGGCTACGCCGACACAGCATCAGCGGCTTCAAAAACGTCAGGATTCCCGCTGAGTGCCATGACAAAAGTCTCGGTGATCGACGAGCCACGTGTGCTCGCCCGAGTGTTGCTCAGTGCCTCGGGTATGCGTCGGCTTGCGCTCGCCGACAGGCAGAGCGGACAGCTGCGTATCACGGATTTCGACCGCGAGACAGCCAATACGGTCTTTGCTGACGGTGTAGTGGTGGCACTCTCGCGCAGACGGTTTGCCGGAGAAGAAGCGTTGGCGGATTTCATCGAGACGCTCCGCACTCTCCGCGAGATAAATCTCCACGAACTACAGCACATAATCACCGTTAACGACAAAGCCGCCTCCGAGGGGGAAGCGGCTTGTGATGTGATATTGCTGCAAATCGTGCGTTAGGACTGCTCTCTGGCGGTAAAACCGGGAGTAAGTTGGAGGGGGTGTTTCAGTCAAACCAGCGGAGGCGCTCAATGGGGAAAACAGGGCCATCGGTGCAGACACACACATTGCCCTTGTCGGCAGTGTCCTCCACACAGCAAAGGCAAGCTCCGAGACCGCATGCCATGGTGTTTTCGAGCGATACCTCGCAGGGCACATTGTTCCCGCGGGCGATGCGAGCCACAGCCTTCATCATGGGCATAGGCCCGCAGCAGTAGATCATGCTCCACTGTTGCTGCAGAGCGGGATTGGCTGTAACCAGTCCGGGCACGCCGAGCGAACCGTCGTCGGTGGAGATATATACAGGGCCGTATTCGCGGAAACGTTCGAGCAGCAGCAGGTCAGCATCGCTTTTTGCTGCTAAGAGGAAACTCGGACGTACACCCATGTCAGCCAACTGTTTGCCGAGATAGAGCAGAGGAGCTACGCCTACGCCGCCTCCCACGAGCAGAGGTGTGAATCCTTCGGCCGAAGCGGGAAGGGAAAATCCATTGCCGAGAGGCAGGAGGAGATTGAGCTCTTCACCCTCCTTCATCTCGCACAGCACCTTGGTGCCTTCACCGGCACGGCGCACCAGCAGATGAAGCCGGCAACGGTCAGGCTCCACGAAATTAACCGAAATCGGGCGGCGGAGGAAGGTGGTCTTGCTGTCGTCGACACGCACCTGCACAAACTGTCCCGGCTTAATGTCGCCGAAATTGAAATCCTCGACGGGCTTGTCAGCTTCAAGGATCAGCAGCGAGTAGGCTGAAGTGAGACGGCGGTTTTCGACCACCGTCATATCTAATGCAATCTTACGCATAATGTGGCTGTATCTATGTTTAGTCAAAGCACTTGTGCTCCTTTTTGTGTCGGAAAGTGGTTAGACGATTTTTTAAAATATGATATCGATGATTCCATCTCATTTCGCTGACAAAGCGGCGGGGATGATTCAGAAGGTTGTCAAAGCGTTTGCGAAGCTTTTTACTTACGTCCGAGCTGTCGACAGCGGGCTGAAGATCCCTGATGGTATCAGCAATCTCTTTGAGTGTAGAGTAAAGCTTGGGAGAATCAGTTGTATCATGTACGAGATACTTGGAATATTTGACACCATCCTTTACTATCCTCAGAGTGTATGACTCGTAGCAATCGGGAATGAGGTTTTTGCTTTTTAAAAAATCAAGTTGACTTCTCAAAGCTGCGATATACTCCTCAAACATCGTGGAAGAAGAGTGGAGGTAGCTACTTGCACGCTGTAAGTAATGATAACCGAAATAAGGAATGGTAGCCAGCCGGTTGATGTTGGCGAACCACCGGATCATGACTTCAATATCCTCATACCGAATGCCGGGAGTAAATGGCGAGTTCAAAACGCTCTTGCGGAAGATTTTATCACAGGGGTAATTGTGAATCATACGGTCCTGTATCAGGAGCCGCAATGCCTCGTCGCGCGAATAAATCTTCTCCTCAGTGATGGGAACTGCATCGGGATGGCTATGGTCGATATAATCGTAGGATGTGTTGCAGACAACAATGTCGGCACCGGTCCGTTTCAAAGCACTGAGCATCGTTTCGTACATCTTCGGATCCACCCAATCGTCGCTGTCGACAAATCCGATAATATCGGCACGAGCAGCCGCTATGCCATCGTTGCGGGCAGCCGACACACCCTCATTCTGCTTATGAATCACCTTGATACGCGAATCTTTTTCGGCGTAGCTATCGCAAATCATGGGGCAGTAGTCGGGCGAACCGTCGTCAACGAGAATGATTTCAATATCGGTAAGTGTCTGGGCCAAAAGCGAATCAATGCATTTTGGCAGATACTTTTCGACATTATATACCGGTACAATTATACTAATTTCAGGAAAATTAGATTTGCTATTCTCCATATAATCGTATTTTTTGCAAAGTTAATACAATTAGATGAGATAATAAAATCGCATCTTCTTATGTGTGAAATAATCATGTATAAATCGGGTAAAGAGATATCCTTTATATGATATAAAAACATATCAAAAACGAAAATTGATTAAGGATTTATTCATAACTTTGCGGTGGTAAAAAATCGTTTGAACACAAGGCAATCAAGATGAAGGTATTATTTGACAATCAAATATTTTCCTTGCAAAGATATGGCGGCATCTCGCGCTATTTTGTGGAGATAATGAAGCGCATGCCGCAGGATGTGGATGTGATTTCCCCTACATTGCTCACTGACAATGTGTTTTTGAAAACAGAGAGATTTGAGGGGAATAAGAGTGTAAGTCTGCCTGACTTCAAATGGAAGAAAAAGCTATATGCAGCTGTCAATAATTCCAACTTCTCGAGATTGTTGAAAAGAGGGGATTACGACATATTTCATCCCACATATTTCGATCCCGGATTTTTGAAGAGATTGCATGGCCCCTACGTGGTGACGGTGCACGACATGACCTACGAACGTTTCCCCGAGCTTTTCGGCACCGAAGATCCGGTGATAAGTCAGAAGAAAGAGACGATAACACGAGCCGATAAAATAATAGCAATCAGCGAGAAAACCAAGGCCGACATCATAGATATATACGGCCTTTCGGGCAGCAATATAGAGGTGATTTACCACGGTCACAGCCTTCATCCCGAGAATGCCGAAGCGGTGGAGGGACTGCCTGAAAAGTATATCCTGTATGTTGGTCAGAGATTTCACTACAAGAATTTCGACCGCTTTCTTGAGGCATTTGCAATGGTGCATAAATGGAATCCGGAGATAAAGCTTGTGTGTACAGGAGGCGGATTCTCACGTGATGAAATGAGCCGGATAAAGATGCTCGGCCTCGAAGGAGCTGTGAGCAGTCGATTCGTTTCAGACAATCAGCTGGCCTATCTCTATCAACATGCTCTTTGCTTTGTGTTCCCGTCGCTCTACGAGGGGTTCGGAATACCGGTGTTGGAAGCGTTTGCTTCGGGTTGCCCGGTGTTGCTGAGCAATGCAAGTTGCTTCCCCGAGGTGGGAGGGGATGCGGCGCTCTATTTTGATCCCTATAACCCCGAAGAAATGGCAAAGACCATAGAGAGCGTAGTATCAGACAGCAATTTACGCACGCAAATGATACAACGGGGACATGAGAGAGTAAAAGCCTTCTCGTGGGATAAGACTGCGGCCCAAACAGCCGAATTTTACAAAAAATAACCGCAAGAACGCTTTAGATGCGGTGTGAGGGGGATGAGAAGAGGTTGTTTACGCGAATAATCAGCCGCAGAAGCGGGCGGATGCGCTTATGCAGTTTTCTCGTACTTCCAATCTTAATCATCTCCTCGGCGCACGCCATAGAGTGGAGTGCACGCCACCCATAGCACACCTCAATGATTGCCGGGGTAAATAAGCGTCGCGTGCATTCCTTGCGCTCGCTATCGTGGAGCGTCTTGTTGGTGGAGCTGATGCCGTCTTCTATGAAGACGCTGATGATATACGGGATATGTTTGGTGGAGCACCCATCCCACACTATTTTCTTTGTGAAAAACTCCCAATCGGCCACTATTTTCAATTGCTCATTGTATGGTGTTTCAATCAGAAGCTGACGTCGGATAAATGTGGCCGGATGGGGGAGCGATCCGCGGAAAAAAGTGTCGGCGTTGACCTTGTCGGGGGGTATATCGAGATGTTCTTTCCCCGTTTCAGGATTAAGGAAAATCAAATTTCCGTAGATGATGTCGGTGCCGTCAAATGTCGGGAGCACTTCTGCGATAACTTTGTCCGAATAGAGGTAATCGCCAGAGTTAAGGAAAAGAAGATACTCACCCTTGGCGTGGGCAACGCCCTTGTTCATAGCATTGTAGATGCCTTTGTCTTTCTCTGAACAATAGTAGCCGAGGCGGTCCGCGACAGCTTCGATGGTTTCACGGCTGCCGTCGGTGCTTCCGCCGTCGATGATGATATATTCCACATCCGACGAGAGGACTGGGAGGACGCTGTCGATAGTGCGACGGAGGCCGGTATTGTTGTTGAAGCAGATGGTAATGATTGAAAGCTTAGGCATAAACTTGCTGATTGAGATATGAAAGTTAGAAGGGACGACATCGGCGTATTTGCACAATGTCGGCCCTTAAAGCCTTGCAAAATTACTAAATTCGAACGACAACTGCAAACCATGGCGGCATGCATGGCCGGCAAAGGGCCGGAAACGGAAATAAAGTGTAAAATAAAGTGGCAGGGGAGTTTGAAAAAGAGGAATAAAATAGTTAACTTTGCAATTAAAGCGCACTACGGGCATGCTGTGCGCATGCGTGAGGTGCAAATGGGGAAGTGTGGTGAGCGCAGATGGGGAGGTTTGGTGAGCGAAAAGGGGAAAGTGGATGAATATAATTGTCTGAAAATAATAAAATTAAGAAATATACAGAAATGAAATTTAAAGTTGCGAGCAAAGCTCTTTACTCGACCCTCTCGGGCGTGAGTAAGGTAATCAACACCAAGAATACAATCTCCATCCTGGACAATTTCCTGTGGGAAATTGCCGACGGGATGCTTACTATCACAGCCTCCGATGCCGAGAATACCCTCACCTCGCAGGTGGCAGTGAAGGATTTCGAGGGTGAAGAGGGGAGCGTGTGCGTCAATGCACGCCGCATAGTGGACATCGCCAAGGAGTTGCCCGACGTGGATGTGGAGTTTGCCATCGACATGAGCACCTATGCCATGAATATCACCTTCCCCGGCGGTAACTTCGACATGGTGGGCCTGGAGGGAAACCACTATCCGCGCACCATCGAGGAGACCAATCCCGAGGAGACCTGGGAGATGACATGCCCGGGTTCGCAGATCATCTCCGGTATAGAGCACACCCTCTTCGCTGTCGGCACCAACGACCAGCTGCCTCAGCTGATGGGTATCCTTTGGGACATTACCCCCGACGGGATCACCTTCGTGGCCAGCAACTCGTGCAAATTGGTGCGCTACATCAACCGCACCTCGGCTCCCGGCATCACCGCATCGTGTATCATGCCCGTGAAGCCCGCCGTGATCCTTAAGACTCTGCTCGGCAAGGACGACGAGGTGAAGGTGGAACTGTCACAGCGCAGCGCAGTGTTCCGCACCGAGAATCTGACGCTCAACTGCCGCTTTATCCGCGGCAACTATCCGGCCTACAACCGCATCATCCGCGAGAATCCCTTCCAGGTGACCATCGACCGCGGAGCAATGATGACCGCCGTGCGCCGTGTGGCAGTGTGCTCCGATCCGAGCCACGGCCTGATCAAATTTCACTTCACCCCCACACGTGTAGAGCTGGAGGCCGACAACCTCACCATGAACACATCGGCCCACGAGGAGGTGCCCTGCGACTTCACCGGCAGCGACCTGGTGATCGGTTTCAGCGGAGCCTATCTTCTGGAGATACTGAGTAGCCTGCCCACCGAGAATGTGATCATCAAGCTTGCCGACCCCTCTCGTCCCGGCCTGTTCACCCCCGAGGAGAATGAAGAGAACACCGACCTGATCATGCTTCTGATGGTGATGCGAGTCACCGAGTAATACCTCCGGCAAGATGAAACTGAATCTGAAAAAGCCGATGATCTTCTTCGACCTGGAGACCACCGGCACCAACATCACCCGCGACCGCATAGTGGAGATCTCGCTCATCAAGGTGTATCCCGACGGCCGCGAGGCAGAGCGGACGCTGAGAGTAAATCCCACTATACCTATCCCGGCCGAGGCTACGGCCATCCATCACATCACAGATGAGGATGTGGCAGGGGAGCGCACCTTCAAACAGATAGCCGCTGACCTGGCCAAGAGCTTCGAGGGGTGCGACATCGCCGGATTCAACTCCAACAAGTTTGACATCCCGATGCTCTCAGAGGAGTTTGCCCGCGCGGGCGTGGACTTCGACTTCTCTCGTGCCAAGATGGTGGATGTGCAGACGATATTTCACAAGAAGGAGCAGCGCACGCTCACGGCAGCCTACCGCTTCTATTGCGACAAAGACCTGGAGGGCGCACACTCGGCCAATGCCGACACTCGTGCCACCTACGAGGTGCTCATGGCGCAGCTCGACCGTTACTCCGACCTGCCCAACGATGTGGAAGCCCTCTCGGAGTACTCCTCGCAGAATCACAATGTCGACCTGATGGGGCGCATGATCTACGATGACCAGCATCGCGAAGTGATCAATTTCGGCAAGTACAAGGGGCAGCTCGCCTCGGCAGTGCTGAAGAAAGATCCGGGATATTTCGGCTGGATACAGCAGGGCGACTTCCCCTCCGACTTCAAGCGGAAGATAATGGCGATAAAACTTCGCGGCAACTGATCTACAAAGGCATATGGATCTGAAAGGCAAACATGTGGTGGTGGGTATCACCGGCGGAATAGCGGCCTATAAGACGGCTACGCTGGTGAGGCTTTTCGTGAAGGCCGGCGCCGAGGTGCAGGTGGTGATGACGCCCAATGCCAAGGAGTTTATCACCCCGGTGACACTCTCAACGCTGAGCGGCAAGCCGGTGATCTCGGAGTTTTTCACGGCCAATACAGGCGAGTGGCACTCGCACGTGGACCTCGGACTGTGGGCCGATGCCTTCGTAGTGGCTCCTGCCACAGCCAGTACCATAGCCAAGATGGCCAACGGGGTAGCCGACAACATGCTTGTCACCAGCTATCTCTCCACACGTGCGCAGGTGTTTGTGGCTCCGGCGATGGATTTCGACATGATGAAGCATCCCTCGACCGTGCGCAATATCGCCACACTGCGGGCCGACGGATGCCGGATCATAGAACCGGCCGAAGGGGAGCTCGCCTCTCACCTCGTAGGGAAAGGTCGAATGGAGGAGCCTGAGGCAATATTCAATGTGGTGGCGACGTTTCTTTTAAAAGAAGAAAACAAAGGAAACGAACTTAATCCCGATACTTCGGCAGAAGCCGACGGTAAGCCGTGCGAAGCGAATCTGAAGGGGAAGCGTGTGCTTGTCACCGCCGGACCCACACGTGAGCGACTCGACCCTGTGAGGTTCATCAGCAACTATTCCACCGGAAAAATGGGAGTAGTCTTGGCCGATGAGGCTGCCCGACGCGGCGCCGAGGAGGTGACGCTGGTGCTCGGTCCTTGTGAATCACGGCCTAAAGAGCCCGGGGTGAAAGTAGTGCATGTGGAGTCGGCTCTCGAGATGCTTGACGCCTGCGAGACGCATTTCGGCAACTCAGATGTGGCGGTGATGTGCGCCGCAGTGGCCGATTACCGTGTGGAGAACCCTTCGGAGACCAAAATCAAACGGGAAAAGAATGGCTCGCCGGAATTTCACTTCGTAAAAAATCCCGACATCGCAGCGACTCTCGGACGCGAGAAACGGCGGGGGCAGATATTGGTAGGATTCGCGCTAGAGACAGACCACGAGGACGCCAACGCCCGCGGAAAGATGGAGCGGAAAAATCTCGACCTGATAGTGCTCAACTCTCTGCGGGATAAAGGTGCCGGATTCGGCACCGACACCAACAAAGTGACGGTGTACGGAGCCGATGGCAGCGAGCGCCACTTCCCCCTGGAAAGCAAAGCAGCGGTAGCCGCGGATATATGGGATTGCATAACCTCATACGAATGTTTAAAAGAGAACTGATACATAATATTGCACGTCGCTTAGCCGGGAAAATGGCCTTGTGCGCCGCAGCGTTGATGCTACTGTGGTGCGCCTTGCCGGCTTCGGCCCAGGAGCTCAACTGCGAGGTGACGGTCAACACCGATCAGGTGCAGGGCACCAATACCAGTGTATTCCAGACATTGCAGGAAGCAATCACGGAGTACATGAACACCACCCACTTCACCAACGACCAGTATGCCACGAACGAGCGGATAGACTGCCGCCTGTTTTTCACCATAGTGGAGTATACCGACGGGGTGCTGAAAGGCGACCTGCAGGTACAGTCGACCCGCCCTGTGTACAATAGCACTTACACCACAACGTTGCTCAATTTCAAGGACAACAAGCTGGAGTTCGCCTATCAGGAGGGGGAGCCGTTGCGCTTCACCGTCAACACCATGGAGAGCCAGCTCACCGCCATCCTCAACTTCTATGCCTACCTGATCATAGCGCTCGACCGCGACTCTTTCGCTCCAAACGGCGGAGAGGCTGCATTCGATCAGTTGAAGATGATAGTGCAGATGGCTCAGTCGTCGGGTGAAAACGGATGGAAAGCCTTCGAAGATAAGAAAAACCGCTCGGCTGTGCTCGACGCATATACCGGGCCGTCGACCTCAGTGATGCGCAAACTTCTCTACGACTACCACCGCGGCGGCCTCGACCTGATGTTTCAGAGTCCCGACAAGGGTCGCGCTTCAATCACCTCGTCGCTCGACAACCTTACGACAGTCTACAATGCCGATGCCATGTCGGTGGCGCTGTCGATGTTTAAGGACGCCAAACTCGACGAGCTAGTCAACATCTACAGCAAAGCGCCGCAAAACGAGCGTCAGCATGTGGTGGAAATACTCACACCGCTTTATCCTACCGAGATGAAGCGAATCAACTTCATAAAGAACGGCGTCACCAAAGAGCAGTGACACATTCGGAAACCATAACCGGGGGAACGCCGCAGCACTCACCTCGGATGAGCATATTAAGGAATGATTCAGAGTCTACATATCTCCAACTACGCACTTATTGATACCATCGACATCAATCTGCACAATGGTCTCAATATAGTGACCGGTGAGACCGGTGCCGGCAAGTCGATCATACTCGGGGCGCTGTCGCTGCTGCTTGGCGGCCGCGCCGACAATAAAGCCATAAGAAATCACGACCAAAAGTCGGTAATCGAGGCCACGTTCACCGTCAGGGGATTCAACAATCTCAAGGCCATCTGTGAAGAGAACGATATCGACTGGGACGACGACACGATGATACTGCGAAGGGAGATGACTCCGGCCGGACGTTCGCGCGCGTTTGTCAACGACTGTCCGGTGAACCTTGCTATGCTCCAGCAGGTGGCTCTCTCGCTTATAGACATCCACTCGCAGCACCAGAACCTGCTGCTCGCTTCGCCTCCCTACCAGCTCCGGGTGCTCGATTCGCTCGCCGGCAACGATGCTCGGCTGCAGCACATGTCAGAAGCCTACGGGGCTTACCGTCAGGCGCTTAAACGCTACAAAATGGAGCGGCGTATGATAGAGCAGGCTAAAGACGACGAAGAGTTCATGCGCTTTCAGTATCAGCGACTTGCCGATGCGAAGCTGCAACCCGGCGAACAGGAGGAACTTGAGCATGAACGTGAGCTGCTGGTGAATATGGCTGAGGTAAAATCGGCCCTGACAGTGATAACATCCTGTCTCACAGAGGGGGAGGAGAATGCAGACCAACTGCTCCGCCGTGCCGCTGACGAGACATCTCAGCTCACCGACTTCATAGATGAGGCTGAAAGCCTCAGCGAACGTCTCAATGCACTGCGTGTTGAAGTTCAGGATATTGCAGAGAGCATTTCCGATTATGACCGCAGTCTGGCTGCCGAGCCCGGGCGCCTTGACGAGGTGGAAGAGCGCCTCAACACCATCTACGACCTCGAGCGACGCTACAAAGCCGAGACTGTGGAGGCTCTGATCGCCCACCGCGATGAACTGAAAGACCGTCTACGCGGTATAGAGATTGGAGATGAGACACTTCACGCCCTTGAGGCCGAAGCCAAGCAGGCCAAACGCCATGCCCTCGAACTGGCTGCAGAACTCTCGAAAGCACGCCATGACGAGGCTAAAAAGTTTGCCGGGATGTTGATAGAGCGCGCGGTGCCGCTGGGTATGAAGAACTTACGCTGCGAGATAAGCGTGAAGGACACCGAACTGTCAGTCACGGGCACCGATCAGGTGGAATTTCTGTTCTCATTCAACAAAAATCAGCCTCTGCTGCCGGTGGGCAACACCGCATCAGGCGGCGAGATCTCGCGTCTTATGCTCTCTATCAAGAGTATAGTGGCCGACAAGATGCAGTTGCCATCTATTATCTTCGACGAGGTGGATACCGGAGTGAGCGGCGATGTGGCCAACAAGATGGGCGAGATGATGCAGCAGATCGCAGCCAACATCCAGGTGCTCGCTATCACCCACCTGCCTCAGGTAGCAGCGAAAGGATCAAGTCATTACAAAGTATATAAAGAGGATACGGCCGACCGCACCATCACACGCATCAAGCAGCTTACCACTGCCGAAAGAGAGGGAGAGCTGGCGCTGATGCTTTCTGGTTCGGCTGTCGATGAGACTGCCCTTGCCGCAGCGAGGTCGCTCCTGTGGGGAAGCGGTCAGAAATGACAGGGATGAGGATTGGGAAGGGGGAGAATTGAGCGACCTATTATCGGCAAAATACCTGATATCAATGATAAATTTAGATCGCGAGCTATTTTGCGATAGATTCGGCGAACTATATAATCAATCATTATTATATCTATAACCATGACCAAAAAACTGACAATCGCCATGTGTGTGGCGGCTGCAACCTGCCTCTCGGCGATGGCTGACAGCCCCGTGGCAAGGAAAAAATCGGTGGTGGAATCGGGCAATGCACGCATCACAGTGCTTACACCCGAAATGGTGCGCATCGAATACAGCCCCAAAGGGGTATTTGAGGACCGTGCCACCTTTTCAGTAATCAACCGCGACCTTCCGACGCCGAAATTTAAGAAAAAAGAGGATGCGAAATACCTCTACATCGACACCGACAAGCTGTCGCTGAGATATCGCAAAGGTACAGATCCCCGCACCGGCGAGCCAGCCGACTCCAACCTGGTGGTGACTATGAGTCTCAATGGCACCCCCGTCACCTGGATGCCCGGCATGAAAGATGAGCAGAACCTCAAGGGCACGACGCGCACCCTCGACGGCAGCAACGGCGACAACAAGCGCCGTGAGATGGAGGATGGTATACTGTCGCGCTCGGGATGGTCGATAATCGACGATTCACCCTCGGCGAAGAGAGGTGACGGGTCGCGATCCTTCGCCTTTGAGCCTCAGGCCGATGGGGTAGACTGGGTGGCAAAGCGTGCCGACGAGGATGCCATGGATGTGTATTTCATGGGTTACGGACATGACTACAAGCGTGCGCTTTACGACTTTACCCGCATTGCAGGGAAGATACCTCTGCCTCCTGAATTTGTGTTCGGCTACTGGTACAGCCAATATGCCGAATATAGCGCAGATGAGTTCAGAGCTATAGCGAAAGCGCTGAAAGACAACGATTTCCCTGCTGATGTGCTTATCTTGGATATGGACTGGCACTGGAACGGGCGACCCGTATCAGACGGACGTGGCGGCTGGACCGGATGGAGCTGGAACACCAACCTTATCCCCGATCCCGAAGGGCTGCTGTCGGACATCCACTCCTACGGACTGCGGTCGGCTCTGAACCTTCACCCGGCCGACGGCGTGAGAGCCGACGAAGACTTCTACGCCGAAATAGCTACCGATATGGGGATGGATCCGGCTGAAAAGAAGACTGTGCCCTGGGCATTGGACGACCACAAATTTTACAAAACATTCTTCAAGAACATCATCCGCGCCCGCGAGAAGCAGGGAGTGGACTTCTGGTGGCTCGACTGGCAGCAGCATCTCACCAACAACAATATAGAAGGGCTCGGCGAGACATTCTGGTGCAACCATGTGTTCTTCAACGAGATGAAAAATTCGCGCAAAGACCGTCGTCCGGTAATATTCCACCGCTGGGGCGGGCTGGGATGTCACCGCTATCAAATCGGATTCTCCGGCGACACGCATATCAACTTCCCGACACTTGCTTTCCAGCCCTATTTCACCGCTACGGCATCGAATGTGGGCTATGCCTACTGGGGACATGATCTTGGAGGACATTGCGTGCCTTACGACGACCCCAACGACGAGGAGCGCTTCTTGCGCTGGGTGCAGTTTGGCGTTTTCAGCCCCATCTTCCGCACTCATGCCACAAAAGACTCGCGCATAGAGCGCCGCATGTGGGTATATCCCAATGCATCGCAGTTCAGAGACGCAGCCAAGCTCCGCTATTCGCTGATTCCCTACATCTACACGATGGCGCGCAAGACCTACGACACAGGTGTGGGTATGGCGCGTCCGCTTTACTATGAGCATCCCGAGATCGATGAGGCCTATCAGCGCGAAAATGAGTATTATTTCGGCGACGATATCCTCGTGGCTCCCATCGTAGAGCGCTCTAATTTTGGCACAAGTCACAAAAACATATGGCTCCCCGAGGGAGAGTGGTGGCTCGTATGCAAAAACAAGGCATACAAGGGGGGCACCTACGACATCGACTTCACTCTTGACGAAATACCCTACTTCATACGCCGGGGAGCCATCATCCCGCGCAATCCGGCAGGTGTGAAGCATGCCTGGGAGCATCCCGAGACGCTCGAACTGACCATCGTAAGCGGACCTGAAGGTGAAGGCGAACTCTACGAGGATGCCGGCGACAGCAACGACTACGATACGGTATTTGCCCGCACACGCTTCACCCAGAAACTCGACGGCAACAAAGGCGTGTATACTATCGGAGCACGCAAAGGAAACTACGACGGCATGAAGGCCACCCGAGGGTATGTGATGCATATCTACGACACAGCTGAACCGGTGAGCGCCACATGCGACGGGAAGCAGCTGAGCGTGAAATATGATGCCGACAGCCGCTGCACCACGGTAACTCTCCCGAGCGCCGACTGCTCGAAAGAGAGAGTAGTGAACGTGGAATATAAATGACAAAATTAAGGCAAAAGAAGCCTTAGATTTCAAATCTTAGATCTCAAAGCAGCACAAAGGCCGTAACGGCTGCTTCACTAAACGAAGCGCGGTTACGGCCTTTGTTGTATCCTTATTTGGAGATTATTTGTCGGCTGCGAGACGCTGGCGCACTACCTCGTAGATGAGCACACCGGCGGCTACGGAGACATTGAGCGACCCTATGTGGCCGAGCTGAGGGATGGCGACATGTGTGTCGCAGAAACGGAGCACATCCTCCGAGATGCCGATATCCTCGGCTCCCATGACGATGGCAACAGGACTTTCGGCATAGTCGGGCGCGGTGTAATCAAGCGAAGCTTTCTCAGTGGCGGCAAACACGGTGAAACCGTTATCGCGGAGAAACTTTACGGCATTGAGAATCGAAGTCTCGCGGCACACAGGCAGATAGCTGAGCGCCCCGGCCGAGGTCTTCATAGCATCGGCTGTGGCTGCGACACCGCCTCGGCGGGGGATGACGATGGCATCGACCCCGGCGCACTCACAAGTGCGCGCTATGGCGCCGAAATTGCGCACGTCGGTGACACCGTCGAGCAGCACTACAAACGGCAACCGTCCCTCTTCGTAGATGGTGGGGACCACCTGTGCGAGCGAAGTGTACTCCACGGCTGAGAGGATGGCCAGCGCGCCCTGATGGTTACGCCGGGTGATACGGTCGATTTTCTCGACAGGGACTTTCTGAACGAGTATACCGTAATTTTTGAGCGTAGTCATGAGCTCGCGTGCGAGATCGCCGTGGAGGTCGCGGTTGACGAGCACTTTGTCTATCTCGCGGCCGGCCTCGGCAGCCTCGATGATGGCGCGTATGCCATAGATGTAGTCAGTCTTTTCAAGCACGGTATTGAGTGGGCTTTATCGTGGTCATATATTTAGAATCAAAACTCCGAAGAGGTGTGGAAGATGATGTCGGGGAAATCGTTCTGAGCCATCTGCAGCACATAGCCCGAGTCGGCAAGGAAGACATCGCGTCCCTGGGTGTCGGTGGCGATAAACTGATGCTTGCGCTTCTTGAAGGCCTCGAGCGCCTCGGGATTTTTGCTCTCTATCCAGCATGCTTTGTAGAGCGAAACCGGCTCCCAGCGGCATTGTGCACCATATTCATGGAGCAGACGGTACTGGATGACCTCAAACTGCAGTTGACCGACGGTGCCGACGATCTTGCGGCCGTTGAACTGGTTGGTGAACAGCTGTGCCACACCTTCGTCCATGAGCTGGCGCAGACCCTTGTCGAGCTGCTTGGCCTTCATGGGGTCGGTGTTCTCGATGTATTTGAACATCTCCGGCGAGAAAGAGGGGAGCCCCTTGAAATGGATGGTCTCGCCGGAGGTGAGAGTGTCGCCAATCTTAAAATTGCCCGTGTCGGGGATGCCGACGATGTCGCCGGGGTAAGCCTCGTCGACAATGCTCTTCTTCTGCGCCATGAAGGCTGTAGGAGCGGCAAAACGCATGAACTTGCCCGAGCGGATGTGGCGGTAGTTGACATTGCGCTCGAACTTGCCCGAGCATACCTTGACAAAGGCAATGCATGAGCGGTGGTTGGGGTCCATGTTGGCATGAATCTTGAAGACGAAGCCCGAGAAAGCCTCCTCTTCGGGGCGGATCTCCCGTTCCACGGCCATGATGGGACGCGGCGAGGGGGCAATCTTCACGAAGCAGTCGAGCAGCTCCTTGACGCCGAAAGTATTCAGGGCTGATCCGAAGAATACCGGCGCCAGTTTGCCGTCGAGATAGGGCTGCACATCAAATTCGGGGTAAACGCCCGAGATGAGCTCCAGATCTTCGCGAAGTTTGGTGGCATCTGCCTCTCCGACAGCCTCGTCGATGAGTTTGTCGTTGATATCTGTGATTTCAATGCGCTCGGTGACCTTCTGTTTGTCGGGCTGGAAGAGCTGCAGAGTGTTTTCGTAGATATTGTAAACGCCTTTGAATCGCTCGCCGATATTGATAGGCCATGAGAGAGGACGCACTCCGATCTTGAGTTCCGATTCCAGCTCGTCAAGGATGTCGAAAGGGTCGCGACCTTCGCGGTCGAGCTTGTTGACGAAAATGATTACCGGAGTATTGCGCATGCGGCACACCTCCATGAGTTTGCGGGTCTGCATCTCCACGCCCTTGGCCACGTCGACCACGATGATAACCGAATCGACAGCCGTGAGGGTGCGGTAAGTGTCCTCGGCAAAGTCCTGGTGTCCAGGGGTGTCGAGGATATTGATTTTGTAGTCGCCGTAATTGAAACCCATGACCGAGGTGGCGACGGAGATGCCGCGCTGTTTTTCGATCTCCATCCAGTCGGAAGTGGCCGTCTTCTTAATCTTGTTGGATTTTACGGCTCCGGCGATATGGATGGCCCCTCCGAAAAGGAGCAGTTTCTCGGTAAGTGTGGTCTTGCCGGCATCAGGGTGAGAGATGATGGCGAAAGTGCGCCGGCGCTCTATTTCTTCGTTAAGTGTAGCCAAGACGTTGGAAAATGTGTGACAGTTGTTAGTAATCGTTTCAAGTCGGGAGGAGGTGAAAGCCTTATTTCATCACGGCGATGCAGTCGGCGAGGCTTTCTTCCCAATGTGGTATCTCCACTCCGTAGGTGGCCTTGATGCGCGACTTGTCGAGCAGGCTGTAGCTGGGTCGGGTTGCCGCGGTGGGGTAGTCCTCGGTGGGGATAGGGATGACTTTGACATTTTTCTTGCCGGCGATGCGGAAGATGGCTTTGGCAAAGTCGTACCACGAAGCGGCGCCCTCGTCGGTGAAGTGGTAGATACCCGGCACCCACTGATGGCTCTGGAGGATGCGGACAATAGCCGCAGCAAGGTCGCGAGCATAGGTGGGGGTGCCGATCTGGTCGGCCACTACCTTGATCTCCGATGCCGTGTCGGCCTTAGCGAGCATGGTCTTGAGGAAATTGTGGCCGTGAGAAGAATATAGCCAGGCAGTGCGTATGATGATAGCCTCGGGCGAAAGGGCCAGCAGAGCAGTCTCTCCCTTGCGCTTTGTGGTGCCATACTGCGAGATGGGATTCACCTTGTCCGACTCGCGGTAGGGGCGGTGGTTGGTGCCGTCGAACACGTAGTCGGTGGAAATATGTATGATTCTCGCGCCATTGGCATCGGCAGCCATGGCGATATTTTTTACGGCGTCGCAATTGATGCGTGTGCACTCCATCTTTTCCTCCTCAGCACGGTCGACGGCGGTGTATGCGGCACAGTTGACGATATGGGTGATGTCGTTGTTGACCACATAAGCCTCTACGGCTTTGGCATCGGTAAGATCGAGCTCTTCGATATCGGTGTAGAGCACCGAACCCGTAAAGCGGGCATCGAGCAACGGGCGAAGTTCATATCCGAGCTGTCCGTTGGCTCCGGTAACTAAAATCTTCATATTCAAGCGTATGAATTGCATCCGGAAGCATGCGGCTCACCTGAGTAAGCAATGGCGCAGACTCCCGGCGCTGTTTTGTAGTGCAAAGGTACGCAATAAAAATGATATGACAATGTGAAGCGGAAGTGTAAAAGCCTGGCAAAGGTCAGCGGGTGGTGATTCCGGGTGTCGATTCGGGCGCAGGAGCCGGAGTGTCGTCGTTTTTATGCTTGAAAAGCTGGTCCTTCTCGTCGAGATGGAAATCCTTGGCGAGCAGTGCGATAAACCGCGAAATCTGGCGGATGGCGTTGGCTGTGGCTTCGGTAAGTTCTTTCTTCTGCAGCCGCATCAAGAGCATGCCATAGAGAGCGGTGAAGCAGGTCTCGATCTCGCCCACCTTGTTGTCGCCGGCCTTGCCTCGAAGCTCCACGATGTAGGGGAGAGTGCGGTAGAACTCGGCGGAATATTCGGGAAATTCCGGGTCGGCGAGGAGCGCCTGATGGAGTTGCACGAGCTGATTGAGCATATTTTTGTTGATCTGGAGATGTCCCTTCTCGGTGACACCTTCAGTGCGCATCATGTCGATGAGAGATTCGTACCAATCCTCCATCTCCTTAGCCTGCTCGGGCGGGAGATTGAATGGAGCGATGACATTTTGCTTGATTTTGTCGATGTCGCATCCGTTGGCGCGGACAAGATCCTCGATCTGCCACATATAAAGGATGTATTCGGCGATGTTTTCTTTTCTTTTCTGCGATGCTATATACATGATGCTTTTGATTTTTACTTAGTCAATCCCCTCTCTTCCGAAGTATCTCTGCTTGCGAAAACGCAATGCAAAGTTACAAAACGCAACGTAACAGTACAACAGAGCGAAGAGCTCATTAGTGCTCCTTCATGATAGAAAAACGCCCCTGAGGGCACTAAAGTTTGCTCAAAACGGGGGTGCATCAAAAGTTGGAAAGCAGATTTAAAAGGATTTTTTGAATTTTTTCTAAAAAAAACGTGATATTTCAAAAAACCTTATTATATTTGCAGGTGTAATGAATGTATCATTACCACACAAACATAATTTACACACGTTTTAACCCCTTAAATTACCTCTACGATGAAAGAATTAGTAGAAAAAATCACCGCAACATTCCAGGAGTTTGAGAAAGAAGCAAAAGCTCATGTAGAAAATGGCAACAAGGCAGCCGGCACACGTGCCCGCAAGGCTACTCTTGAGCTGGAGAAGCTGATGAAGCAGTTCCGCAAAGACTCCATCGAGGCATCGAAATAAATCGGAAGTTGCGCGTGAATGGGATCGTTCCTTATGAAGTTGCAATGCAAACGGATTGGATCCCTCGGTGATTAAGCCACCGATTTCACCTTAGAACAGCATTATCTGATAATAGTCTGACAAAGAATATATTTTCCCCGCACATACATGTTGTATTTGCACATGCTCCCCGCTTTCTTCACAGCTTGCTTATTACGGGGTAGTGCGGGGAAATTATTTCGGCTATTAACCTTTATGCTTTCCGGTTGAAGAAAAATGCTTTTATTATGAATCATAAGTATGATGCTTCTGGATCGTACTTAGCTTATTTGAAGTAAGCAAAAAGAAGCTGCTCCCGTGCACAAGATGTGTGCCGTGAGCAGCTTCTTTTTTACATTCTAAGAGGGGAGGATTACCCTGCGCAAAGGGTTGTCAATCAGGCGGGAGACTTGACATGGCAAGCCGTGTCACTCCAGAGGCAACTGACAGAGCTCTTCGATATAATCAAGGATCTGGTCGCGGCCGCGCTTGTCGACCGACGAAGTGCGGAACACCGGTGGCAACTCTTCCCACATCTCGAGCAGCTGGGAGCAGTAGGCTCCGGTGGCAGCTTTGGCAGCCGTGCTGCTGAGTTTGTCAAGTTTGGTGAAGACGATGCTGAAAGGCACCTGGTTTTCGCCCAGCCACTGCATGAAGTCGAGGTCGATCTTCTGCGGTTTGTGGCGTCCGTCGATAAGCAAAAATAGATTGGTCATCTGCTGACGATTGAGGATATACTCGCGGATGATGCGAAGTATCTCCTTGCGGTCGGCCTGGCTTCGCTTGGCGTATCCGTAGCCGGGCAGATCGACGAGATACCACTGCTCATTGACAAGGAAATGATTGATAAGCAGTGTTTTCCCCGGGGTAGAGGAGGTCATTGCCAATCCTTTCTTGCCAGTGAGCATATTGATGAGCGACGATTTGCCTACGTTGGAGCGGCCGATAAATGCAAATTCATGGCGCATGTCGGGGGGACATTTGCGAACGTCGGTGTTGCTTATGACGAAGCGTGCTGTGTTGACTATCATATAGTTGCGTGCGGAATTAGCGAATAAAAGGCACTATCGGGCGGAAGGGACCGCGCAGATGCCATCTGCAAAGTTAAATGCTTTTGTTAAAACAACAAAAAATCTGACGTATGGTTCGTATTATTTTTATGATGCATGGAGAGATGCCGGATATATGCCGCACTTTGGTATTTTTATTGTAATTTTGTCCCGGCAAAGCGCCTGAAGATGCTTCCGCGCCATTCGACGGCAGGTACGCCGGATGGGAAAAGTAAAAAAATGATTTAATGAGAAACGCTGACCGAGAAAGGATATTCCGCTTCAAGCAGTTTGACGTGCTCAACGACCGATGCGGCATGAAGGTAGGCACCGACGGGGTGCTTATCGGCTCATGGGCCTTCGGCGGAGTGGCGGCCGATGCATCGGGAAGCATGCTCGATGTCGGCACCGGATCGGGGTTGATAGCCCTGATGATGGCGCAGCGTTTCCCGCAGCTGAAGGTCACCGGCATAGATATAGATGACGATGCAGTGGTGGAGGCCGGCATAAATTTCAGTCGGTCGCCATGGGCAGAGAGGCTTGAGGTGGTGAAAGAGGATTTCTGCATCATGGCAGAAAGGGCTACGGAGGTAAGTTACGACTTCATCGTATCCAATCCGCCATTTTTCACCAACGGTGCTTTGTCGCCCGACGAAGCAAGGCGCACGGCCCGGCATGTGGGTGGCCTGAATTTCTCTTCGTTCCTCTCGGGGGCGTCAAAGCTACTGAAGCCCGGCGGCAGGATGGCCCTGGTGGCTCCCTTTGAGGAGCTTGCCGGGATAATGTTCGAAGCCTCGCTCCATGGGCTGCAGTGCGTGCGGCAATGCGCTGTGGGCACAGTGAAAAGGAAGCCATTCCGCAGGATCCTGCTCGAATTTATCAAGGACAGAGCCGACGGATATCCGGCGATGGTGGAGGATAGTCAACTCTATATCCATGACGACGGAGGAGATTTCTCTGCCGGGTACAGAGAGTTGACAAAAGATTTTTATCTAAAGTTCTAAAAGAGATAGAACTGATATACGAAAAACAAATTGCAACGAAATAAAAAAATGGATGGAATGAACCAAAAATTGCCGGCTTCAGGTATGCGCATCTCGAGCCCGGCTCTCGCGCTGATGATACTCGCGGCGAGTTTCGCTTTCTTTCTGATTCTCGTGCCGGTGATCACCGGGCTTTTAGGCAAAACAGGGATGAAATATGAGGCTCTCGTGCGCATCAGCATGGTGATTCAGGATGTATTTGTATTCATCCTTCCGGCGCTGCCGGCGGCACTACTGGCGACCAGGCTACCGGCCAAACTCCTCGCCGTAGACCGTGCACCCGGCGTGATAGTCACCGTATTGAGCATATTGGCGCTGTTGGTATCAATGCCTGCCATGAACCTTGTGGTGGAGTGGAACAACAATCTGCATCTTCCCGAGAGCATGGCAGCCATAGAGAGCCAGTTGCGAAACATGGAAGATGCGGCCGCGAATACTATCAATACACTTATGGAGGGGGCCGGCATAGGGTCGCTCGTGGTGTCGATATTAATCATAGGAGTGCTGGCCGGATTCAGTGAAGAGCTGTTTTTCCGCGGCGCCATGCAGCGCATTATCATGTGCACTAAGGTCAACGGGCATGTGGCCGTGTGGCTGGTGGCAATCATCTTCAGCATGCTCCACTTTCAGTTTTTCGGCTTTGTGCCGCGAGTGCTGTTGGGTGCATATTTCGGATACCTGCTGTGGTGGAGCCGCTCGCTGTGGCTCCCGATCTTCGTGCATGTGTTCAACAACTCGGTAGTGGTCTACAACACATGGCGAACGGCCAACGCCCCCGGCGACACGCTTGATATTGATAAGATAGGAACCGACCTGACTACGTGGAGCGGGATAATCACCGTGGCAGTAAGCCTCGTGCTAACTGTGGCTGTGATGACGATGCTCTACCGCACTTGCAAAGCGAAGCGATAACTCAAGACTAATGAAATACATCAAGGCGCTTGGTGATTGACTGTATAGGTCAACGCCAAGCGCCTTGATGCTGTAGCTATGTCGCGCCCAAAAAGCAGCCACCGGGAAGGGGAGCGCTGTGTCAGGCACAAGTCGATGTCAGTTGAATTTCTTACGGTGGAAGATGAAGTTGCGCCCGAGGTATTTCTCACGCACGATGGGGTTGGCGGCCAACTCCTCCGACGTGCCCTGGAAGAGGATCTTACCCTCGAACAGGAGGTAGGCTCGGTCAGTGATGCGAAGCGTCTCCTGGGCGTTATGGTCAGTGATGAGAATGCCGATGTTTTTTGCTTTCAGCTTATAAACCACCTCCTGGATATCCTCCACGGCGATAGGATCGACGCCGGCGAAAGGCTCGTCGAGCATGATGAACTTAGGATTGATCGCGAGGCAACGTGCAATCTCGGTGCGTCGGCGCTCGCCTCCGGAGAGACGGTCGCCGAGGTTCTTGCGCACCTTCTCAAGGCGAAACTCGGCGATGAGGCTCTCGAGCTTCTCGCGCTGCTCCTCCTTAGTCATATCGGTCATCTCGAGGATCGACCGGATATTGTTTTCCACCGTCATCTTGCGGAAAACCGAGGCCTCCTGGGCAAGATATCCGATGCCGTTCTGTGCGCGGCGGTAAACGGGATATTTGGTGATGTTGCGGTCGTTGAGAAAGATCTGCCCCTCGTTAGGGGTGATAAGTCCGGTGGTCATGTAGAAGGTGGTGGTCTTGCCGGCTCCGTTTGGGCCAAGCAGACCTACGATCTCGCCCTGTGTGACATCGATAGACACGTGGTTGACCACGGTGCGCTGACGGTATTTCTTTACCAGATTTTCGGTGCGAAGCACCATCTTCTCGGGTGTACCGTGGGGCGGCGTGGCATTGTCTTCTACGGCGGGTGTATTCTCTGTATCGGTCATAGGTGTGATGTGCTGTTGGATGGGATCATTGCCGGCATGAGCGGCGCAGCTGGCCGTCGATATAGTCGGTGAGCAGTCCTATGGCTACGGCGTTTTTGCCTCCCTGAGGTATGATGAGGTCGGCGAAACGCTTCGACGGCTCGATGTAGAGGCAGTGCATGGGTTTGAGCACATCCTGATAACGGTCGATGACCATCTGGGGTGTGCGTCCGCGCTCTATGCAGTCGCGAGCTATGACGCGGATAAGGCGATCGTCGGGATCAGCGTCGACAAAACATTTCACATCCATCATCTGGCGGATGCTGGGGTCGGTGAGCACAAGGATGCCCTCTACGATCACCACGTCGCAGGGATCGACATGCACGGTCTCTTTCTGGCGGGTGCAGGTGAGATATGAATAGGTAGGCATCTCTATCGATTGGCCGTCTTTGAGGCGGTTGAGATGCTCCACGAGCAACGGCCATTCAATAGCATTGGGTTCGTCAAAGTTGATTTTGCTTCGCTCCTCGGGCGGGATGTGCGACAGATCCTTATAGTAGGAATCCTGAGGTATCACGGCCACCTCGCCGGTAGGAAACGAGGAGATGATTTTATTTACTACCGTAGTCTTGCCGGATCCGGTGCCTCCGGCTATTCCAATAATAAGCATACCTATATATTAGAGTGCTATTGATATTTGACATACGTCGGGGACCACCTCCTGCAAGGCAGTGGCCATAGGACAGCACGAAATTACGAAAATTTATTGGAAACGCGATGCATCCCGGCACCGTTTTTTTACTTCATGGCCGGATAAAACGACTGGAAAGAGTTGTCGGAATAAAATACCACAATATTGGTGATGCGTTTGTCGGAGGGAGTGAGCAGGTTGATGCTCCTCGGAGGCAACGCAGAGACCTCGGCCTCGTTCTGGGCGCCGGAGTTGTCGGCAGGGGATTGGCGCACTGATGCGGCAGCTGAAGTTTCGTAAGTGCTATACTCGGCTCGGGGCGAGTCGGTGGCCGGAGATGATCCCTGCAGGCCATCGTTGAAGGAGTCGAAATCAATCAGCGAGTCGGAAGGCCGTTTGCCGGATGCTGTGCCGCGGCTTGCGCCGTTGCGCGGGTCATCCTGCGATCCGGCAGGGGTATCGTTGATGCGAAATTCATCAAAATTGCCGGAATTTCGGTCGTCCGACTTTTCCGGATCAAAAATGCCGCCCGATGCCGAAGCAACTCCGGCTGTCATATCTGCCTTATTATTAGGCACAAACCGCTCCGAAGTGCCGCCAAAAGACGCATTTTGAGGCTTTGAGAATTGCGTATCTCCCGTCACCGTCATATCTCCCTCGCCAAACATCAGCCACAGCACGGAAAGATTGGAATAAGCCTGATGAATCTTGCTTATCAGTTCGTCGGAGATCTTTTTGTTCCTGCCGTTGAGTATCTGTGACATTGTGGGGCGGGGTATGGAACATGTGTCGGCAAACTGCGAGATAGCAATGCCTTCCGACTCCATATAGAGCTTTAAACGGGCGACGAGATCCATAATCGAGTATATCTTCTATTTATCTTTGAGAATTTTCTGAGTGCAAATGTAATTAATTAATTTGTAAATTGCAAATTTATTGTTGCATTTGCAATTTTGCATTAATTACATTCACAAACACATAAAAATTCTCAAATGTTATCTGAGCTGACTAAAGATCTCCAACTGGCGTCTGAAAGACGGGAGAGGGGAGCGGTGTTTATTAACACCTGCGCTTTAATAAGATTGCGCTATTTATCACATTTTCACATTGTTTCATGATTGAAAACAATTCCAGATGCAGCAAAAGCCGTCTGTAGAGGTTGTCTGTAGATTTTTACTTTAAGATTTAATTATAAATAGTATGAGTATTAGCGCATTATATTTTGAGTTAAAAATTACTGAGCGTAATTTTTGACCCAAATTAACAACTGCAAAAGGATTTGAAATAGGGAAAATGAAATGTAAATTGTTACTTTCCGAGGCTTGTGAGGTACTTTACCGGGAGTTTAAAATAAGTAGTAAATGAGAATTTAATCTTGTAAATATCGCCTCGATTCAAGATTTGCAATTCGCAATTTACTAAAACCAACCAAAAGTATTAGAATCTAAATTCGTAATTTAAATATTCATTCGTACTGTTCTCAATTGCACCATTATCCCTTTGAATATCTAAATCGAAATAATTTGAGAAACTCTTTTCAAATGATTATTTTCTTGTCGGTGTGTACTATTATAACGCTCCACGCATGAGTTTATCTTTTGATTTAAACATATTTAGCTTTTATTTCCCTTGCTCTAATCGCCGCTATTATTAGCCGAAATTAGTCGGTTTTAGGGCCCGAAATTTTGCAAATCTCGACCGATGGCCAAGTCTCGTTCGAAATATCGAATTGTCGACGCCTTAATTTTCTGTTACGATTTCCCGCTTTTATCGACATGCATCATATAAGCTGCTTATTATCGTCATTGACATCTCCGTGGCCTCTTCTTCTCTTTCTAAGGTGTCATCATGTATCATGAGATCGTTGACATCATGTATCAGCAGATCGTTGACACTTTATAACGGCTCCTCATTGACACCATGTATCAGCAGATCGTTGACACTTTATATCATGACATCATTACCCCGAAGTACGAAGATACTCCTGGAGAACTTTACATGATTCCCTTGCATATTCTGCGGAAGAAACTCGGCACGTTTAAAAAATTGTTCAGAGATGCAGCTTGCTCATACTTTTGATGCCTCTGTGGGCCGTAGAAAATTCCGGGAGTGTTGCACATACCGTTTCTCTCGATGTTATATTCCCCGTCGGAAATAGCTACTGAATAACAAAACGATTCTTGCCGTGGCCTCAAAATTGTGTATTGAGAACCCTCTTACCGCTCTCGTTTGAGACTGAAAGAATTGTTGTAGAATGAGCGTTATGTAAAATAGAGTCAGTCTTTATAGTGACCGGCCTCCCCTGTTCATTACTTATTACTCCTCCCCTCATCAGCAGAAACCTTACCGCCATATTTCCTTATTATATTCTTTTGAAACTGCTCCAGATCTCCATTTTACTCTTTTGCAACTGCGCCAAATCTCCATTTTAATCTTTTTGCAACTGCGCCAAATCTCCATTTTAATCTTTTTGCAACTGCGCCATATGAGTTTATTATAATTCTTTTGCAACTTTACACTCTATTGCCACTATCCTTTTATATCTCAGATATTGCGACCATAGCTCCGTGAAACTGCTGCATACGCTGATTCGATTAATCTTATCCAACTGATGCTGCCGGCTAAGGCATTGATATTGCTCACTTCACGTTGTGTCCTTTCCGCTATCTGTCCCGATCTAATCCTGCTCTGTCGCGGCCAGATAATCTAATAACTATGATTTATAACATACCGGAAGCCGAGCCAAATATTCTAATAATTTATTATCTTTGCTAAGTAAATAGGCCGAAATCTATCATTGCGATATCTATGATGTCAAGGTTTGGCTCAATTTTTGTTTGGTATTGTATTGCTCAAATAAGTTTGTAGAGATATGATGCTTCACAGTACGAATGGTCAATCTTCAAAAGTCTCTCTTTCCCAAGGTATTACCAACGGGATTGCTCCCGATGGAGGCCTGTATATGCCCGATGAACTGCCACGTCTGCCCAAGGCTTTTTTCAACAATATCGCCGAGATGTCGCTCCACGATATTGCATTTGTGGTAATGAATATGCTCTTCGGCGACATCCTCTCTTCCACCGTGTTAAAGCGTATTGTAAGCAATGCGCTCAATTTCGACATTCCCCTCAGACAGCTCGCGCCCAATAAATATGTTCTCGAGCTGTTTCATGGCCCCACAAAGTCGTTTAAGGACGTAGGTGCGCGATTCATGGCCTATCTTATGGATGCCTTCGATGCCGGGAAACGTGTCAAACATGACATACTTCTTGCCACTTCGGGCGACAGCGGCGGTGCCGTGGCCAATGCGTTCGCCAAATCGCCCAACACCCGCGTGTGCGTGGTTTTCCCGGGTGGCGAACTCAGCCGTGAACAGCTATCCCAGTTTTTAGGCATCCGCAATGTCCTTGCCATCGAGGTAGAAGGCAGCTTCGACGACTGCCAGCACTTGGTGAAGGAGGCACTGCGCACCGGCAGCGGCTCGCACAACACAGTGCTTACCTCCGGCAATTCCATCAATCTGGCAAGAGAACTCCCCTCTTTGATATATTTCTTCCACACCTACGCCCGCATTGTCGAGCGCCACGGTGTGGATTGTCGCTCGATCATCTCCATCCCGTGCGGCAATCTCGGCAGCTTCTGCGCTGCTTTGATGGCAAAAGAGATGGGACTCCCCGTAGAAAAATTTTTCGCGGCCAACAATGCCAACGATGTATTTGTTGAATATCTGAAAACCGGAGGATTCCGGCCTCAGCGCGCGCTGCTCACTCTCGCGCGCGCCATGGATGTGGGCAACCCCTCGAATATCGCACGCATCATCGACCTATACAAGGGAGACACTGCGAAGCTCAGGGGACGTGTCGACGGGTACTCCTATAATGATGAAGAAATAGCACAAACCATGCGCGATACTTATGACCGATACGGATATATCGTAGATCCACAGAGTGCCACGGCGCTCCGTGCTATCGACCGTCATCTTCCCGAGGGATATGTAGGCGTGGC
The DNA here is from genome assembly GCA_905207535.1 of uncultured Muribaculaceae bacterium. Taxonomy (GTDB): domain Bacteria; phylum Bacteroidota; class Bacteroidia; order Bacteroidales; family Muribaculaceae; genus UBA7173. Next base: position 83,530 of record CAJLLX010000001.1, on the reverse strand, counting down.
CCTGGCCAGTGCTGACCCCTGCAAATCCGACGAGGCTCTCCGCACTGTCTTCGGCAATAAAATCCCGCAAATCCATGCTGTAGAACTGCCCCATCGCCATCCGGCCAACCTGGTGAAGATCCCGCCAAATCTCAGCGCGCTCAACCGTGCTCTCAACCGACAATAATCAATACATTTTTTCCTACTATAAAACATTTAAGACTTATGGCTAACAAAAGATGTCTGAAAAAGATGGTCAACAAGGTATGCGCCGACCTTGCTACCGAGTGTCTCATCGCAGCAAGATACGTCAAAGGCGTTAAGCCCGAGGATATGGAGCCGATTGTCGGCAAGATTGCCGACCTCCAGTCTGCAGCTCTGGCAAATGCATCGTTTGCCTTCGACAAGACCCCTTCCGACTTCGCTACAGTGGCTGAGTATCACAAAGCACGTCGTGCTTATTTCCACAAGGCATATGCATCGTTCCGCGAGAAATTCGCCGCACACGTTCAGGAAATCGTCAAGGCCATGAACGCCGCGCTCCCCGCTGAAGTGAAGGATGCCAACAAGGCCGCAACCGAAAAGGCCTGAACCATCCCTTTCTCCCCCGCCATCACTATCCTCTGCCTGTCGCCAAACTCAGGCAGAGGATAGTAATCAGCTCTGCAACAGCTCCACCAATCCACCTCCGCTGGGAGGTATAACAAACCCGACAAATGAATATCTCCGCACGTATACTTAAGATCTTCGGATGGACACTCAACTTCACCATCCCCGATTATCCCAAATGCATCATATGTGTGGCTCCCCACACATCCAACTGGGATTTTATCCTGGGTGAACTGGCCATCCATTCCGTCGGCCGCAAGGCCGGATTTCTGATGAAATCTTCATGGTTTTTCTTTCCTCTCGGCTTATTTTTCAAGGCCATCGGCGGTGTGCCGGTAAAGAGGGGGAAAAAGGGCGGATCGCTTGTGGAGACTCTTGTCTGGAAATTCAACAGCGTGGCCACGCTGACACTCGCCATCACCCCCGAAGGGACCCGTAAACGAGTCGTCAACTGGCACACCGGTTTCCTCCGCATCGCTTACGAGACCGGAGTGCCGGTGGCACTTGGCGCCATCGACTATCCCTCGCGACATATAGAGGTTTCAGAGATCTTTGAGCCCACCGGTGACATCAATGCCGACCTCGCCGCCATCAAGAACTATTACCGGGGTTACACCGGTAAATATCCCGACAAATTCACCGTCGGCCCGTCGTAATTTCGATTAAACAGTATACTCCCGTGAACAACAGGATCAACATAGCGGTGCTCCCGCTCCCCATCGCATGGTGCGATTATGACAGCAACATGGCCATGGTGCATGACAGTCTCCGGCACCTTCAGCCCGGTACCGACATCCTTGTATTGCCCGAACTTTTCAGCACCGGATTTATTCAGGACGAGTCGCTTATCGAGCAGATGGCCACGAACCACGGTCAGGAGGCTATCGACACAGTCAGACAATGGAGCGCCGACTTCAATGTGGCGATTGTCGGAAGCGTGCTGATCAAGGAGGATGGGAAATATCTCAACCGCGGCTTCTTTGTAGAGCCTTCGGGCGAAATCACCCTTTACGACAAGCGCCATCTCTTTTGCCTCAGTCCCGAGGCTAAGATCTTTACTCCCGGAGCCACTCTCCCGAAGGTGGTGAGATACCGCGGATGGAACATCTCTTTCGTCATCTGCTACGACCTCCGTTTCCCGGTGTGGTGCCGCAATAAGGGGAACCGCTACGACATGCTCATCGTGCCGGCCAACTGGCCTTCGACGCGCGGATATGCGTGGAAGCAGTTGCTCATCGCCCGCGCAATAGAAAATCAGGCTGTGGTAGTGGGCGCCGACCGTTCGGGACGCGACGATTACGGCGACTATGAAAATATGGCTTACGTGTTCGATCCCTCAGGCCACGAGATTGCTTCAAGCCGGTCTCACGATCTGCTGTATGCATCTTATACGATTGACGAGGTCAACAAGATGCGCCGCCGCCTCCCCGTGGGCGATGACGCCGATGATTTTGATCTATTCTGTAGTGTCGTAGAACGCTAAATCTTCCTCAACAGTCCAAGCACCTGAGGCAGCACTGCCCTCTCGCCGTTGTTGTCTATCTCATAGATATTATCTCCAGACTGCCTCATGGCCGCGAGCTCTTTCTCCTGGCTGGCGATGCGTGCGACAATCTGCTCGCGAGTGGCATTGTCGCGAGCCATGGCGCGCTCTATGCGCGTGCTCTCCGAGGCGCTGACATACCAGATGGCATCCACCTCGCGGTGCAAGCCCGAGGTGTAGAGCACTGCCGACTCTACAAACACCACATTTTTTCCACCGACCCTTTTCCCGTCGCGCCAGCGCTTCACATCGGCTATCACTTCGCCATGTACTATAGCATTGAGTCGCGACAGTTTCTCCTTGTCAGAAAATACTATCGCCGAAAGTCGGCGCCGGTCTATCACGGCCGTCTCCCAGGCATTGTCGGCCGGCATCATGATAGCTTCCTCCCCTATTTCCCCGGCTATTCTTTGCTTCATGCGCCCGCTGCGGTCCATCAGCGCCTTTGCCATTGTGTCGCAGTCGTATACCTCGTAGCCCATCACTCTGAGCATCCGGCATATTACAGATTTGCCGCTGCCTATTCCTCCGGCAACGGCAATCAGTTTTATCGGTTTTTCCATTTCAGGGAGATTATTCTATGCGTTCTATCACGTATTCCACATGGTCGGGAGTCAGCACCGGATTCCTGACATACGACGGCAATTTCGACAGGCTGATATTCAGCGACTTCACTCCGGGGCGGATGTCTCTGTAGTCTACCGTGGCCTTTATTGGCGCCATGTCGGCATGATACATGCTCTTGGGTATCAGATATGATACCTCGGTAATAGCCGGGAAGGTCACTACGCGCTCCCCTGCCGGCACATTAATGATCTCCACGGCCACCTTCTGCTGCTTGGCCACGAGCGGCTCCACAGGCACCACCACTTTAATCGACGATGGGATGGCACGCATGCCTGCCGGCACTTTCAGCGCCACATCCACCGTGTTGGTGTCGGTAAGGTTGGCCAGTATCAGCGGACGTGTGTGGATGGCGTGGATGCTGTAGCGCCGGGCCGAATTGGAGTAGAGCATCACCGAATCGACGTCGACTATCGGATGGCCCGAGTAGGCATACTGTGTCTGAGTGGTGATGTCGCAATCCACTATCACCGGCACTTTGATGCCGGGATTGGACGTATATGTCATCTTCAGCGAATCCGGGCGCATGGCCACCACTGATGCCGAGTTGCCGAATATGCTCCGCACTGCCGAGTTGAGCTGCGAGGCACGGATAGTCAGCACGGTGTCGCCGGTATTGATAAAGTCGTCGAAGTTGAGCTTCATCGTGGGGTTATTCCCAAACTCATACTTCATCAGCGACGATCCTTTGTCTTTCACAGCCACACTCAGCGTGGTGTTATATCCCGAAAGTAGTGTCACATCTTCGGGAAATCCCTCGAGCTGCACCGGGATGTTGTAATCCTGCTGCACATCGTCGTTAAGCGCCAACAGCAGCCAGAATACAGCCGAAATGGCCAGAAAAACTAAAAAAGTGAGGATGTTGCGCCCTTTGGAAGTGCGCAACGCCTCACTTACTGTGCAATATATATTCCTGACCTTCAAATATATGCGCTGTTTTTGTCCATGCAGAGCATGAAACAGTCATTTTTCCATGCCCCGAAGCCATTTACCTCCGGGTAGGAAAGTGTAAATCAGTTCTTTGCCTCGGCATCGGCCTGAGCGTCGGATGCGCTGGGGTAGATTGAGTTCTTGTCCACGCGGATTGTCACTCCGTCGGCCACGGTGATGAGCATCGAGTCGTTTTTCACCTCTTTGATCTTGCCGTAGATACCGCCGGCAGTGATTACATTGTCACCCTTCTGAAGGCCGTCGCGAAATTTCTTGATCTCTTTCTGCTTCTTCTGCTGCGGACGGATCATCATGAAGTAGAAGATGGCGATCAGCACTACGATCATTATTATTCCGGACATACCGCCGCCGGCTGCCCCGTTGGCCTGAAGTGCTATAAATGTCTGTAACATGGTAATTGGGATGTTTTGTTATGTTTCTATTTGATTCGTAAAGGCTGTGATTACTTCACTATTTTGCCCTCTTCGCGGAGGCAGTTGGCCACAGAGTAGAGCAGACCGTTGATAAACTGGCCGCTGCGTGCCGTGCTGTAGTAGTTGGCTATCTCTATGTATTCGTTCATGGTCACTGCCATAGGGATATTCGGGAAATTCACCAGCTCGCTGATAGCCGTGGTGAGTATCACTATATCCATGAAGGCGATACGCTCGGGGTCCCATGAGTTGCCGTTGATGAAGCGGTCGATGTAGCTGCGGTAGAGCTCGCGGTTTTTGATAGCGTCGGTGAAAAGCTCGGGACCGAACTTCGCATCCTCCTCATCCTTGTACACCGGCAGTAGATTGACCTCCTTATCTTCCGAAGCAGCAAAGTGCTTGATAGATTTGAGCACGAAGGTGCCCATGATGGTGAGGTCGTCGTTCCAGTATACCGATTTGGCCTCGAGGGCCTCGGCCAGAGCATCGGAGGGAAGCACCACTGTGCGCATCAGTGTGCGCCACAGCTCGCAGTCGGCTGCATAGCCGGTCTCCTCGGCTTCCATATAGTTGCGGTAGGCCTCCGATTCGCGTATTTTGTCCATCAGCTCTTTTAGCAGGAAGAAATCTGCTTCCCAGGTCACCGGATTTTTCTTCAGATAGGCCTCCATATCGGCGTTGTTGCGGATGCGCTCTATCAGAGCATTTTCCACAAACCGCATGTTGGGGTTGAGATCATGGTCGGAAGGGCAATATTTTGCCTTGGCGCTCTCTATGCGCTCGCGCTCCATGTCGGTGATGAATACCGGCAGAAGCAACAGCGCGTGATACAGTTCGTAGGCTTTGTCGAGCGACTCGTTGAGCGATTTCTTCGCATTCAGAAGCGACAGACGCACATCGTTATAGTTGCTCAGGGTGTGATAAAGCATCTCCACGCCCTTTTGGAAACCGACAAGCGTAAACTCCTCATCGGTGCGGGCGGCTTCAAGCACCAGCGGATTGGATGCGATGATGGTATTGAGCACCACGCACCAGAATTTCACATCCTCCTCGAGATCGTGACGTTTTTTCTTGGAATAATCAATGTATGCGGCCGAACGGGTGATGAGGCTATAGAGGCGCAGAAGCGCTGCATCATATGCCTCGACGCCGGCAACCCCTTTGGCAATCAACGCCTTCACTTCGCTATCGGCAATCAGCGCCGAAGCAAGCTTGTTAGACGAGAGCATGTTGGCCTCGCCAAGGCTTTCCATCGGGTTCTTACGTGCTTTCGCGGCGTCTACTCTGTATCCCGAGAGTTCAAGTATGACCAATAGCAGATTCAGATATACCTTATAGGCAAATTTTGCATCGCGGCCGGGCGATGTCGGTTCTGATTCGAGATGGAATTCACTACGGGTAAGGAGATACGAATAGAGCATCTGCACTACCTTGATTCGTATTAAAATTCTATTGATCATTGGTCTAAATGTCCTAACTGTGAATTTAGCGCAAAGTTACGAAATTGTTGCCAATCCTCAACCATATCTGCCATGAATTTTTTCCCTTTCACCCCTTTCATATGCTTTCATATGCCGCAAATGCCCCTTTCCCCGGCCGGAGAGGCTACGTAGAAAGGGGCATCTGCTATGCTTTAGGCCTGTTTTTCAGGCTTTGGTTTCGTCGGCGGGAGTCTCAGGCTTGCTTTCGGCTGTTTTTTCCTCATCTGCTTTATCAGCCTTGGCCTCGGGAGCTTCTTCGTTCTTAGGCATTGTAGCCGGCGCCGGAGCGGCCTGGGGTGCAGCGAGTGGATTCCAGCCCTGGGCGCGAATCTCCATCTCGTTGTCGTCGCGGGTCACCATGGCACACCCCAGTTCGGGCCGGGTGATATGTCCTATCACCTTCACGCCGTCGATCTTCGATACGGCTTCGTGCATGTGCAGCGGCACTGTGAAGAGCAACTCGTAGTCCTCGCCACCGTTCATGGCGGCTGTGACCAGATTCATGTTGAGTTCCTCTGCCATAATCGCTGTCTGATAGTCGATGGGGATGCGGTCTTCGTACACGCGGCAACCTACATTCGATGCATGGCAGATGTGGAGCAATTCTGAGGAAAGGCCGTCGGAAATATCCATCATCGAGGTGGGTACTATCCCGGCTTTCTCCAGTTTCTCTATGATATCGCGGCGTGCTTCGGGTTTCAGCTGGCGCTCAATCAGATACTCCTTACCGGCAAACTGCGGCTCAAAGTCGCGCTGTCCGGCCGAGGCTATCTTTTCACGCTCCAGCAACTGCAGGCCCATATATGCCGACCCGAGATCACCCGACACACATATCAGGTCGGTATCTTTAGCGCCCGATCGATATACTATTTTGTCTTTAGGCGCATCGCCGATGACGGTGATAGAGATCACAAGCCCGGCACGCGAGGAGGTGGTGTCGCCTCCCACAAGGTCCACTCCATAGTACTGGCAAGCCAGACGGATGCCGCTGTAAAGCGCCTCCATATGCTCCACGGTGAACCTCTTGCTGATGGCAAGCGACACTACAATCTGCCTCGGATGTCCGTTCATCGCATAGATATCCGAGAAGTTGACCACCGCGGCTTTGTAGCCGAGATGTTTCAGCGGCACATAGGTCAGATCGAAGTGCACACCTTCCACCAGCAGGTCGGTGGAGACAAGCACTTCGGTATCTTTATACTCCATCACGGCGCAGTCGTCGCCCACACCTTTGAGCGACGAGCTGTTCACAAGTTCTATCCCTTCGGTAAGATGCCTGATGAGGCCAAACTCGCCGAGCGTCGAAATCTCTGTCTGTTTTTCTTCCATAAATGAAAGTTGAAATTCTTTCGGCCGGTGCTTCCGCCGGATGTCGTCGGCGCTCCCCTTTCGGCAACTGCACGATGACACCCGGCGGCAAACTGTCGCCACACCGGCGCGCGTATCTCTGAGTTACAGACGCTCTACAAGCGTCTTGACAAGTTCTTTGGTCACAGGCTCGGCCTTTATGGCTGCCTGTTGCACTTCCTCATGAGTGGGTACATCGGTGATGTCCTTGCCGCCGAGGTCGGTGATCACCGACAGACCGAATACCTCCATGCCGCCGTGACGGGCTACGATCACCTCGGGCACTGTGGACATCCCCACAGCATCACCCCCGATGACGCGGAAATACTCATACTCTGCAGGGGTCTCGAAGGTCGGGCCGGGAGTGCCTACATACACTCCGTGCATCAGGCGGATCCCCTTCTCGGCACCTATCTTGTCGGCGAGTTCTACAAGGCGGTGGCTGTAAGCCTCGGTCATGGCCGGGAAACGTACACCGAGCTCATTGTAGTTCTTGCCGCGAAGAGGATTCTCAGGGAAAAGGTTGATGTGGTCGGTGATAATCATCACATCGCCTACGCGAAACTCCTTGTTCATACCTCCGGCTGCATTCGACACTATCAGGGTCTCCACGCCAAGCGCACGCATCACACGCACCGGGAAGGTCACCGTCTTCATGTCGTAGCCCTCATAGTAGTGGAAACGTCCCTGCATGGCCATCACGCGCTTCCCTCCGAGGGTACCGAAGATGAAGTTGCCGCTGTGTCCCTCCACTGTCGAGACGGGGAAGTTGGGTATATCCTTATAAGGGATTACTATTTTGTCCTCTATCATGTCGGCGAGAGGGCCAAGGCCTGTGCCGAGGATTATTGCCAGTTTAGGCATGTCGGCGACTTTCGTTCTCAGGAAGTCGGCGGTGCTGTTAATTTTTTCAAGCATGGTAGTAAATCAATTTTTTTCTCTTTAGATTTAACGTTATTCTCGTGCTTATTGTTTAAGCCGCTTTGTCGTTGCCTCTCTTGCCGTGCGAAACGTTCGCATCCCTCGCCGGCACATCCCTCTCTTCATCCCTTAAGTCTCCACCTCTGCTCTATTTCACATGATTGAGCAGCGCTTTCTGCAGCTCTACGTCAAACGAGCCTGTCTTCACATTGTCGGCTCTCAGGGCGTCAAATTTCACCTCCACCGGCTGATAATATATGTATTTCTTCAGTTCGTGAGGGAAATACGGATTATTCATCAGTCTCACGGCGTCTTTTTCGGTGGTGATGATATATTTCTTCGCGCTCTCTATCTCGTCGAAACGCGCCTTGATCGCCTCGAGATCTTTGCGAGAGAAGTTGTGATGATCCGGAAACCGTTTCACCTTCACTTTGGCCGCAAATCCTTTGAGATAGCGTATAAGAGGTCTCGGATTGGCTATCCCCGACAGCACCATCACTGTGTCCTGCGGTTTGAGCCACTTGAGGTTGAAATCCTGCTCCGCTACCTCGGGATAAAGGGGCACCGGCTGAGCATATTCGAATCGCGAGAAAAACAGTTCCTGATATGGGAACAGTTTCAGGTTGTTTTTGAATATTCTGTATTCCAGGGGATTGAGTTGCTCGGGGCATTTCGTCACCACCACCATATCGGCGCGGTAGATGGCGCTCTGCGGCTCGCGGAGACGTCCGAGAGGCAGCAGACGGTCGTTGAATACAGGCTTGTTGAACTCGGTAAGCACTATCGACACCGTCGGTTTGACATACCGATGCTGAAATGCGTCGTCAAGCACTATGAGGTTGATTCTCGGATCGAGCCTCAGCATCTCCTCGATGCCGTGGCAGCGGTCCTCGCATACTGCCACAGTGATGTCGCGCCCGAATTTCTGATAGATCTGATACGGCTCGTCGCCTATATCCAGGGGTGTGGAGCGCTGAGTGGCCAATACGAATCCCTTTGTGGCCCGTTTGTACCCGCGGCTGAGCACTCCTATGTGATATTTATACCGCAGGAGATTGATAATATACTCGGTGTGAGGCGTTTTGCCTGTACCTCCCACTCCGATATTACCAACCACCACCACCGGCACCGGAAATTCGCGCTGCTTGAGGATATGCCATTTGAACATGAGATTTCTCACCCACACCCCGAAGCCATAGAGCTTGGAGAGCGGCAGCAGTATCATATTTGATACGACTCTGTTCATTGATATCCAACTTCTGGTGATGAGGTGTGACGCTTTCGCTGTTTATTCGATCACTGTTTCGGGCATTCTGGCCTGCACTTCGTCCATATCCTTGATCGACTGGAGATGCTTGACGATCGGATAGTAGTCGCCGAGTTGCTCTTTGAGTGCTGCGGCTTTTATCTGACCCTGCATATTGGCCACCATGTCCCAGAAATTGTTCTCTTTCTTGGTGTAGTTGACAATCTCATATTTGGTGTACCCTTTGGCCTTTGCAAGGTCGGCGATGGCATCATTGAGCGACCCGAGGTTGTCCACCAGACCAATCTTCTTGGCTGTCATACCGTCCCATACTCGCCCTTCGGCTATCGCCTTGATAGAGTCCTGCGACATATGGCGGCCGTCGGCACAGCGACGGGTAAACAGATCGTAGCCGCGATCCACCATCTTCTGCATGCGTGCGCGTTGGAAGGGGGTCATCGGTTCAAACAGATTAGGAGCGGTGGTGTTGTCGTTGGTCTGCACAAAGTCGAAGTTTACTCCGATCTTGTCGGTCAGCAGTCCCTTCACACAGGGTATCATGCCGAAAATACCTATCGAACCGGTGATAGTCATCGGCTCGGCATAGATCTTCTCGGCACCGCAAGAGATGTAATAACCGCCCGATGCAGCCACGTCGCCCATTGACACATAGAGGGTCTTACCCTTGCTCTTGAACACTTCAAGAGCATGCCAGATCTGCTCAGAAGCGTAAGCCGAACCGCCGCCGGAGTTCACTCTCAGCACCATGGCATCTATATCGTCGTCATCAGCTATGTCGAGGATGTCTGGCACCACTTTCGATGAGACAATCCCCTCCACGCCGCTGTCCACGATATCACCGCAGGCATAGTAGACGGCTATCTTTTTGCGTTGCGACTTGGTATTGGGCACTTCGGCTCCGGCTGCGATATATTCGCCGACGCTGAGCATATTAAGGTCGTCATCCTCCTCTTTCCCCACTTTCCCCTTGAGGTAGGATTCCATCTCGTTGCCGTATTTCAGACCGTCCACGAGTTTGTATTCCACGAAGTCTTCGGCAGGAGAGAACACTATCATACTGTCGGCCAGCTGATTAATCGTCTCTTTGGTTATACCTCTCGAGGTTGCTATCTCTTCGGTCATCTTTCCCCATATATTATCGAGATACACATGTGTCTGCAGGCGGTTGGCCTCGCTCATGTGCGTGAGGAGATAAGGCTCTACGGCGCTCTTGAATGTGCCTACTTTCACCACCTGCATCTCCACTCCGGCTTTGTCGAGCAGGGTCTTGAAGAAGGGAATCCCCGTGGCGAGACCCTTGAGCTCTACCTCCCCTATCGGATTGAGATACATCTCATCGGATGCCGAGGCTACGTAGTAGTCGCCCTGTGTATAGGTGTCGGCATAGGAGATTACCCATTTGCCACTTTTGCGAAATGCTGTCAGGGCGTCGCGGATGGCTTCGCGGGTAGCGATCCCGGCCGAAGCTCCGTCACATTTCACGAAGATTCCGGCGATATTGCGGTCGGAACGGGCTGCGTCAATCGCGCCGATGATATCGACAAGCGATTCGGGCTGCGGCACTTCGTTGATCAGGTCATAAAGATTAAGCTGCACTTTATCTTCCTCTATCTGGGTGGAGAGATTCAGACAAAGGATACTGTTTTTTTCTATCTTTGCGGCCACTTCCTGTGAACCGATGGCGCTGACCACCGAACCGATTGCAAAGGTGAGCATCAGCACTACAAGGAGCATAAACGAGATCCAAATCGCTGTCAGTGCTCCGAGAAATGAGATAAAATATTGCCGTAACATATTGTTGCTGTATTGTTTACCATGATGTAACTTACCGGACACAAGCCATAACCCTGCTGCGCGATTTGCGTCGTGCGGCATGCGCTATGGTCCTCTATTCCGGGTTCATTCCACCTCGCTTCCGCGAGGTTGCAATGAATCAACAACAAAAATAGCAATAAATATTATATTGCCCAAATAAATTTTAACATTCCGTGCTTTCGCTTATGACAGGAGTAAGCTCTTGGCTGCTGCATGCCTGTCTGTTGTCCTTGATTTTGAATCCTGTATAGGCCATCACAAGGCTCATGCACGGAGAAAGAATGTTGAAGATGCAGAAGGGCAGATACACGATGGTGGGAACACCCAGCACGGTGCTCTGAGTGATGCCGCATGAGTTCCAGGGGATCAGCACCGACGTCACCGACACAGAGTCCTCCACGGTGCGGCTCAGGAGGCGCGATTCGAGGCTGTTGCGGCGGTAGATCCCTTTAAACATATTGCCGGTGACAATCAGCGACAAGTACTGGTCGGAGGTGGCGCTGTTCATGCACAGACCGCCGGCCACTGTGACGCCGACAATCTGAAAGCGGCTCTTGATGCGGCGCATCAGCATCTCGGTGATACACGAGAGCATGCCGGTGCCCATCATCGTCGCGCCAAACATCATGGCGCTCAGCACCAGCCACACGGTGGGCAACATCCCTATCACGCCTCCGGTGCCTACAAGATCATCGTAATTGCTGTCCCCGGTAGCGGGCGCAAATCCGCTCCACAGGGCTGTCAGCGACTCCCCTGCCGTATATGCATCCTGAAACACGAAAATTCCTGCAAACCCGAGCATACCGGCCACAGCAAGGGTGACGATGGTGTTGACTCTGAAGGCTATAAGCACGAGTGTGATCAGCGGTATCACCAGCGATAGCGGTGTGAGATTAAAGTGCGCGGCAAGTTGCTCCACAATCACGCTGTGATGTGCCTGAGGCTCGGCTGTCACGGTCATACCCACGATGCCGTACACTATCAGCGCTATGGCCATGGCGGGAATGGAGGTGAGCATCAGGTAGCGGATATGTTTGAAGAGATCCACGCCGCAGGCGCCCGATGCCACCACTGTAGTATCGCTCAAGGGCGACACTTTGTCGCCGAAATATGCTCCGGAGATGATGGCGCCTGCTGTCCAGGCTACGCTGAACCCGAGAGCCGAACCGATACCCATAAAGGCCACGCCGATTGTGGCGATGGTGCTCCACGAACTACCCGTAAGCACCGACACTACGGCGCTGACGCCGCAGGCTATCACCAGAAAAGCTCCGGGACTGATCCAGCTGATGCCGCAGGAGATCAGCATCGGCACTACTCCCGACATCATCCATGTGGTGGCCACGATGGCGATGCAGATGAGCATCGGCAGTGCGGGAAGGGTCTGTGCTGCGCTTCTTTTCAGCCCGGCCAGGAATGCCTTTCGTCGGAATCTCCCTGTGATATACGTCAGCACTATGGCAAGCGCTGTCGACGACAATAGCACTGCGGGCGCATAATCTACCACCGAGGAGGCTCCCTTGCTGGCGATAATGTATCCGATGGATGAGAGAAGTAGCACTAATGGTGCCAAAGCGATGGTCAGGGGCATTGCCCCGCGGCTGTTTCCTTTCACCGTTATAACCTTCAATCCTTTTTATTAATTGTACCTATGTAAGCATGTATCGGAGTTTAGTCCTCATGCTTTTATCGTTTTATCAAACGATGTATCATGCGGCCATATTGCATGCCGCCATGAGTTTTTAACTTAATATAGTAATTACCACCGACCGTGGTCCACCTTCGTTGCGAAATTCACACAGGTATATCCCCTGCCAGCGCCCGAGGTTCACCCTCCCGTTGGTGATGGGGATTGTCAGCGACACTCCGGCAAGTGTGCTCTTGGCATGCGCGGGCATGTCGTCGGGCCCCTCCATGGTGTGCCTGTAATATGTCTCGTTCTCCCTTACCATGTGGTCGAATACGGCTGCCATGTCAGTCCTCACATCCGGGTCTGCGTTCTCGTTGATGGTCAGACCGCATGAGGTGTGCTTCACAAACAGATGCAGAAGTCCGCTCTCGGGAAGCGGACCCGGCAGATTGCGCAGTATCTCGCTTGTCACGAGATGACATCCTCGCCTGCGGGGCGCAAGTCTTATTTCTGTCTGATATACCATTTCTTTCTGTCGTTTTTGAGATGTCTGCTTTACTTTTCCTGTAGCGATTTCAGCAGATCGGCCAGCACATATGTGCTCCCGCCGACAAACACCGATGCGCACCCCGAGGCTTTGGCCTCGTCGTAGGCTTTGCGCACGCCTGTTACCACTTTCCCGCGCCTTCCGGCTGCAGCTGCCTCACGCGCAAGTTCCTCGGCAGGAAGTGCCCGCGCTATATCGGCATTGGTGAAGATATACTCGGCATCTTCGGGAAGCAATGGCAAGATGTGCGAGAGGTCTTTGTCGTTGACAAACCCAAGCACCATGGTCAGAGGCCTCGGCAACCGGTTGATCTGCGGTATCAGTTTCTCCCACCCGCCAATGTTGTGCCCTGTGTCACATATGGTCAGGGGCGCATCGCCGAGTTTCATCCAGCGCCCCATCAGTCCGGTGAGGGTACACACGTTTTTAAAGCCGGCTTTCACAGCGTCGGAGGTGATCTTCCATCCGAGGTTGCGCAGTTCGTCAAGCGCCAGGAGCACGGTCAGTGCGTTTTCACGTTGATAGTCGCCGATCAGCTGGTAATCCAGGTCGCCCATCCGGCTTCCGGTGATATGCAGATACTCTCCTGCTTCATCTCCTTCTATCGCGATACTGTCTTTTATCGAGGCCGTAGTGCGGGGATGCGCACCCACCTTTTTCGCCTCGGCTACGAGCAGATTGCGGATTGCCTCCTTCGGCTCCCCTATTATAGCAGCCACTCCGGGGCGCAGTATCCCGGCTTTCTCCCGGGCTATTGCCTCAAGGGTGTCCCCGAGTTGCGCCATATGGTCGTAGGAAATATTTGTGATGATTGATAGCTGTGAATCCACCACATTGGTCGAGTCAAGCCGTCCACCGAGCCCCACCTCTATCACGGCCACATCCACCGCTTCGCGACGAAACCACTCGAAGGCCATGGCCGTAGTCAGCTCGAAAAACGATGGATCGAGTACATCGGCTGCCTTCGATAGAGTATAGTAATTGACAAATCGAGCCACCTCGTCGGGGTGTATCATCTGACCGTTCACTCTCATCCTTTCTCTGAAATCCACAAGATGAGGCGATGTGTAAAGGCCCACCTTGTAGCCGGCTTCCTGCAGCACGGCGGCTATGGTGTGCGATGTCGACCCTTTGCCATTGGTTCCGGCCACATGCATCACGGGATATTCCATGTGAGGATTCCCCAGCGACTCGAGCAGTTTGTTGATGGTGTCGAGACCGGGCTTATAGGCTGAGGCCCCTATGCTTTCAAACTGAGGTGTGCGCGTATAGAGATATTCTACCGCCTCTTCGTAGGTCATGGACATAGATAATAAATGATAAACCCGGCGATGCCGGAAAGGATGATGATAAATATCGGATGAAATTTGGTGAAGAGCACTGCCGCAAGCGATGCGCAGGCTATGGCCACAGAGATCACTACCTCACTGGTCTCATGCCCGAAGTTTTCGGCGTTCATCAGCAGCAAGGCGGCCGAAGCAATCAGACCTATCACCACAGGACGAAGTCCCATAAAGATGCCTCTCACCACTACGCTCTCTTTGTGACGGTGGATAAAGTGGCTGGTATATGCCACTAACAGAAACGATGGAAGCACCACCACAAAGGTGCACAGCAGCGATCCAAGCACGCCCCATATTACGCCGCTATATCCGGCATGCATCGGAGCTGCATAACCGATATAGGTGGCGGAGTTGATGCCGATCGGCCCGGGAGTCATCTGCGATATGGCCACAATGTCGGTAAACATTTTTTCGGTAATCCATCCGGGGCCCACAATCTCCCGCTCTATCAGCGACAGCATCGCATATCCCCCTCCGAACCCGAAGAGACCTATTTTAAGATAACTCCATATAAGTTTCAGATATATCATAACCCTTCATCCTCCATTTCGCTCTCTTTCCGGCTCAACTCGCTGTCGGAGAGCAGTTTTTCCTGACGGCGAAGCCACAGATACCCGGCCAAGCCGCCAAGGATGATAAATAGTATGGGATTGGAGATCCACGGCCACGACGACCATATCAGCAGAGCCACCACTATAGGTATCCACACAGTTTTCCAGCCGATATGCGATGCTTTGGCGGTGGTTATCACGGGGGCCACTATCAGCGCTACCACTGCGGGACGTATCCCCCGGAAGATGGCATTGATCACCGGATTGTGCTGTATCAGATCGGGAGTGAGGAAGATTGCTATGGCCAGTATGATCAGAAAACTGGGCATGATGGTCCCCAATGCGGCTGCGGTGCTCCCTTTCATTCCTCTCAGTTTGTCGCCCACTGCCACGCAAATGTTCACGGCGAGAATTCCGGGCAGCGACTGCGCCACGGCAAGGAGATCCAGAAATTCCTCGCGGCTGACCCACTTGCGGTTTTCCACCACTTCGCGCTCTATGAGCGAAATCATCGCCCAACCGCCACCGAAGGTGAAGGCGCCGATGCGCAAAAACGAGATAAAAAGCTGGGAATAAATATTTTCACCTTTAGCCATTACCTTCCGTTTTGTTGCCTGCTATTCTACTGTTACCGATTTCGCAAGATTGCGGGGCATATCCACATTGCACCCTTTCTTTATGGCGATATGATATGCCAGCAGCTGCAGGGGTATCGATACTATCACGGGCGATACACATTCAGGCACTTTGGGAATCTCCAGGATGTGGTCGGCTATCTTGGCTATGGTAGAGTCGCCCTTGGTCACTATCGCTATCACCGAACCGCCACGTGCTTTCACCTGCTGAATGTTTGAGATTATCTTCTCGTGCATCTCGTCGTCGGGAGCTATCACCACTGTCGGCATCTCATGGTCGATAAGGGCGATGGGCCCGTGCTTCATCTCGGCTGCGGGATACCCTTCTGCATGGATATAGCTTATCTCTTTGAGTTTCAATGCTCCTTCGAGTGCGCTGGGGAAGTTGTAGCCTCGCCCTAAGTACATGAAGTTGTGCACGTAGGTGTAGGTGCTCGAGAGCTTCTCTATCTCGTCGTTGAGCTTGAGCGCCTGCTTGATCAGAGCGGGCAGCGACCGAAGCGCATCTGTCACCTCAGCTCTCACATTGTCGCTGATGGTCTTTTTCAGTGTCCCTATGGCAAGGGCAAGCATGGTGAGCACTGTCACCTGACCGGTGAAGGCCTTGGTGGAAGCCACGCCTATCTCCGGGCCCACATGGATATATGTGCCGGAATCGGTGGCGCGCGCTATCGAACTCCCCACTACGTTGCAGATGCCATACACGAACGCGCCACACTCCTTGGCCATCTTGATGGCGGCGAGGGTGTCGGCGGTCTCGC
Organism: uncultured Muribaculaceae bacterium; assembly: GCA_905207535.1. GTDB lineage: Bacteria > Bacteroidota > Bacteroidia > Bacteroidales > Muribaculaceae > UBA7173. Next base: position 67,113 of record CAJLLX010000001.1, on the reverse strand, counting down.
CCGACTGAGATATCGCTATCACTATATCTTTCGGGGTGAGCACGGGGTTGCTGTAGCGAAATTCACTCGCATACTCCACCTCTACCGGGATGCGTGCTATTTCCTGAATCAGGCGCTTCCCTATCAGGCCGGCGTGCCACGAGGTGCCGCAGGCCACTATCACTATGCGATGGGCTTCGATAAATTTCTCGCGGTTCATATCCACTCCCGAGAGGGTCACTTTCGAGCCCCTCGACCCTATCCTGCCGCGGATGCAGTCGTAGATGGTGCGCGGCTGCTCGAAGATCTCTTTGAGCATGAAGTGGGGGAAGCCGCCCTTCTCGAGCTGCGACACCGACATGCGCAGAGTCTGGATGTCGATGGCTGCGGGCTCATTGTCGGCGTTGGTGATCTTCAGAGGTTCACCCCGACGTATCACGGCTATCTCGTCGTCGTTGAGATACACCACTTTATCGGTGTATTCTATGATGGGAGTGGCATCGGATGCCAGGAATGTCTCACCGTTACCCACACCTATTACCAACGGCGAACTCTTTCGTGCGCCGATTATGGTGTCAGGCTCGTCGGTGTCGGTCACTACTATGGCGTAAGCGCCTATCACCTCTTTGAGCGCACCGCGCACGGCATCCACCAGCGAGCAGTGGTTCTTATCTTTGATATATTCTATGAGTTTCACCATCACCTCGGTGTCGGTGTCGCTCACGAAGGTCACTCCTTCGAGCTCGAGGGCCTCTTTGAGCACATGATAGTTCTCTATAGTGCCGTTGTGCACAAGCGCTATTTTTCCGCTGAGGCTCACATGGGGATGGGCATTGACGTCGTTCGGCTCGCCGTGAGTGGCCCAGCGGGTGTGGGCGATACCCAGGGTGCCGCTCACGTCCTTCGAGCTGCAAAAGCGCTCAAGGTCTTCTACCTTGCCGCGTGTCTTATACACATTGAGTGAGTTATCCGGCGACATCAATGCCACTCCGGCCGAGTCGTAACCTCTGTACTCCAGGCGGTGAAGCCCTTTCACCAGTATCTCATACGCCGGACGTTCGCCTATATATCCTACTATTCCACACATATATAGTATGTTTGCTTCATAAGTATTTGTTTCTGCCGGGGTTCTGTCTCGTCGCGCTTATTCACATTCGCTCCAAAACGCCTCACCCGGCTTTGTATAAATCAAAAAAAACTTCTCTCAGACTTCATTTAGTCTACCGGAGAAGTAATTTTGGTTTTCACGGGTGCAAAGTTACAAAAAAATCAAAAAAAATCTTCATTCCATCCCCATTTTTTTCACTCCGCTCTCCCGCTTTTTTCTTTCATTCCTCTCCGCGCTTTTCTCTTTCTATCATCTCCTTTATCCCAAGGGGAGCTTCTATTATCCCCGACTTGCGTGCGTTTTCCATCAGCGATATGTTTCGCTCATCCGCGCTTTTGTCGTTCTCCTTGTGATATAGATGATACTCTACTCCCCCGAATTTCACAAATCCCTTCTTAATGCCCTTGTTTATAAGCCTATAGGCAATTTCCGAGTCTTCGCGCCCCCATCCTGTTATGGTCTCGTTGTAGCCGTTGACCTCTATGAGGTCTTTGCGCCAGAATGCCATGTTGCATCCGCGCACATAGCCGCCGTTGCCCGATTTATACCGGCGGAAAAGCGGCATCAGCAGCGGCACACGACGCGAGTTCATCTTCCCGCGCTCGGGAGCATCTTTGGGCAGCTCCACAAGCTTCCCTTTCACCATCCTCGCGGTGGTCTCGGGGCTCAGAAGCACCCGGCTACCGGAATAAAACCATCCCTCACGAGCCATCTTCACATGATCTGCCACAAACGAGGTATGCAGCACTATGTCGCCGTCGATCTGTATGATATACTCCCCTTTCGCCTCGGCTATGGCTTTGTTGCGTATCGCTCCGAGACGGAATCCTTCGTCTTCATGCCATATGTGTCGCAGAGGCACAAAACTCTCCGCTGCCATCTCTTCTACGAGCATGCGCGTCGCCTCACCCGAGCCGTCGTCGGCTATCAGTATCTCGTCGGGCAGGCGCCGCTGATTCATCACGCTTTTTAGCGTGAGATACAGATACTCGGGATTATTATATGTGGAGATTATCAGCGATACGGTCATTATCTTTCAGTCATACAATAGTTTTTCTTTCCTGTTGCCGGCGAATACAAACATCCTCTCCAGTCTCATCTTCCGCCGGAACCATCCGGGACGGTTTTTCATCAGTTCATAGCGATTCGCCACCTTTTCCGGCAATATTTCGCGGCATTCTTCATATGCCGATAAGGTCTTTCCGGTGATGTCGGCTATCACTTCGAGGGCTTTCTCGGCGTCGTCACACTCCCGGGCCACCGATTTGCAGGTGCCTACGGCGCTCACTATCAGCGGTGCGGCTATCTCGGCCTGTGTCATGCCGTGTCGCTCCTCAGGTAGCGATGCCATATAGCGTGCGCGGGCCATGTCGGCATCAAATTTCGCGACTCGTTTCTCTATGCTGAACCCGTTGGTTACTCCCGACCGACGCATCCTGTAGTGATACAGTGGCTCTGGAATGGCCACCCATTTTTTCACCTTTTCATACCAGTGAAGCATCACGGCGTGATCCTCGAAGTAGCGCTGGGAGGGATACCCCTCGCTCACCACCTCTCTCTTGAATAGTTTGTCACACGAGATGCTCTGCACTTTACGGTCGCGATACCCTTCACTCATCAGTGTCGGACCGTCGTAGATTCCGGCTTCAGGCAGCGGCTTCTTTACTTTGCTTTTCCCCCTGAAATCAAGGAAATAACCGCACATTGCCATATCAGCGCCGCTTTCAGTTATCGCCCTATGCAGTTTTGCATACATGTCGGGCTCTATGCTGTCGTCGCTGTCTACAAATCCGATATATTTCCCCCGGGCTACCTTTATGGCATCGTTGCGGGCCGCGCCCTGACCGCCGTTCGGCTTGTGTATGACCCTTATGCGGCTGTCGAGGCGGCTGTATTCATCGCATATCCGCGGACACTCGTCGGGCGAACCGTCGTCCACAAGTATCAGCTCCCAATTCTTGAATGTCTGAGCTATCACCGAGTCGACCGCCTCGCGCAGATAGCGCTCCACGTTGTAAACAGGCATTATCAGCGTCACTTCGGGTATATCAGAACGCATTTCTTCCATTTCCTCCGGTCTCATTGTCACACAGGTATCACCAGCATCGGCACATCGGCGCGGAATATCACTCTGTGGGCTATCGAGGGGTTGAACACGCGGGCTATGGCGCTCTTCCGTTTGTTCGGGATACAAAGCATGTCGTAGCGTTTGCCTTCTTGCCCCATGTTGACGGCTATTTTCTGCAGATTCTCTTTCGAGAGCTCAAACTGAAACTTCTCGTAATGCTCGCGGCAATATTTCAGGAGGTTCTCTCCGGTCTGCTTTATCGGCAGAAGCTGGCGACGAAGTCCTGTCGGCGGCACATGCACCAGTGTCACTTCCAGCGACGAGTCGGGGAAGAATCGATACAGTGCATCGATGGCGAGCATATCCTCCTGATCGAGGTTGCAGAAAAATGCCACGCGCTTCACCTTCATCCCGGTGGTGTCCACATTCTCGGGGATGGTGATCACCGGCACACGGCACGAATCGAGCACCTCAGCCGACACGCTGCCTATCAGATCGGCCTCTTTGTTCTGAGCTGCCCGCGTACCCATCACTATCAGCGGCGGTTTATGCTCGCGCGAATACTCCACGATTGCCTCTTCGGGCAATCCTTCCACCACTATCGAGTTGTATTTCACCGCCGGAAGTTTCCCCTCTTTCATCTCGGCCTTCACGCGCTCCGTAAACCGCTTCATCATCATCTTTGCCTCCTCTTGAAGCCTCTGCGTGGCCTCCAGGTCGGCAAGCTGATAGTCGTAAGCATCCGAAAGCTGTATCGTCTCGCGGTTCATCGGCTCCATGTAGGCATACATAAACTCTACTTCGCAGCCGATCTGCGAAGCCACACGCATGGCCACACGCATGGCGTTGAACGAGTTGTCCGAAAAGTCCGTCGGCACAAGTATCTTCCCTTTCTGCCTTATCGTCTCAAGGTCGGGGATGGCGAATATCTCGAAATTCTCCACTATTCGCAGGGCCAGAGGCAGATCGGCTTCGCGGATGCGGATGCGCACCCCCGACGACACCTCCGGCGATGACAGATTCACATTGTTCAGCTCCACATATATTCCCTCCCGCTCAAGCAGATTCTTGATTGGCAGAGCCTTGTCGTAGGTATGTATCGCTAATGTTATTAGGCGGTTTGGAGTCATTCTTGATTCGGATTTATAAATAGAAATCGCGCCTTCCGTTGGGGTCGTTCTGGCCAACCGAAGGGCGCGATTCTCATTCCTTTTTCAGTAGCAACGGGAGTATTCTCTCCTTTTTTATTGCTCTTTCTTTGCTTCCTCTTCCTCCAGGATTGCCACGGCCATATCGTAGATTGTGGTATCGTCAAGTACAACAATACCGCCAGCAGGACCCGGTTCGATATGTACTCCGCAGTTTTTGCCGAACTCATAGTTCGATCCACCGAAGTAATTGCGCACGGTCTGGGCGGTTATGTTCAGCTTGTCAGCTATACGGGCGATTGAGCCATCGGGGAGGCTATCCTTGAGCCTACGCAGATCGTTGAAAGTGATGGTCTTTGTCATGATCTTATGTTTTGGTGAGGGTTAATATATCCGTTTATCTCACTGCCTCATCTCTCTGCCTCCCTTCCATAGGCATCGCGATTCGGCTTATGTCAGTTCTATCAGTGTCTGTTTCTATCAGATGTCCCTTAGCTTCATCTCTCCCGCACTTTTCGGTCGCTGAGAGACTCTGCTTTGATCCTTCTTTCTTAGCTACCTATCGCCGCATGCTTGCGCTTATGCATTGAAAGTTGCTAACATTGAGTTCAAATTTATATAATATCTTTTTCCTTTCCAAATCATTTTTATATGTTTTATAACATATTTTTCCTCGCCTTTTCCTTAACCCTTCTATTTTCAGCGCCTTACCCGCTCTCCCATCCCCCTTTATTTTTTTAACTTTATTACAAGTTCATCCCCTCCCCCTCGGGTCGCCCTCTAAAGGGCCTCGGTCACTATGAATTGCTAAGGAGCCAGAGTTGCCCCCGGCCCTAATGGTCTTTAGCGGGCGTGCCGCTATGACACGCCCGCTAAAAGATCAGATTCTTTCTATCTCCGAAGCTTTGATCCAAGCCCTCTCCCCGTGGCCGACCTTCACTTCATACCATTTTCCCTCGTTGCCGTCCGACACCGAGTCGACAATCTCCACCTTGGTCCCCTCATGCAGCAGAAATGCTTCCTCGCTCTGCGTACGGGCATCGCGGGGTGTTGTCGAGAGCTGAGCCGAGGGCGGCAGTATTATCGCCCATTTGTCGGTCTCTACCCTGTTGGCGGCGGCAAACGAGATGATTACGCAGCATACACACAGCAGGAACACTATGATACCTCCGAAAAAGCTGATCTTCTTCACCATTATCACTGAAGAGAATAGGTATGTAGCCACTCCGGCCAGGAAAAGCGCGAAGAGCACCACAGTGATCCATGCCCATGTGTCGGCATGAAAATACTCCACGATGCCGTCGCGCAACTTCTCCATTATCGAGCCGCTGTCTATCTGCCTGTCGGTAATCTTGGTCTTTACAAACTCCAGATTCGCACGCGCGTCGTCGTTGGTCGGATCGAGTTTCAGCGCACGCTCATAGTTTACTATCGCCTTCCCGAGGTTGCCCTGACGGTAATAAGCGTTGCCGAGATTATAGAAGAGGGTCGACGATGTGCCGCTCTCCTTCATCGCTGCTGTATAGAGCTGTTCGGCAAGAGCAAAATTGTCGGCGGTGTATGCCGAGTCGCCGCGTTGTGCCAGTTCGTTACCGCTGACCGTGGCGGCTGTTGTCTCCTTAGGCTGCGCCTGCGGCTGAGGCTGTGCCTGAGTTGCCGCCTCCTCTTTCACCGGAGCTACGCTATCTGTCTGCGCATAGCCCGATGTCACTGCCACACATATAAGCAATATGGCTGTCAATATCTTTTTCATAACGGTTCGTCCTACTCTTAAGCTTTTGATATCTTGCATTTTTCCATCGCATCGATGGTGTCGGTGGCCTCGTTGTAGATCGCTTCTACCGACGAGTCGAGCGATGAGTCGGGCGTGTAGCGCGCCATCTCACATTCGTCAAGGATATTTATCACCTTGTTGGTAAGCTCTTCGCCCACGCCGCGGCGGCCGAGAGTATCCACTATATTCTGGCGGCTAAGCTGCGATGCAGGCATATTCAGTTTGTCGCTGAGATAACCCCACATGGCTTTGAGCATCTCCTCGTAAAATTCGTCGCTCTTATGGGCCTTCATAAATGCAGCTGCCGTCTTCAGGCGTTTGCGGGCCACCTTGTTGGCTCGCGAGGTGCGACGTCCGGCTACATCAGATGCCATCCGTGCGCGTGCACTGAATACCCACACTGACACTATCATACCCAGCAACAGCAGGCCCATGATACCCCAGTACCACCAGAATCTCACAACCGGAGTATGCCATTTGCTCATTCCCTTGTCGCCGAGCTTGATGTGCAGGATGTCGAGATTCTTGGCCTGGATGTCGCGCTGCTCCACCGAGGTTGTCGTGCCCGAACCCTTGGCTACCTTCAGGTTGTAGCCCGGTGCGGTAAGGGTCACATATTCGCGTTTCGAAGGATCAAAATAGCTGAACTCCTGCTCAGGAATCTTGAAGTCGCCCACGCTCTGAGGCACGATGGTATATTCGGCTGTCACAGTGCCGGTCATATTCGTGCCGGACACACGGGCGTTGACATCGGTTTTCGGAGTATACTGCTCAAACTCGTCGGGAATCGTAGGCTTTGGCTCCTTCACAAATTTGATGTTGCCTGTACCGGTGATGATATATCGCAGCGATGCGGCCTCGCCGGTGCGAAGCTCGGTGCTGTTCATCCGGCTCTCGAATTTAAACTGACCCACGGCTCCGGTGAAACTGGCGGGCGATGGCTGAGGCAGCGGTGTGATGTTCACTGTCTGCGAGAAGGCAGGCAGATGCACCGACTTCTCCACCGGGCGCGCGGAGATGAAAAATCCGTTCGATACTCTCTCCAGCTGCACCACGCTCAGGTCATACTGACCCGAACTGATGGTCAGCTTGCCCGACTGCTGCGGATAAATGATGCATTTCTTCAGTACGGCGGTGATATAGTTCTGCCCGTTGTAATGCTCCACGGCGTTGAGCGACGCCTGTGTGTCGATCTCCTCTATCAGGAAGCCGTCGTAGGTCGGGGGCGTTGTCACCATGAACGAGTTGATGCGCTCAAATTTGGTGTAAAGTTTCAGCGTGCACTCTATCGCCTCACCTTCGTAGGCATGGCTCTTGTTGAGTATCACACGCACGAATATGTCGTCTTTCCCGATCTTGGCGTTGTCCTGACTCGAGGGGTCGTCGACCGTGGCGCCTGAATATCCGTAGCCGTAACCACCGCCCCCCTGACGCTGGCTGTTGTTGCGGGCGTTTTTATCGGGAGGAAGCACCTTAAACTGCACTGCCTTAGTGGTATACTTCTTCCCGTCTACCTGTATCGAAGCTGCGGGCACCGTGTATGTGCCTTCCTTCTCGGCGCGGTAGGTATAAGTGTAATCCACTGTCGTAGTGGAGCTTTGATGTCCGTTGATGATCTCCACCGACTGCATGGTGCTCACTCCGGGACGCGGACTCAGCAATTTACACCCCGTCACGGCCGGACAGTCGAGGCCGTTGCCGTCGCCATTGGTTAGGCGATAGGTCACATAAAATGTATTGCCGGCTATCACATTTCGAGGCGGTATTACCTGAAATGAGGTCTGAGCCGTGATACCCGTTGCCATGGCAAGCGCCATCAACAATGTAAATATCAGCTTCTTCATATTCTTTCGCTTTATCCCGTCCTGCATCGGCGGCTTTGCTTCGCCGTCCTTCAGTAAGCCGGGATTATCTCATTACATTCTTTCTTTTATTCGATGTCCGTCAGGCATCTTGTCAGTGTCAGCGTCAATCTCTATCAGTCTGCATCAGTCTGTTTCAGTCTCTATCAGTCTGAGTCAATCTGTATCAGTCTCTATCAGTCTGCGTCAGTCTGTTTCACCGACATCTTCTCAAAATGCCGACCCTTCGCCCCTCGTTCTCTTTAAATAGTTGTTACGTCAGCCTCCCGCCGGAGGCCCTCCCCTTCTGTTACCACGGTTTGTCGGTGGTGCGACGGTTCGCGCGTTTCTCCTCGTTCTGTTTCATCAGTTCTACTTTCTGGCGCGTGCCGTTCTCTTTATCTTCCATCGCCTTCAGGATCTGCTGTGCGCTTGCCTCGCTGAGGCCGCCCTGTTGCTGTTTCTGCTCCTGGTCTTTTTTATCCTGCTGGTTCTGGTCCTGCTTGTTCTGGTCGTTCTGCTGCTTGTCTTTGTTTTGATCCTGGTTCTGCTGATCTTGCTGGTTCTGCTGGTCGTTTTGATTCTTGTCCTGCTGATCCTGGTTCTGATCCTGCTGATCCTGGTTCTGCTGATTCTGGTCCTGGTTCTGATCCTGCTCCTGCTTTTTCAGCTGTGCAAGGCGCAGATTCTCACGGGCCTGATTGTTCTCGGGATTGCGTCGCAGAGCGTTTTTGTACATCTCTATCGCCGATGCGTAGTCTTCGGCTTTATATGCTATGTTGCCGCGGTCGTAAAATGAAGGCTCGGCAAGCTTTTCGTTCTGCGCCACCTTGGCAAGCATGGCGTCGGCGGTCCTTATCAGCGAGTCCTCTTTGTTGGTCAGGTCTTCGCCGCGCTGTTTCAGATACGACGAGGCAAGATTAAACTGCGCGGTGGCGTTGTCGGGGTTCTCCTCGAGTGCTTTCTTGTAAGCCACCTCGGCCTCGGCATAGCGCTTATCGACATACAGTTTGTTCCCCTCCTTTATGGCATTTCGCTCACGCTTTGTCGACTGCACAGCGGTCTCGTCGTGGCTGCAGCTGCATGTCAGAGCCATGCCGCCGGCCAGCAATAAGCATGTCAGTATATATGTTATCCTTTTCATTCCTTACTTTTCTGTACGACTGAAGAAAGTAAACTTCTTAAGCCACCCTATCTTACGCGGCAGCACACATGCATCGATCACAAGCAGTATCACCGCTATCCACACGAACACCGGAAATTGCTCGGCGCTCGCCTTGTAGCTCACATGCTGCAGATCGCTCTTCTTTATCTGGTCGAGGCTCTCCACAAGCTGATCCACGGCTTTCGAGCCGCTGCCGTTGATATAGATGCCTCCTCCGGCCGAGGCTATCTCCTTGGCCATGTTCTCGTTGAGGTAAGTGGTCACGGGATTGCCGGCATTATCTTTCAGATACTCCCCGCGGCGGCTGTCGATGGGGATTGGAGCGCCTTTCAGCGATCCTACGCCTATCACATCCACCTCTATCCCCTGACTTTTGGCCAGCTTTGCCATCTCCAGGGCATCGCCCTCGTGATTTTCACCATCGGTTATCACTATGATGGCTTTATTCACCTCCTCATCGGGCGAGAAGCTATGCAGACACATGTTAATGGCGGTGCCGATGGCCGTGCCCTGGGTCGATACCATATCGGTGGAGATCTCGTCGAGATACATCCGCGCCGACAGGAAGTCGGTGGTGATGGGCAGCTGGGTGTAAGCCTCTCCGGCAAAGACTATCAGGCCCACCTTGTCGTGGTCAAGCTTATCTATCAGTCGGTTGAGGATATATTTGGCTCGCTGCAGGCGCGACACTCCGTTCGGATCGTCGGTGGCTGATGCCAGCATAGAGCGCGACACGTCAAACGCTATCATCACCTCAATACCCGAGGTGTTCTCCACCTCCTCTTTCTCTCCCGCGCGCGGACGGGCCACAGCTACAATCAGAGCGGCCAGAGCCAGCAGCTCAAGCGTGATTTTCACCGCGGGCATATATTTCGAAGCCTCGGGCATCAGGTGAGCGAGCTGCTCGGGATGCCCGTAGCGCTTGATTTTGGCTCTACGCGCGAGTCTGCTCCAAAACCACAGGCCGAATACCACCGGTATCAGCAACAGCAGATATAGCAGATATGGATATGCGAATGTCATAGTTCTTTCTTCTCTTTTATAGTCAGTAGATCACGGGATTGTGCGAAGATATGTCACTCTCAGCAACAGCTCCAGCAAGAAAAGCCCCAGCGCGGCTATGGCCCACGGCAGGTAGCAATCCTCGGTATGCGAGAAGTGCCTTACATCGAGCTCGGTCTTCTCCAGTTTGTCAATCTCGTCAAATATCTCACTCAGCACTTTGTTGCCGGTCGCACGGAAGTACTTGCCGCCGGTGATCGACGCCACCTGTTTGAGGGTCTCCTCGTCTATCACCACCGGAGTAGGCACATACTCTATGCGCCCGAACATGTTGATCTGCGGATAAGGTGCCGTGCCGTTGGTGCCCACGCCTATGGTATAAACCTTGATACCCAGTTTTTTGGCTATCTCGGCGGCTGTGAGCGGGGCCACGATACCGGTGTTGTTCGATCCGTCGGTCAGCAGTATTATGCTCTTGCTCTTGGCTTTGCCGTCTTTTATGCGGTTGATCGATGTGGCGAGGCCGTCGCCGATGGCCGTGCCGTCCTCCAGCATCTCACGGTTGAGCGAGTTCACATAGTTCATCAGCGCCGCGCGGTCGCTGGTCATCGGCACTCCGGTGAATGCCTCCCCGGCAAATACCACAAGACCCATATTGTCGTTCTCACGGCCATTGATAAATCTTGCGGCCAGCTTCTTGGCGGCCTCCAGGCGGTCGGGTTTAAAGTCGCGCGCCAGCATACTCGATGATATATCGAGCGCTATCACCATATCCGTACCCTCGGTGCGCGAGCTATGCCAGGCATCGCGGGTCTGAGGACGTGCCAGCACCACTATCAGGCAACCTATGGCCAAAAGACGCAGCACGAAAAGTCCGTGCATCATATACTGCTTCAGCGGCCGCTTCACTTTCGCGAACGGTCGCACAGTGGATATCTCAAGGGCGGCATGAGCGCTTTTCCGCTTCCATACATACCACGCTATCAGCGGTATGTAAAGCAGGAAAAGCCACAATATGCCCGGATGTGCCAAATGAATCATTTCGTATCAGTTTTTTGAGGTTCTGCGCCTTTCCGAGGTTCGCCGCCTCGCTTGGCTTCTGCTCCTTTCGTCTTGGCTTCTGCTCCTTTCGGAGTCTCTCCGCCTTTATTATCCGATTCGCCCTTTTCACCCTCTTCCGGCTCCTCTACGGCCACCGGACGGGTCTCCTCCACAAACTGGAGCGCATTCTGCCACGACCTTACGTTGTCATCGGGCATAGGTCTTACCTTGGCGAATTTCACATAATCAGCGATCTCTACCACCCTCTCCATATATTGCTGCGAGAGGCGAGCCTCCTCGTTGTGCCTGAGGGCTTTGAGTATCTGCGACGAAGTCATCTCCATGGCATTGATGCCGAAGCGCCCCTGCAGATAGTCGCGAAGGATATCTATCAGGCGGGTATAATACTCTTTCTCCTGACCTTTCTCCCACAGCTGTGCTTCTTTCAGCTCATTGAGGCGCCCAAGCGCAAGCACATCGGGTGCCACGGGCTTCTTCTGCGGCAGGATATTCACGTTCACCTTCTTGGTCACTATCAGATAACCGCAGATGCCGCCGGCTATCACCAAAAGTGCCAGCAGATACCAGCCCCAGTAGTCCGTGAGCCAATCGGGCAGAAAGTCATACCATTTGCTGTCAAATTTCTGCACGTCGGCCAGAGGATTGATATCCTGCATCTTGCTCACATCCACCGGAAGCACCTTGATGGTCAGTGCTTTCGATCTCAGCGTGTCGGGGCCGTTGACCAGCAGAAACGGCGGGATGGTGTACACGCCCGAGTCAAAGGGCTGTAGCACCAGTGCACGCTTCATCTCCACAAGCCCGTTGCCTAAGTCAGTGGTGTCGCCGTAGACCCAGTCTACGATCTCCACCTCCTGCGGGAATGTCGATTTGTCCACTATCACCTGAGCCGGAGATGTCGCACTGTCCACTATGTCAAGTTTCACGGCGGTCTGATAGCCCATCGTCACCTGACTCGAATCCAGAGCGGCCTTTATCGATGCACCGGGCGCCGACCATGCCGTGCCGCAGCACAGCGCTACGATGGCACTCAGCGCCACTCCTTTTGTGTATCTTTTGACAATTCGCATGTTCGATTTTACATTTCTCTTTGAGCTTCTCGCGGTCCCCGGCAGCCCTCTTGAGGTCATGCCGTAGGTCTGCCCGCTCTCGCTCGCCTGTTTCTCTTATTTCACTTTTGCAGCCGTCGGTAGTTGCGCGCGGTTTCAGCCGCGGCGCTTGAACAGCCCCATCAGAGCCGCCACGTAGTCCTCGTCGGTGGCTACCGACACCGAACCCACGCCGCAGCGTTTCAGCGTATCGCTCATCACCTGCTGACGTTCGTACCACCAGCGGCCGTACTCGTTGCGCACTTTCTTCGACGAGGTGTCTACCCATCGCTCTGCGCCTGTCTCCAGGTCGCTCACACGCATCAGCCCCACGTCGGGCAGCTGCGAGTCGCGCTTGTCATAAACCTGTATGCCATACACATCGTGTTTGTTCGATGCTATCGAGAGGGCTTTGTAGTAGTCTTTCTCGTCGATGAAGTCCGAGATAAGGAAGGTGGTGCACCGTTTTTTCAGCGCGTCCGCGAAATATTTCAGCACCATCCCGAGGTCGGTACCGCGGTTGTCGGGCGTGAAGTCTATCAACTCGCGGATTATGAAAAGGATATGCTTTCTTCCTTTCTTCGGAGGGATAAATTTCTCTATCTTGTCCGAGAAAAATATCACACCTATCTTATCGTTGTTCTGGATGGCCGAGAATGCCAGAGTTGCCGCTATCTCGGCTATCATCTCGCGCTTCTCGTCGCCTACGGCACCGAAAAGACGCGATCCGCTCACATCCACCAACAGCATCACCGTGAGCTCGCGCTCCTCCTCATACACCTTTACATAAGGGTGATTGTGGCGCGCTGTCACATTCCAGTCTATGTCGCGGATGTCATCTCCGTACTGATATTCACGCACTTCCGAGAAGGTCATACCCCTCCCCTTAAACGCCGAGTGATACTCTCCGGCGAATATATTCTGCGAAAGGCCGCGAGTCTTGATCTCTATGCGCCTTACCTTTTTAAGCAGCTCGTTTGCGTCCATCAGCGATTTTCGATATTTTATAATAGAAAACTGTCGGCCCTTCGGAGAGCCGACTGTTGTTCGTTGTCATCCTTATCAAGGCACCTCAACCTTGTCAAGTATCTCAGATATGATCTCGTCGGCCGTGATGTTGTTTGCCTCGGCTTCGTAGGTCAGACCGATACGGTGACGGAGCACATCATGGCATACCGCACGCACATCCTCGGGGATCACATATCCGCGCTGACGCAGGAACGCATACGAGCGGGCCGCACGAGCCAGCGAGATCGAGGCACGGGGCGATGCTCCGAAACCTATGATGCTGCTCAGGTCGTTCAGCCCATAGTCGGCGGGGAAACGGGTGGCAAACACGATGTCCACGATATAGCGCTCTATCTTCTCGTCGATGTAGATCTTCTCCACTATCTTCTGAGCCTCAAGGATCTCCTCCGGCTTCAGCAGGGGCACGATCTTTTTCTTCTCGTTGGTGATATTCTGGCGGATAATCAGCTTCTCCTCCTCGCGCGAGGGATAACCGATCACTACCTTAAGCAGGAAACGGTCCACCTGGGCTTCGGGCAGAGGATAGGTGCCCTCCTGCTCTATAGGGTTCTGGGTGGCCATCACCAGGAATGGCTCGTCAAGGGCGAAGGTCTTGTCGCCGATTGTCACCTGACGCTCCTGCATCGCCTCGAGAAGTGCCGATTGCACCTTGGCAGGAGCACGGTTGATCTCATCCGCAAGCACGAAGTTTGCGAAAATCGGGCCTTTCTTTACCTGAAATTGCTCCGACTTCACGCTGTATACCATCGTACCGAGCACATCGGCCGGCAGAAGGTCCGGAGTAAACTGGATACGGCTGTATTTGGCATCAATCAGCTGTGCAAGTGTCTTGATTGCCAACGTCTTGGCAAGACCCGGAACACCTTCAAGCAGCACATGGCCGTTTGACAGCAGCGCTATCAGCAGCGACTCTACAAGATGCTTCTGACCCACGATGGTCTGGTCCATGCCGCGGGTGATCAGATTCACAAAATCGTTCTTGCTCGCCACGAGATCGTTCAACTCGCGGATATTAACCGATTCACTCATAGTTTATATTTGTCATTTATCTTATTTTCAGCGCTATATCGCGGATATACACTCGGGGGCGATGCACATCTTTGCATATGCCTCGACCCGCCAATGCATAATCCCCTATAATTTTGTGCAAAAATATAAAATCAGCTATCCAAAATGCTAAATTCAAGTGTTAATTTTTTCTTAATAGAGTTTAGCATTATTAAGAACACGGCGTCTTTTAACGTCATTTCACACACTACTTAATCGGGATATCGTCTCAATATTTCTGCGGCTTTCCGCTCGGCATCCTCTTCGCTGGCTTTATCGGTGGCGTTCACGCCATATTTTGCCAGCGGAGGTACAACTACCACTGTCATCGGAGCGATCTCGTTGGGGTTTCCAAGGCGATCCTGATTCTCCAGATATATGTAAACCCAGAATTTTTTCTTTCCGTAGTGCCTCTGCGCTATAGTCGTAAGATATATTCCGGCTTTCACTGTATCTGTCACCACCGGAGCTTCCTTGGCTGTCGCTTCGGCTTCGGCCGCTACGCTGTCCTGAATCGCCTCTGTGGCTGTCGTGTCAGAATCAGTGGCCGCGGTTGCTTCCGGAGCCTGAGCGGCCTCGTTGTCAGATGCTAATGTCTGATGGATCACCTGCACATCATCAGCTGAAATATTAACACTTTTCACTCCCGTTAGGTTTATAAAGCCACGTCCGATATATCCTATCAGCACTCCGGCGAGCAGTCCTATCAGCAGCGCAAGTATCACATTCACGCGGTGCGCTTTGTGATATACCTTAGCGCTCCCCTCCTCGCCGTAGTCATATCGGTCACTCCTCCCCCTCGGCCGTTCTTCCTCAACGGCTCTTGGCTCATAATCTTTGGCGATGGTGGGAGCTTCCTCCTCCGTCGGCTCTTCTTCAGGGGTCGCGGGCTCAATATCTCCCTCGGGGTCGTTAGTTCTTATTTGAGGTGCCTCCCCTGCGGCAACATCTTCACTTGTTTGGGGTGCCTCTTCCGATTCCGCTTCATCGCTTTCTTCAGTTGTTTCCTCCGGCTCCTCTTTGGATATCGCTACAGGTGCGCCAACTACCACAGTCTCGGCGACTTCTACTGTTTCCTCTACCAAAGGCTCCTCTCCCGGCTCATCGGCCTGAGGCTCCTCTTCTGATTCGGGCTCCACTTCGGGATCTTCTTGAGGTTCGGACTCCGGGGACGGAGTTTCTTCATCGTCCGATTCTTCCTTGGCGCTATCTTCCTCCGGAGTATAAAAGTCGGACTCATATATCGCCGTATCAAGCATTTCCTCGGTCACTTCGTCGTCAAGCTCCACCGGATCAAACATCGCGAACGGTGCATTTACCGCCTCTGTCAGCGTTTCCGACGGCTCAAAAGCCACCTCGGCCCCTTCGCCGGCGCCGATCCGTTTAAATGTACCGATCCCGGCAATCTCCACGCTCTCCCCCTTGTGAAGGGCGTCACCTATTATATCGGAAAACTCCGCAAGATAGTTCCTCGCCTCGTCGGCCGTGCATCCCGTCGTCGCTACGAAGTACTCCACTATCCCGGGCAATGCCAATGTAGTGCTCATCGTCTCCCCTCCTTTCCTCTGACGCGTTTTTTTAGCATACCTCCGGCAGCAAATCTCACCTCCACCGATGGCGGAAGCAGCATTCTTTTGCCTGTGTCAAGGCTTGTAGTGATTTCCTCGTCGTGTTTCACTCCTTCAAAGGTCCCGAACCCGGGGATGGCCACCTTGCTCCCTTCGCCGCACTGTTCGCGTAGAAGCGATGCGAAACATTCGGTCAGCTTCTCCGCTTCCGATACTCCGCACCCCAGTCTCGCGCTTATATTGTTTATAAATCCTTTGTTATCCATCACTTATCTGCTCTTTCATGGTTCGCATCCGAGGACTGCTCCCGGCTCTCGCAATGTTTGGTGCACCCCTCGCAGCCGCAGCCGCAACCCGAGGCATCGCCATCCTTGATGTTGCGCCGTAGCTTATTTACCTTCCTCACTATCGCGATTAGGGCTATCAGTATTATGACACTTACGGTCAGCCACTGTATCAGGTCGTTTGTTTCCATCATTTCTTCCCCTTGGTTTTGAAATTCTTCTTTATCAATGCGTTCAGTTTCGCCGGTGTCAGGTTGTCGGCATACTCGTCGAAGGGCAGGCGCAGTGTGCATCCCGATGCATATTTCGAGCATCCGTAGGCTGTGCGTCCTTTCAGTATATGCCCTTCACCGCAGAGCGGGCACATTATCTGATCGAGACTTTTCACCGCCGGCGCACGCTTTTTCGCGGGTTTTGCATCGGCCGGAGTGCCGTTCGGGGCGTTCTTTGTCCCCTTTCCTCCTTCGTTTTCATCCGGAGACACTTCTATACGCTTCATTGAGCTGTCTGTCATTACATTATGCACTATCTCTGCTATCATGGCTTTAAGCTCGTCGATGAAGTCTGAGGCGCTGTATGTTCCTCGCTCTATCTGGCGCAATTTACTCTCCCACAGTCCGGTAAGCTTGGGACTTTTCAGCAGTTCTTCATCTATGGTATCTATCAGGTCTATACCGGCCTGAGTCACCATTATATTCTTGCGCTGGCGGTAGATATAGCGTCGTTTCACAAGTGTCTCTATGATCGAGGCTCTTGTCGACGGACGTCCTATCCCGTTCTCCTTCATGGCGTCACGCAGTTCCTCGTCATCCACGGTCTTTCCGGCGGTTTCCATCGCCCTCAGCAGAGTGGCATCGGTGTAATATTTCGGAGGCTGGGTGCTTTTTTTCACCACCGACGGTTCGTGAGGCCCGCTCTCCCCTTTTTCAAACGGCGGAAGTATCTTGTCGTCACCTTGCTCGGCATCGCTCTGTGAGTTCTTACCTCCGTACACGTCGCGCCACCCGTTTTTGGTCACTACCTTCCCTTGGGTCTTGAATTTTACTCCGGCGGCCTCCCCCAAGACGGTGGTGGCCATAAATTCGCAGTCGGGATAGAATGTGGCGATAAATCGCTGGGCTATCAGGTGATACATCAGTTTCTCGTTGCCCTGAAGCATGTTGGGCAACTGCCCGGTGGGGATGATGGCGTGGTGGTCGGTCACTTTCGAGTCATCGAACACTTTTTTGCTCTTCGGCAGACGCGACATCGCCAGAAGTGGCGCCGTCAGATTGGCATACGGCGTCATATTTCGCAATATTTCAGGCACTTTGGTGTAGATGGCATCGTTGAGATATGTGGTGTCTACACGCGGGTAGGTTGTCACCTTCTTCTCGTAAAGGGTCTGAATGAGTTTCAGTGTCTCGTCGGCCGACCAGCCCCATTTTTTGTTACATTCCACCTGCAGCGAGGTCAGGTCGAAGAGGCGCGGAGGTGCTTCTTTCCCCTTTTTCTCGGTCACATCGGTGATGGTGAACAGGGCAGCCTTTATCCTCTCTGCGGCTTGCTGTGCGCTCTCCTCGCTCTTGAACCTCCCTTCTAAAGCGTTGAAAGTTGCACCTTTATACACAGTCTTTAGCTCCCAGAAATCTTCGGGAGTAAAGTTGGATATCTCTTTGTGTCGCTGCACGAGCATGGCAAGCGTGGGAGTCTGCACTCGCCCTATCGACAGCACATTTCCGGGTCGCGAATATTTCAGCGTGTACAGTCGGGTGGCGTTCATCCCTAATATCCAGTCGCCTATGGCGCGCGACAGACCGGAGAGATACAGATTGTCTTTCTCCGATGCGGGCATCAGGTGACCGAATCCGTTGCGTATCGACTGGTCGGTAAGGTCATTGATCCACAGACGTTTCACGGGGCAGCGCACTTCGGCTTTCTGCATCACCCACCGCTGTATCAGTTCTCCTTCCTGCCCGGCATCGCCGCAGTTTATCACCTCGTCTGCGGTCGATATCAGGCTTTTTATCACGTTGAACTGACGCTCATACCTTTCTTCAGGGATCAGTTTTATGCCGAATCTCGGCGGAATCATAGGTAAAGCACTGAGCGACCAATGCTTCCACCAGTCGGTATAGTCGGCCGGCTCCTTGAGAGTACACAGATGGCCGAATGTCCAGGTTACCTGATATCCGTTCCCTTCTATATACCCCGAACGGCGCTCTGTAGCGCCAAGCACGGCTGCTATGTCGCGCGCCACATCCGGTTTCTCAGTCACACATACTATCATGCCGCCTTTCTTTTTTCGGGCTCCTCCGTTTTCTGTCCTGTTATCACTTATTGTTGAGTCGTTCTATCCTTGCCGACAATTCCATCACTTACTGACGTGCCGGAGAGGTGATTATCCCTTTTACAGTGTGAAAATCAAGCGTTGCTGTTTTGGGCACCACACTTTTGAACGGGAAGTCTACTTCGATGGTCTGTACTCCCTCGTCCTCAAACTGGAAGTAGCGCTTGAAATCTACTCCGTCGATGTCATTGGCCGGATACACCTGCTTCCCTATGCGCAGGTCCACACTGTCTATCCTCTGCGAGGTGTGAGGTATCCCCACCAGACACAGCGAGATGCGCACGCCCTCATCGGTCTTTGTCACCTTGTCAGGGATTATATTCATATCGGCGTCAAGCTGATTCACCTGAGCCACTGCCTCCTGCGGTGTGTAAAGCACTCCGCTCCCCATCATCGCTGCTGCTGCGACCCACAGCCATTTCAATCCTTTCATATCTTTCCGTTTTTTAATGTTTCTTTTGTCCTTTGTATCTTTCAGAAAGACTCCTATCTATATTAATATCTTTCCGATAGATACCTATCTATATATAAGATATCTCCCTTCCACTTTGGTTTAATCTAAAATTCCCCTTAGTTTTATCCTAAAGTTACCCTTTGGTTTAATCTAAAGGCCCTTTTGTTTAATCTAAAGCGCTGCGCCGGCGACAAAGTCACCGCTCCCCTTCCCGACCTCTGAGATCTATTGCTTCCGCACTTTCTTAGCTTTCTGCCATAGCTCTTCCATCTCCCCAAGCGTCAATTCCTTCACGCTCTTTCCCATCTCTTTGGCTTGCTCCTCGATATATCCAAATCTCGAAATAAACTTCTTGTTGGTCCTCTCCAGGGCGTTTTCGGGCTGTATGCCGTAAAGCCGGGCTGCGTTGATCAGCGAAAACAGAAGGTCGCCCATTTCGGCTTCCATCCTCCGCTTCACATCCTCGGGTGTCTCATCTTTGCCGACGAAGTCTTTGGCCTCGGCGGCAAACTCCCCAATCTCCTCTTTCACCTTCTCCCATACTTCGCCGGGAGTCTCCCAGTCAAAGCCTGCATTGGCGGCTTTCTCCTGGATGCGATATGCCTTTGTCAGTGCGGGAAGCGCTCCGGGCACTCCTGCTAAGATGCTTTTGTTGCCTCCCTTCTCTTTGAGCTTGATTTGCTCCCAGTTCTGCTCCACTTTGTGGGCATTGTCGGCCTGCACATTGCCGTAGACATGCGGATGACGGAATATCAGCTTCGTTGTCAGAGCGTCACATACATCTGCCACGTCAAATTTCCCCTTTTCCTCCCCTATTTTCGAGTAGAAGAACACATGCAGCAGCACGTCGCCGAGCTCTTTCTTTATCTCTGCGTCATCTTCGTTGATAAGTGCTTCGCACAGCTCAAACACCTCTTCTACCGTATTGGGGCGCAGACTTTCGTTGGTCTGCTTGGCGTCCCAAGGGCACTTCACCCTCAGCGTGTCGAGCACATCAAGCACTTTGCCAAGTGCCTCAAGTTTTTCCTGACGACTTTTCATCTTCTGTTTCTTTTATTTGTCTTTTTTACTGGGCGTTACTGTAGTTTTTCATTCCGTCGTTGAGCCAGTCTACAAATTTCGTTACATTCTCATCGTAGTAGGCCGGAGGGGTCATGGCATTGCCTTCGTTGTCGAGCACCATGTAGTAGGGCTGGGAGTTGGCAGCAAATTTCACTCGCTGCAGATAGCTCCACTTCTCGCCGACTGTCTCCAGGGTCAGCTTCTTGCCGTTCTCCTCTACCTCTATCGGAGTCGGCAACTCTGCCTTGTCGTCTACCATCAGTTTGATCAGCACGAAGTTCTCCTTGATGATCCCTGTCACTACAGGGGTATCAAACACAGCCCCTTCCATCTTGCGGCAGTTGACACATCCGTAGCCCGAAAAGTCTATCAGCACGGGACGGTGATTCTCGGCTGCATAGCGCATACCTTCGTCGTAGTCGTCAAACTCCTCAAACTGTCCCCCGGCATACAGGTTGAAATCCTGGGTGTACAGAGGCGGTACAAAGGCGCTCACGCTCTTTAACGGTGCACCCCACAGGCCGGGGATCAGATAAATCGTAAACGACAGCGATATGAGCGACATGAAGAAGCGCGGTATCGACACATGATCCAACGGCGCGTCGTGGCTGAAGCGGATCTTGCCCAGCAGATACAGCCCGAGCATAGCGAAAATCACTACCCACAGGCAGATAAACACCTCGCGGTCGAGTATCCCCCATCCGTATGCCAGATCGGCAACCGACAGGAATTTCAGCGACAGCGCCAGCTCCAGGAAGCCAAGCACCACTTTCACCGAGTTCATCCACCCTCCCGACCGCGGTGCCTGTTTCAGCCACGAGGGGAAGATGGCAAAAAGCGAGAACGGCAATGCCAGTGCTACTGCAAATCCGGCCATTCCGGCGGCAGGTCCGGCGAAGTTGCCCATGCTGGCTGCCTCCACGAGGAGTGTGCCGATGATCGGGCCGGTGCAGGAAAATGATACCAGCACCAGAGTGAAAGCCATGAAGAAGATGCTCAGCAATCCGGTGGCCTTCTCGGCGCGTGCATCGGCGCCGTTGCGCCATTTCTCGGGCAGCTGTATGTCGAATCCTCCGAAAAAGCTTATCGCGAAGATCAGAAGCAGCAGGAAGAAGGCGAGGTTAAACCACGCATTGGTCGACAGCTCGTTGAGCTTGCTTGCTCCGAATATGCCGGTTATTATCAAGCCCAAAGAGAGGTATATCACCACGATACTGAGTCCGTACACCGCGGCAGCGCGTATCTGTTTGCGGCGGTTGCCGTCTTTTTTCAGGAAGAAACTTACCGTCATCGGTATCATCGGCCACACGCAGGGGGTCAGCAGTGCCAGCAGACCGCCTCCGAAGCCCCATACGAATATCAGCCACAGCGGACTGTTGCTCACACTGGCATTCTCGTCGTCGGAGGCGCTGATCTCTACAGGCGCCCACCATCCGGCTTCCGAAATCTCCTGCTTCTGAGATGCTTCTACCTTTCCCCCCGTCACCTCCACAGCTGGTGTCTCCTCTACCACTGTAGCGGCTGCTCCCGTGCCTACGGTCACGTTAAACGGCAACTTCTGAGGACTTATACAGGTCTCTTCGTTACAGCCCTGAAATCTTATCACGCCGCTCACGTCGTGCGTTTTCCCATCGCTGATTTTCAGCTTCTGTGTCAGCACTACATCGTTCTCCCACCAGGCAAGTTTCAGCGCGAACACGGGGTCATATTCCTCCTTCGGAGCTCTTGACCAACAGATTGCGCCATCTTTACTCACCCCTTCGGGCAGGTCAAAGGTTATAGAAGTGGAATTGGGCCCGTCCTCCGGCAGATCGAAACTGTAGAGATGCCACCCTTTCTCTATCTTCACCGAAAATTTCACTGTGGCTTCGGTAGAGCTGTTGTTCTCCACCGACGTTTCCCACACTATCGGATCAAGTTCCTGAGCCGACATCATTCCTATGCCCGATACAGCACACAGCAGTGCCATCAGCAGCGATCTCCATTGTCCTGTTTTCATATGTTTTTTCATGTTGTTTCTTTTCTGGGGCGTATACTTTGTTTGCATTCCCTGTTGTCAGGAGGCACCGGTTGTCCGGGATTATTTGATTTTTACTTCCAGTTCGGTTGTCTGTGGCGGACGGCAGGTCACATCGTTGCAGCTCATATATCTCACCGTACATTTCACAGTCACATCCTTCAGGCTTTTGTCTATCTTCAATCGCCTTGTGAATGTCACCTTTCCGCTCCAGTACTCTGTTTGGCTGCCAAACATCTCGTCCGTCTTCCTCTCCGGAGCTTTGTCTGCGGTCAATGCCCCCTCGGTTTTCACCCCTTTGGGATAGCTGAAAGTGATTTTGGTAGGTTCGGGGCCGTCTGCGGGTATATTCATCCCATACAGATGCCATCCCTCCCCCATCGTGGCAGTCAGGGTCACTGTCGCCTCGGTTTCCGAAATCATTTTTCCCTTTGCGGTCCATTTTACAGGCATCTGCTCCTTATCCAGAGCCGATATCCCGCTCTGCAAACCGCCTCTGTGCCCTTTCAGGCTATTCTGGGCGCTCACACTGCCGGCCGCCAATGCTATAAGCGCCATCCACATCGCCCATTTCAGTATCTTTTTCATCTTTTTTCCTTCTTTTAAAGTCACCTTCCCCGCCATCTTCCCCACATTAAAGCCACAAATTTAGTCATTTTTTTTCAATCTCACTCCCCTCTTTCGCCATCTATTTTCCCCTTCCGCCTCCTCCCAAAAAAAATGAATGCTTTTACATCGTTTTATGATGGGAAGTTTGTACCTTTGCAGACTAATTCTATGGCGTATGAATGTAGATATTTCCGACAGCGACATCCGACACCAGAAACAGGACACCATCGACCGACGATATCTCCGCATGGCGCGTATCTGGGCCGAAAACTCCTACTGTCAGCGTAGAAAGGTCGGAGCCATAATTGTCAAAAATTCTATGATTATCTCCGACGGATTCAACGGCACTCCTTCGGGGTTTGAAAATATTTGTGAGGACGAGGCAGGCATCACCAAGCCATATGTGCTTCATGCCGAGGCCAATGCCATCACCAAAGTGGCGCGCAGCAACAATTCTTCCGACGGTGCCACCCTTTACATCACGGCTTCTCCCTGCATAGAGTGCGCCAAACTCATCATCCAGGCCGGCATCGTCCGTGTGGTCTTCAACGAGGTCTATCGCATCACCGATGGTATCGAACTCCTCCGCCGTGCCGGTGTGGAGTGCTGCCACATCGCCGATTTAGAGTCGTGAACTCCTTTCGGTTTGTTTTATGGTTTTCAATCTTACTTTTTTTATCTCTTTGTTCAGGTGAAAAAGACTGCTACTTGGGTGCCTCTTATTGTAGCCCTGGCTTTCATCGCGGGTATTCTCGCATCCGACCTCTTCCGCGGAGGACACACGGCCGGCACGGCATCCCAGAAAAAATTCCAGACTATTCTCAATCTCATCCGCAACGATTATGTGGATGAAGTCAATCTCGACAGCCTTCTGGAGAACAGCATCCCGGCTCTCCTCCAGAATCTCGACCCGCACTCGGCATACATCCCGGCTTCCGACCTCCGCTCGGTCAACGAGGAACTCGACGGCTCGTTCTGCGGCATCGGTGTGCAGTTTATGATCAACAACGACACCATCACTGTCATCGAGGTCGTCTCGGGAGGTCCTTCCGAGAAAATCGGCATGCGCGCCGGCGACCGCATTGTCAAGGTCGACGGTGAGGACGTGGCCGGCATCGGCATCACCAATGAGCAGGTGCTCAAAAAGCTCCGCGGCGAGTGTGGCACTCCCGTCACCCTCGGTGTCCGTCGTGCCGGCGCCAAGAAGATGCTCAATATGGAGGTGATCCGTGGCGAACTGCCCAACACCTCGGTCGATGCATCCTATATGCTTTCCGACAGCATCGGCTATGTCCGCGTCAGCAAGTTCGGCCGATCCACCTACGACGAGTTCTTCCAGGCTCTCAACGATCTCAAGCGCGAGGGCGCTTCCGACTATGTCATCGACCTCCGCGGCAATTCCGGCGGATTCATGGAGATCGCATTCCTCATGGCCAACGAGTTCCTGCCCAAGGGGAGCCTCATCGCCACCACAAAGGGGCGCGAATATTTCTCCACCTCGGGCGTGCAGGCCGACGGCAACGGCAATTTCAAGGATAGCCGCGTTGTGGTGCTCATCGATGAGTTCTCCGCTTCCTCTTCTGAGATTTTCGCCGGAGCACTTCAAGACAACGACCGCGCTCTCATCGTGGGCCGCCGTTCGTTCGGCAAGGGTCTCATCCAACGTCAGGCCGTGCTCCCCGACAGTTCGGCCATCCGCCTCACTATCGGACGCTACTACACCCCCTCGGGCAGATGCATCCAGAAGGACTATTCCAACTCTGCCCTCTACGATCATGACATCCTCGACCGCTACAACCGTGGCGAGATGTTCAGCGAAGACTCTATCAAACTCGATAAGAATCTCCTCTTCCACACCGTCAACGGACGCACTGTCTACGGCGGAGGCGGCATCATGCCCGACATCTTTGTTCCCAACGACACTTCCCGCATCACTTCCTACTATCTCAATGTAGCCAATGCGGGGCTCCTTCAGAAATTTGCCTTCGATTATGTCGATGCCAACCGCGAGCGACTCGAGGAGGCCAAGGATGTCGACGAGCTCCTCTCTCTGCTCCCCAAAGACGACCGTCTCCTCCGTCAGTTTGTCAACTTCGCTGCCAAAAACGGCATCGCTCCCCGCTGGTACTACATCAACATTTCCCACGATTTGATTGTTACTCAACTAAAAGCCCTCATTGCGCGCGACACGCTCGGCTACAACGACTACTTCCGCCTCATCAACGAGGCCGACACCAATGTCACCCGGGCTGTGCAGGAGATTCTGGAGGGAGCTGCCGACATTCCGGTCACTTCCGACCGAAATTCCGCTTCCGCCACATCTCTCGGGGCTTCAGATAAACAATAAAATCTATTTTGACTGACAATGAACAAGGATGATATAAGAGATCGGGTAAAAGCCCGCAAGAGTCTGCTCTCGCAGGCTGAAAAAGCCTTTGCGGCTAAATGTGTCTTCGACCGCCTCGAGCAGTCGGCTGCTTTCCTACTTGCCGAGAATATCCTCCTCTATCATTCCTTGCCCGACGAGCTCAGCACTCGCGAGTTTCTCGACAAGTGGAGCGGACGCAAGCATTTCTTTCTTCCCCGCGTCAACGGAGTCAATCTCGACATCCTCCCCTACGACCGCTCTCACATGGCCCTCGGGGCTTTCCATATCGAGGAGCCGCAGGGCGACGACACTGCCGACATCAATTCTATCGAACTGATTGTGGTCCCGGCCATCGCCTATGATAAGCGCGGCAATCGTGTCGGACGCGGCAAGGGCTACTACGACCGCCTCCTGCAGTCTACAGCCGCCACCAAGATCGGTGTCGGATACGATTTCCAGCTCATCTCCGAGGATATCCCCGTCGAGCCTCACGATGTGGCTGTCGATATCGTCATCACCGACCGCCGCAGGCTTGTCATCCACCATCGCCGCCGCTGATTGCCCGCCCGGGGCCTGCCGGGACGGCGGCTTACGTTTTTGTTTCGACAACCATTCATACATTTCTTGCTTGTGATAGCAATACAGAATCTTAAAGTTGAATTTAGCGCAAAATCTCTCTTCAATAACGTAAACTATGTGATCAACCGGCGCGACCGCATTGCCCTTGTCGGCAAAAACGGCGCCGGAAAGTCCACTATGCTCAAAATCATCGCCGGACTGCAGCACCCCACATCGGGCACTGTGGCCGTCCCGGCGGGCGTCACCATCGGCTATCTGCCGCAGCAGATGAAGATTGCCGACGAGACTACGCTCCTTCAGGAGGTACGCAAGGCTTTCAGTCATATCGACGACATGCAGCATCGTCTCGACCAACTCAATGCGGCCTTGGCCGAGCGCACCGACTATGAGTCGGAGACCTATCAGCGTATCATCGACGAGGCAGCGCTCCTCACAGAAAATCTGGCCATGGAACAGTCTGAAAACCATGAGGCGGAGATGGAGCGCACTCTCATCGGCCTCGGCTTCGTCCGCTCTGATTTTGATCGGCCCACGGCCGAGTTTTCCGGCGGATGGCGCATGCGTGTGGAGATTGCCAAACTGCTCCTCCGCCACCCCGACCTCCTTCTGCTCGACGAGCCCACCAACCACCTCGACATCGAGTCGATCCAGTGGCTCGAGCAGTTTCTCGCCACTAAGGCCAAGGCCATAGTGCTTGTCAGCCACGACCGTGCTTTCATCGACAATGTCACCAACCGCACCATCGAGATCTCCTGCGGCAAAATCTACGACTACTCGGTCAACTATTCCAAATTCGTTGAGCTCCGCAAGGAACGCATCGAGCAGCAGACCCGTGCCTATCTCAACCAGCAGAAGGAGATTGCCGACACCGAGGCCTTCATCGAGCGGTTCCGCTACAAGGCCACCAAGGCTGTGCAGGTACAGAGCCGCATGAAGCAGCTCGCCAAGATCGAACGCATTGAGATCGATCAGGTCGACACTTCCCATCTCTCGCTGCGTTTTCCCCCGGCTCCTCGTTCGGGCGATTATCCCGTCATCGCCGACAATGTCGGCAAGGCCTATGGCACGCATCAGGTCTTCGACCATGCCACTTTCACCATCCGCCGAGGCGAGAAGGTGGCTTTCGTGGGTAAAAACGGCGAGGGTAAATCCACTCTCGTCAAGTGCATCATGGGTGAGATTCCGTTCACGGGCTCGCTCAAGATAGGACACAATGTGCAGATCGGCTATTTTGCCCAGAATCAGGCACAGCTCCTTGACGAGAGCCTCACTGTCTTCGACACCATCGACCGTGTGGCCACCGGCGACATCCGCACACGCATCCGCGACATCCTCGGGGCCTTCATGTTTGGCGGCGAAGCATCGGACAAGAAGGTCAAAGTGCTCTCGGGCGGCGAGAAAACTCGTCTGGCCATGATCCGCCTTCTCCTGCAGCCTGTCAACCTTCTCATCCTCGACGAGCCTACCAACCACCTGGATATGAACACCAAGGATATCCTCAAGCAGGCCATCAAGGAGTTCAACGGCACTGTCATCGTCGTCAGCCACGACCGCGAGTTTCTCGACGGTCTTGTCGAGAAGGTCTACGAGTTTGGCGGCGGTCAGGTGCGCGAGTGCCTCGGCGGCATCTATGAGTTCCTCGAAAAAAAGAAGATCTCTTCGCTCCGCGAGCTGGAGCTCTCCACCAGTCCGGGCAGCGGATATCAGGCTCCTCAGGCGCCCAAGCCGGCTCCTGCACCCACACCCTCCGGGGAGCAACCTAAGGAACAGCCTTCGCAACCCCGCCTCACGTATGCAGAGCAGCGCGAGCGCGACAAGATGATCCGACGCTCTGCCAAGAAGGTCGAAGAGGCCGAGGCGGCTGTCGCCAAAGCTGAGGCCGAGGTGGCCGACATCGAGGCTAAGATCTCGGCCGGTGTTACCGACGGCGATATTTTCACCCGCCATCAGACGGCTGTGCGCGAGGTGGAGACTGCCATGTCGCTCTGGGAGCTTGCCGAGCAGGAACATTCCGAACTACTCGAGCGCTTTGGCCGTTAATCCTTAAAAGGGTCCTTCCATTTCCGGAAGGCTCCCGTCTTTTATTAGATCAAGGATATGAATATCAGAGAATACTTACAGCAATTGCACCATGAGGGCAACTATAGGGAGATCCCCACTGTGTCGCCCCTCACCGTCACCGACTATTCTACTAACGATTATATGGGCCTGGCGGCCGACCATACGCTTCAGCAGAAGTTTTTCGCCGACCCTATCTCCGCCACGGTGCCTCTCACCTCGTCGGCGGCCCGTCTTTTGGCTCCCCGTCAGATTGAATATACCAATCTTGAGGTCTTCCTGTCGCTCCTCTACAAGAAATATCGGGGCACCGACACCTCCACGCTCCTTTTCAACAGCGGATACCATGCCAATACCGGCCTCATATCGGCTATCGCCGACCGCGATACGCTCATCGTGGCCGATAAACTGGTACATGCCAGCATCATCGACGGCATTGTCCTCTCCCGTGCTCCTTTCATCCGCTTCCGCCACAACGATTTCCATCATCTCGAGAAAATTCTCGCCTCCAAGGCTTCGAAATACAAGCATGTGATCGTCATAGTGGAAAGTGTCTACAGCATGGACGGCGACACCGCCGATATCGAGCGCCTCATCGCTCTCAAGCGCCAATATCCCAATGTGATGCTTTATGTCGACGAAGCCCATGCTTTCGGCGTCCTCGGACCCAAAGGACTTGGACTCTCCGCTGCCTCTTCTGCACCACATGATATCGATATTATCGTCGGCACTTTCGGCAAGGCTGCTGCTTCGATGGGCGCTTTTGCCATCGTCGGCCTCGATATGCACGACTACCTCGTCAACACGGCCCGCAGTTTCATTTTCTCTACGGCCCTCCCTCCCATGAGCGCTGCCTGGACCCGTTTCACCCTCGGCAATCTCATTCAGAAGGACAACCGCCGCGAGCATCTGCAGCGCCTCGGGGTGCAGCTCAACGATGTGCTGAAAAAATACTCCTCTCACCCCATCGTTCCCTCCCACATCCAGCCGCTGATAGTCGGAGATCCGAAAAAAGCTGTGGAACTTTCGCGCCAGCTCCTCTCCCGCTACGGCATCAAGGCCCTCCCCATCCGTAAGCCCACTGTGCCTGAGGGCACCGAGCGTCTCCGCTTCTCCCTCTCCTCGGCTATGATGCCGCGCGACATCGAGGCTCTCGACAAGGCGCTTGGCGAATTGATGTAATCTCTCTTCCGGGGCCTCTTTCTCCGGTTTCTGCTTAAAATCTCCCCACTTTCGGGTAATATGGAAAAAGTATTCATCACACATAGCGGCAATCCGCGCCTCATCCTCCTCTTTTTAGGATGGGGCATGGATTCTACCCCGTTCGCCTCTCTCCATAAACCCGGATACGACCTCCTGGCGCTCTCCGACTACAGCTCCGATTCTCCAGAAGCTTTCGCTGACCTCATCCCTCTCCTCGACGGCTATCGTGAGGTAGTGGTGGTGGCGTGGTCGTTCGGGGTGCGCATCGCCACCTCTTTCCTCGCTCTATATCGCGATTCATGCCTTATCACTAAGGCTATCGCAGTCAACGGCACTACGGCTCACATCCACGACTCGCAGGGTATCCCCGGCGGCATTTTCAGCGGCACGCTCGCCAATCTTTCCGAGGCTTCGGTGCGCAAGTTTCGCCGCCGCATGTTCTCCTCGGCGGGAGCTTTTCAGGCTTTCATCGATTCGGCTCCTCAGCGCTCCTTTGCGTCGCTCGAGAGCGAGCTGCAGGCTTTCGGCTCTCTCCGGCCGCTAGATCCGGACTGCTATGCCTTGCTTTGGGATCTTGCCCTCATCTCGGCCGAAGACCGCATCTTCCCTGCCGCCAATCAGGCGGAGGCATGGCGCTCTGTGCCATCGGTTGTCCTCCCCTCGGCACCTCATTTCCCCGATTTTGCCGCCATTTTCGACCGTCATATCATCAATAAGCAGCTGGTTGCCGCACGTTTCGCATCGGCATCGGCCACTTATGCAAAGCATGCCGATGTGCAGACCGATGTTGCGCGCAAGCTATGGGACCTTACCGCCAACCGTCTCTCTGCCCGCGGGCTCTCCCCTTCGCGCATCCTCGAGGTCGGTGTAGGCAGCGGAACGCTCACCTCCCTTTATGCTCCCGCCATGGCCGGATGTCATATCGACCTTTGGGACATAGCCCCGGTCTCTCCGTCATGCGCTCTCCCCGCCGGAGCTTCATTCCACACCTGCGATGCTGAGGTGGCTGTCACCTCTCTCCCCGCCGGTTCGGTGGATCTTCTACTGAGCGCTTCCACCATCCAATGGTTCCACTCTCCCTCCCGTTTTGTCTCGGCTCTTGGCCGGGTGCTGGCTCCAGGCGGCATTGCCGCGCTGGCGTTCTACGGTCCGGGCACTTTCAGCGAAATCGAGGCTGCCACCGGACGTTCGCTCTCCTATCCGTCGCCCGATGTCATGGTTAGAGCGGCTGAGCGGAGCGGTCTCACGGTCACCGACTGCCTCTCGGAGTCGCTCCGCATGGATTTTCCCGATGTCCGCGCTGCTCTCAAGCACCTGAAATACACCGGGGTAAATGCTCTCTCCGACGATGATGCTGCCGCACGAAGCGCGGCCATCAAACTCATGCGATCTTTCCCCGTACAGCCCGACGGCTCTACGGCTCTTACTTACAATCCTGTTTATCTGATTCTTGCAAACGACATAATATAATGAACCAGGCATTTTTTATCAGCGGCATCGACACCGACGCCGGAAAGACATTCTGCACCGCATGGCTTGCATCGCAATGGATGGAGCAGGGCCAGTCGGTCATCACTCAAAAATTCATACAGACCGGTTGCGTCGGCTCCTCTGAGGATATCGAGGCTCACCGCCGCCTCTGCAATGTGGAGATGTTTCCCGAGGATCTCGACCACACCACAGCACCGCTGATCTACACCCACCCCTGCTCTCCTCAGCTCGCTGCACGCATCGATGGCCGCGACATCCCCCTCGACATCATCGACCACAGCACGGAAATACTGCTCAGCCGCTACAATCGTGTCCTCATCGAGGGTGCCGGCGGTCTGATGGTCCCCATCACCGACGATTTCTTCACCATCGACTACGTAGCATCGCGCTGTCTGCCTCTCATCCTGGTGGTGCACGGCGGTCTTGGATCCATCAATCATGCCATCCTTTCTCTCGAGGCTATAGCTCACCATGGAGTCAATCTCCATTCTGTCCTCTACAACACCTATTTCGACTCCGACCCCCTCATCGCGGCCGACACTCACGCTTTCCTCGAGCGTTATCTCGACCGTCACTTCCCGGGCGTACCTGTCATAGATGTGCCTGCCCTGAGCTGATGCCACGTGAGGCTTTCCCTCTATTTTGAGCCTTGTTTAACCGCTTTTCACATCGCTCAATACTTTTTTGCTTTGCTTTTTGGCTTATGCCGCGACAAAACGCTACTTTTGTAGAATCAATCTCAACACTATATCTCACAAGAGATGCTAAGTATTTCCAAACAGCAGCTTCTTGAACTTCCCGAGGTCAAATTCCCCGGGAAGGTCATCCTCATAGACTCTCCTTCGCGAAGCAAGAGTGCCCTCTCCTACCTCAACAAGGTGGACCAGATCGGCTTCGACACCGAGACGCGCCCTTCGTTTCAGAAATTTCGACATTACAATGTCAGTCTGATGCAGATCTCCGCCGGCGACGAGTGCTTCCTCTTCCGCCTCAAGATGATCGGATCGTTAGACCCCCTGCTCCGTTTCCTCGAGCGCCCCGACATCCAGAAAATAGGTCTTTCCATCAAAGACGATTTCCACTCGCTTGCCAAACTGGCCGATTTCAATCCCGAAGGATTCGTAGAACTCCAGTCGTTTGTCAAAGACTACGAAATCGCCGACAACAGTCTCCAGCGCATCTTCGGCATCATTTTCAAGCAGCGAATCTCCAAAAATCAGCGACTCACCAACTGGGAAGCGTCCGAACTCACAGTTAATCAGCAGCATTATGCCGCCATTGATGCCTGGGCATGCCAGATGATCTACAATCACCTCGTCGCCGGCAATTTCAACCCCGCCGAATCGCCATACATCATGGAGGAACCGATCCCCGGACATGAGCTCCGCACCCATTGAGACTCCCATTCCACCGATTTCACTTTAAAATGGAAGTATTCCACCTAATCTGAAAGATTTCACTTTAAAATGAAAGCAATCATTATCCCCGCCATCCTCTTTGTCTACCTCATCGTCATGGTAGTGCTCGGATGGGATTCATATGTCAGCGGAGCCACTTCGCCGCTCCTATATTTCGGTGGCACAGCCGTTTGCATTCTCTGCATCGTGCTGCTCCACTTCAATCTCAAGCGCTCGGCTCGCCGTCGCAAGGGCTCCGACACTCCATCCTCCAAGTAGCTCTCCACCCTCCCCTCTTTTCCTCCCTCTCCACGCCACCCTAAAGCCCGGCCTCCAAAGCCCGGAGCGATCTCTCCTCCAAGCTTTTTAGTTATCAAAGCTTTAGCTTTGATCATCCCCTGTAAAGCCTATATCCTCACTCTTTAACCCTAATTTTTAATGAAAACTTCACTCTTCGCCTCTGCCATGGCACTGTTAGCTACTACAGCTTGCTCCACAAGCGAGAAAATCACCTACCCTCAGCCTCCGTCCGACGCCACTGCCGACAACTACTTCGGCACCGAGGTGCCCGACCCTTATCGGCCGCTCGAAAACGACACCGCACCGGCCACCCTCGCCTGGGTCGAGGCTGAGCGTGAAATCACCGAGAATTATCTCGACAAGATCCCCTTCCGCAACTCGCTGCGCAAGCAGATCACCGACTTCAACAATTTCACCCGTCAGGGCACTCCCTGGAAGTGGTACGACGGCAAATATTACTTCTCCCGCAACGACGGCCTCAAAAATCAGGCTGTCATCTACCGTTCCTCCACTCCCGATGGCAAGGATGCCGAGGTATTCCTCGACCCCAACACTCTCTCCGACGATGGCACTGTAGCCCTCACCGGTCTCACCATGAGCCACGACGGCAAGTATGTGGCTTACACCATCTCGCGCAGCGGATCTGACTGGACAGAGATCTTCGTGGTCGACGCCGCTACCGCCAAACCCCTTCCCGACCATATTGAATGGGCCAAGTTTACCGATGCCGCCTGGTACAAGGATGGATTTTTCTATTCGGCCTACGACCGTCCTGTAGAAGGTAAGGAGTTCTCCAACGCCAACGAAAACCATCGCATATATTATCACAAAATGGGCACTCCTCAGAGCGCCGACACCATAGCATTCGAGGATCCGAAGCATCCTCTGCATTTCCACACTGCCGCTGTTCCCGAAAATGAGCGCTGCCTGCTCGTCTTCGTAGGCGGTCAGGGATTCGGCGAAGGTGTGATGGTCAAGGATCTCACACGTCCCGATGCCAAATGGGTTACCGTGGAGCCTTCGCAGAACTATGAGATGGGATTCGTAGATATGATCGGCGACGACCTCTATTTCACCACCTCGGCCGACGCTCCCCGCAAGCGCCTCGTGAAGATACCGATGGCCAACCCCTCCCGCGACAACTGGCAGACTGTCATCCCCGAGGCGGAGGGTGTCCTCGTCGGGGTCAACCGTTCGGGCAACGATCTGATTGTCACATATGAGAAGGATGCCTCCATGCGTCCTGCCGTCTATTCGCTCGCCGGTGAGAAGAAGACTGATATCCAGCTCCCCACCTACGGCGATGTAGGCTTCTCCACCTCCGACAAGACTGACGAGGTGTTCTACACCTTCACCTCTTTTCTCTACCCGGCTGCCGTCTACAGCTACGACAAGGCCACAGGTAAGAGCACTTGCCTCTTCTCGCCCGACATCAAGGGCTTCAACCCCGACGATTACGTCACCGAGCAGGTATTCTACCCCTCTGCCGACGGCACCAAGATCCCGATGTTCCTCACCTACCGCAAGGATCTCAAGCGCGACGGTTCAAATCCTGTCTACCTCTACGGATATGGCGGTTTCAACGTCTCGCTCAATCCCTCTTTCTCTGCCAATCGTCTCGTATGGCTTGACAACGGTGGTATCTACGCTCAGGCCAACCTCCGCGGCGGTGCCGAATATGGCGAACCCTGGCATGAGGCCGGAACCAAGATGAAAAAACTCAATGTCTTCAACGATTTCATCTCTGCCGCCGAGTATATGATCTCCGAAGGCTGGACCTCTCCCGAGCATCTCGTCATCGAGGGTGGCAGCAACGGCGGTCTCCTCGTAGGTGCGGTCACCAACATGCGTCCCGACCTCTTCAAGGTGGCCATCCCCCGCGTGGGAGTCATGGATATGATGCGCTACCACCTCTTCACCATCGGTTGGAACTGGGCTTCGGACTACGGCACCAGCGCCGACTCCAAGGAGATGGCCGACTACCTCCTCGGCTACTCGCCCCTCCACAATATCAAGAACGACGGCACTCCCTATCCCGCCATCATGGTCACCACTGCCGACCACGACGACCGTGTAGTGCCGGCTCACTCCTTCAAGTATGCCGCCGCACTCCAGCAGGCCAACACCGGCGATGCTCCCAAGATAATCCGCATCGACAGCAAGGCCGGACACGGTGCCGGCAAACCCATCTCGAAGGTCATCGACGAGTACACCGACATCTATTCGTTTATATTCTATAATCTTGGTATCGAGCCGAAAAATTGAATTACCGAGTCACACATACCATACTGATTCTCACCTCGGTATTGCTGCTACAAAGCTGCTTTACCGGGGTGGAGTCTACTCCTAAGATCACCTACCGCGATGTAAAGGAGAACCGTGCCGACCGCACTGCTCCCGAGGAGACACTTGCCAAAGGATTCATCCCGTCGGGATACGAAGAGTGGAAGCCGGGCAAACGCTTATTCGTCACCTCCGACCGCATCTCGCTGGTGCTTACCCCCGACAACCCTGCCTCGGCGCTCCCCGCCGAGAGCTCGGAAATAGTGTTTCAGGGCGAACGCGAGGTGACCGACCTCACCGGCCGCAAGATAGTGGAGCTGCTCTTCACCCGGCCGTCTTCTTCCGACATTTTGGCCTACCGTACCAATTCTACCCGCGAGGAGCTCGTCTCGCGCACGAAGGCTGAGGTCCCGTTCACCATCGACCTCGACCTCGTGGCCAAGGTGCGCTCTGCGCTTGTCGGAAAAGATCTGTACGTCAAGACTCCGCTATGGTTCACCCCCGACGGCCAGGCGGTGGAGGGTCGTAAATTTGTCAAGGTACATGTCACCGACCTCCTGCCGGCCAATGAGGTCTATCCCTTCCGCGTGCTTTTCACCGACAGCGACAACGGCGCCACTCACTTCGTGTTCATGTCGGCCGGCAACGGCTCCCGCTGGGCACCGCGCGAGTTTCCCGCCATCTTCTCCTTCACCGATCCTCATCTCGAATATCCGCGTATCACCGACGAGGTGTGGAGCTACATCATCCGCAACCGCGTGCGCGAGGGGATGACCAAACCGGAGGCCCGGCTTTCGCTCGGCGATCCCGCCAACATCGACCACGGTCACGACCACACCTCAGTCTACGAGCGCTGGAACTACTCCAACGGCATCTACCTCATCTTCGAGGACGGCCTCCTCACCCGGTTTAACCGCTGAAACACCTCTTCCCTCCGACATATTTTACCGAAAAATCATCTATTACTGATCAAAAATATGCGTCTCACATTTCTCGGAACAGGCACCTCCACCGGTGTGCCGCAGCTTCGCTGCGATTGCCCGGTGTGTCAGTCGGCCGACCCGCGCGACCGGCGTCTGCGCTGCTCGGCACTCCTCGAATACCGCGGCCGCAACATCCTCATCGATTGCGGGCCCGATTTCCGCCTGCAGATGCTCCGCTACCACCGCCACTGCGACCTCGATGCACTCCTTGTGACCCACCAGCACTACGATCACGTGGGAGGTACCGACGATCTCCGCCCCTACTGCATCGGCAAGGAGGCATTCCCGGTCTATTGCAACTCCGATGTAGCCGAAGATTTCCACCGACGCATGCCCTACAGCTTCGCCGAGCATCCCTATCCCGGTGTACCGCGCTATGATATCACTACTCTGCAGCCTCTCGTGCCTTTTGAGGTGTGCGGACTGAAGACAATCCCACTTCCGGTCAATCATTACCTCCTTGAGATTCTCGGATTCCGCTTCGGGCCGCTTGCCTACATCACCGATGCCAAAGTGGTGCCCGAATCCACCATCGAAGCGCTTCAGGGAGTCGACACACTCGTCATCAACGCTCTCCGCATCAAAGAGCACATCTCGCACATCACCCTCGACGAAGCGCTCGCCATCATCAGGCGCGTCAATC
This sequence comes from uncultured Muribaculaceae bacterium, assembly GCA_905207535.1. GTDB lineage: Bacteria > Bacteroidota > Bacteroidia > Bacteroidales > Muribaculaceae > UBA7173. The sequence continues at coordinate 31,174 of CAJLLX010000001.1, read as the reverse complement.
CCCGCCGGGCCTATCTCACCCACATCAGCCACGATATGGGCCTCACCGCCGACGTAGAGCCGACCCTCCCTCCCGGAGTATTCCTCGCCACCGACGGCGCCACAATCGAGATCCCCGATTGATCCCCTCCTCCCATCCCACCTCTTCCTCTCTCATCCCACTCTCTCCTCTCCCTTCCCACTTCTTACTCACCCTTTCCACCTCTTCCTCGCCTTTCCTCCTTTCTCCCCATCTTTTCTTTCTCCTCTTCTTTTTCCCTGCTTTCCCACATCTTCACAGCACTGTGCTGAGGACGTAGTCCGAAGGTCTCCGGATGGCCCAAATCTCGCTAATTTTTGCTAAAACTGCACATTTTCCACCCGAGGGGAAAAGTTGCGCCTCCCAAATTTATGTTATTCGATTTTATTTTATTAATTTTGTTGCGTAATATGCGTAAGTAGGGAGCCTGAGCGCCCTGTTTATGCTTTTTCAGGTGATAATAGTACCTTAAACAACATTATAAAATACATTTGTTATGGATATCTCCCATATCGAACACATCGGCATCGCTGTCCCCTCGCTCGAGGAGGCGATCCCCTTCTACGAGAATATTCTCGGCCTTAAGTGCTTTGCCATCGAAGAAGTAGCCGACCAGAAAGTGAAAACAGCTTTCTTCAAGGTAGGTCAGACCAAAATCGAGCTCCTCGAGGGCACTTCCCCCGAAAGCGCCATCAGCAAGTTCATCGCCAACAACGGCGGCCGCGGCGGCATCCAGCATGTAGCGTTCGCTGTCGAAGACGGTGTAGCCAACGCTCTCGCCGAGGCTGAGGCCAAGGGGTGCCGTCTCATCGACAAAGCTCCCCGCAAGGGCGCCGAAGGGCTCAACATCGCTTTCCTCCATCCCAAGTCCACCGTAGGCACTCTCGTGGAGCTCTGCGAAGATCCCAACAAGAAATAAAGTCACTTCTATTACACGGAGGTTGCCGCGCACAATGTTTAAGCGCTGCAATCTCCGTGCAACAATTGATAAACCATTAATACATTTGCATATGAGCAGCCAGCTTGAAAAGATACAAGAGCTGATTGAAATGCGCGAGAAAGCGCGTATCGGCGGCGGCGAAAAGGCCATCGCAAAACAGCATGAACGCGGCAAATACACCGCACGTGAGCGTATCGCACAGCTCCTCGACGAGGGTTCGTTCGAGGAACTCGACATGTTCGTCACACACCGTTGCCACAACTTCGGTCAGGAGAAAAAGTCGTTCCTCGGCGACGGTGTTGTCACCGGCTACGGCACTATCGACGGCCGTCCCGTCTATGTCTTCGCTCAGGACTTCACCGTATTCGGCGGTTCGCTGTCCGAGACCATGGCCCTCAAGATCTGCAAGATCATGGATATGGCCATGAAGATGGGAGCCCCTGTCATCGGCCTCAACGACTCGGGAGGCGCTCGTATCCAGGAGGGTATCAACGCTCTCGCAGGCTATGCCGAAATCTTCCAGCGCAATATCCTCGCTTCGGGTGTGATCCCCCAGATCTCCGCTATCCTCGGCCCTTGTGCCGGCGGTGCCGTTTATTCTCCCGCCCTTACCGACTTCACCATCATGGCTAAGGGTATCAGCTACATGTTCCTCACCGGCCCGAAGGTTGTGAAGACCGTTACCGGCGAAGATGTTAGCCAGGAAGACCTCGGCGGTGCTACCGTTCACTCGCAGAAGAGCGGCGTTTGCCACTTCGCTGCCGAAGACGGCGAGGATGCCATCAAGATCGTGCGCAAGCTCATGTCGTACATCCCGCAGAACAACCTCGAGGACGCTCCCGCAGTAGAGTGCAACGACCCCATCGACCGTATGGAGGATTCACTCAACGAGATCATCCCCGACAGCCCCAACCGCCCCTACGACATGTACAATGTCATCGGCGCTATCGTCGACAACGGCGAGTTCCTCGAGATCCAGCGCGACTACGCCAAGAATATCATCATCGGCTTCGCCCGCTTCAACGGCCAGAGCGTAGGTATCGTGGCCAACCAGCCTAAATTCCTCGCCGGTGTGCTCGACAGCAACGCTTCGCGCAAGGCAGCCCGCTTCGTCCGCTTCTGCGACGCATTCAATATCCCCATCGTATCGCTCGTCGACGTGCCCGGATTCCTTCCCGGCACAGGACAGGAGTACAACGGTGTCATCCTCCACGGTGCAAAACTGCTCTACGCTTACGGCGAGGCTACTGTGCCCAAGGTTACCGTCACACTCCGCAAGAGCTACGGCGGCAGCCACATCGTGATGAGCTGCAAGCAGCTCCGCGGCGACATGAACTACGCATGGCCTACTGCTGAAATCGCCGTTATGGGCGGTGCAGGTGCCGTAGAAGTGCTCTATGCCAAGGAAGCCAAGGCCAGCGAAGATCCCAAGAAGGTGCTCGCCGAGAAGGAGGAGGAGTACAACAAGCTCTTCTGCAACCCCTACAACGCTGCCAAGTACGGCTACATCGACGACGTCATCGAGCCGCGCAACACCCGCTTCCGCATCATCCGCGCTCTCCAGCAGCTCGCTACCAAGCGCGTCACCAATCCTGCCAAGAAGCACGGCAACATTCCCCTCTAATCACTCTCTAACAGACAGGAATGAATATCATCATGAAGAAAAAATCGCTGCTTCTCGCGGCCATTGTCGCTCTCTGCTGCGTCACCTCTTTCGCCCAGGCGCGAAAGGGGCTGCGCATCAACGAGGTGATGGTGATCAACGAGACCAACTTCGAGGACGACTACGGCAACAAAGAGGCCTGGATAGAGCTTTTCAACAGCAACTACGCTCCCCTGGAAATCTCGAGCGTCTTCATTACCACCGACTCCACCCGGCCCAAGATGTATCCTGTGCCCCTGGGCGACAAGGAGACCCGCATCGGCAAGCGCCAGCATGTGGTCTTCTGGGCCGACGGCAAACCCTCGCGAGGCACTTTCCACACCAGCTTCGTCCTGGCTGCCGACCATCCCAACTGGATCGGTATCTATGACGCCGACGGCATCACACTCATCGACTCCGTCACCGTGCCGGTGCTCGAGGCCGACATGAGTTTCGCACGTATCGTAGATGGTAAGGGTCAGGGCCCCGAGGCCTGGGCCGTTCGCACCGGAGAGGAAGATTCGCACATCACCCCTTCGGGCAACAACATCATCCGCGACACCAACAAGAAAGTTGACATGTTCCATGAAATGGACAAAAACGGTTTTGGTATGACTATTACAGCTATGGGCATCGTTTTCACCGCCCTCCTGCTCCTCTGCATCTGCTTCTACATCATCAACCGCATCGGTGCTTACCGTCTGCAGCGCAACAAGATGGAAGCTCAGGGCATCAAGCACACCGAAGTGGCACGCGCAGAGCGTCCCGAAGGTGACACCGGCGAGGTCATCGCAGCCATCTGCATGGCCCTCAACCAGCATCTCAACGCCCACGACTTTGAGAGTAAGATACTTACTATCAACCGCGGCCGTAAGACCTACTCGCCCTGGAACTCGCACATCTACACCCTGCGTCAGTATCCCCGCAGATAAGCCGCAGCTCTCCCTTCCTTTACTAATTTTTTATCCAATCACACATCACCTCTTAGAGTGAATCAATAATGAAAGAATATAAGTATAAAATCAACGGCACCATCTACAAGGTTGGTATCGGCGACATCGAAGGTGGTATCGCCGAAGTTGAAGTAAACGGCACCCCCTACAAAGTAGAAATCGAGCAGACAGCCGCTCCCGCCGTCAAAGTGACAGTTCCCAAACCTGCTGCCGCTCCCCGCACAGCCACCGGCGAGAAAGTCATCGCCAAGCCCGCACCCAAGGCTGCTGCCGGAGGCACTCCTGTCAAGGCTCCCCTCCCCGGCGTGGTGCTCGACATCAATGTCACCGTCGGACAGGAAGTAAAAGCTGCCGATACTGTCATTACTCTTGAAGCCATGAAGATGGAAAATGCCATCAAGGCCGGCGTCGACGGCAAGGTTGCTTCCATCTCCGTTGCCAAAGGCGACTCTGTGCTCGAAGGTGCTGTTCTCATCACTATTGCATAAACGGCCTGAGCAATGGATTTCGGACAATTCCTGGTGCAGAACCTCACCGAGTTCTGGCATCTTACAGGATTCTACAACGCTACGTGGCAGCATTTCGTGATGCTCGCCGTGGGTCTTTTCTTCATCTGGCTCGCCATCAAGAAAGACTTCGAACCCATGCTGCTGGTGCCCATCGGCTTCGGTATGCTCATCGGCAACATCCCCTTCAACACCGAGGCCGGACTCGAAATCGGCATCTATGAAGAGGGCTCTGTGCTCAATATCCTCTACAACGGCGTGAGCGCCGGATGGTATCCCCCGCTGATCTTCCTCGGCATCGGTGCCATGACCGACTTCACCGCACTTATCGCCAACCCCAAACTGATGCTTGTGGGAGCTGCCGCCCAGTTCGGCATCTTCGGCGCCTACATGGTGGCCCTGGCCCTCGGATTCATGCCCGACCAGGCCGGCGCTATCGCCATCATCGGCGGTGCCGACGGTCCTACTGCCATCTTCCTGTCATCGAAACTGGCCCCCAACCTCATGGGCGCCATCGCCGTATCGGCCTACTCCTACATGGCCCTCGTGCCCGTGATCCAGCCGCCGCTGATGCGTCTGCTCACCACCAAGCACGAGCGTGTCATCAAGATGAAGCCCGCTCGCGCCGTGGCACAGAGCGAGAAGATCATCTTCCCCATCGTGGGAATGCTCCTCACCTGCTTCGTTGTTCCCTCGGGTATCCCCCTGCTCGGCATGCTCTTCTTCGGCAACCTGCTGCGTGAGTGCGGCGTCACCAACCGTCTCGCCAAGACAGCATCCAATGCCCTCACCGACATTGTCACCATCCTGCTCGGCATGACCGTAGGTGCTTCCACTCAGGCAAGCTCGTTCCTCACCAAGGAGACCATCTTCATCTTCGCCCTCGGCTTCATGGCATTCATCATCGCCAGCGCCTCCGGCGTCATCTTCGTGAAGCTCTTCAATATGGTGCTTCCCAAGAGCAAGAAGATCAACCCGCTTATCGGAAATGCCGGCGTATCGGCTGTGCCCATGTCGGCCCGCATCTCCAATAACCTCGGTATCGAGTACGATCCCTCCAACTACCTCCTCATGCACGCCATGGGTCCGAACGTAGCCGGAGTCATCGGTTCGGCCGTCGCCGCAGGTGCCCTCCTCGGCTTCCTCGCCTGATAATCCCCCCTATTCCCCTATAACTCGCCCCGTGAAGGCTGCTCAGAAGCTTTCACGGGGCTAATATTTTTCCCAAAAACATCCGGACTGTATGTTTTGGAGACGTTGATTTTGGTAGGGTATTGCCAATTGAGCTAACAGCTAAATAGTTAGCGGTCAAAATTTGCAAAATCCAATTTGTTCGCGTATTTTTGTCGCAACATTTGGCGCACTTCATTGTTTTATTATAAGAAGCGAAAACATTATGGCATTGGCATTTGCGACGTAGCAGACAGCATCTTCGCAGCGCCTTACGGCCATTGACCGGATACCGACTGACGGCATCCTTCGCTCCAAAATTATTTTAAAATTATGATTCAGAAGAAAGTAATAGACGCTATTTATAAGAAATTCGGCAATCGCCCCGTATCACCCGACGAGCTGAATATTCCTCTTCTCTTCGAGAAGTTGCCCGAGGAGACTATGATCGAAGTCGACGGCGACGATATAGTCATCGACTCGATTGCGGCCGACTCCCCTTTCTACCGTATACCGTTAAAGCACATCCATGCCATCATCGAGTTTGACGAGGCTGTGGCCATCGTCCTCCACTCGTCGATTCTCTTCCTCTCGAAGGAAGACGGCTCGCTGCATGTGCATCTTCGCGAGATCAAGCCCTCGCTGATCGACCGCATCTTCTCCTTCCACAACGATTGACGCCCCCCTTCCATCTCTCCAAAAATCCCCGGCCTCTCTCCGCCCCAAAGTCCCCATCCACAACACCGTGCTGAGGACGAAGTCCGAAGGCCCCCGCCTTCCCCCTTATTTAGCATTTCACCCCCAATCTCTTATTTAGATTTTCACTTTTGGGCCTGAATTTCCGCCCATTCCTCCGCCATATCGTGCCATATCGTGCAAAAATGGCGCTGCATCCTTTCCCAAATCAAATTTTATGCTTAACTTTGCATCACAGGAGGGGAGAAGCGCTTCTCTCCGTCGCACGATCATGCGCAAGTGGCGTAATTGGTAGCCGCGCCAGACTTAGGATCTGGTGACTTCGGTCGTGGGGGTTCGAGTCCCCCCCTGCGCACTTATTTCACAATAAACCAATCCCCTTCATCATCCCTCCACCGGATGCCGAGGGGATTTTTTTAAAACTCAGACATCATGGAAATTGGTGATAAAATTCCCGAATACCTCGGCACCGATGCCGAAGGGCGCCGCATCACTTCCGACATGTTTGCCGGCAAGCCTCTGATCATCTACTTCTACCCCAAAGACAACACTCCGGGGTGCACCGCCGAGGCGTGCTCGATCCGTGACGGATACCAAAGTCTTGTATCCAAAGGCTTTACCGTCATCGGCAACAGCAAGGATTCCCCCGCGAGCCATGTGAAGTTCGCCGACAAGTTTTCGCTTCCCTTTATGCTCCTGAGCGATGAGGATACATCTGTCAATCAGGCTTTCGGCGTATGGCAGAAGAAGCGCATGGCCGGCAGAGAGTACATGGGCACTGTGCGCACCACCTTTGTCACCGACGCTTCCCACACCGTCACCCACATAATCCGCAAAGTCGATACCAAAAATGCTGCTGCCCAGCTCCTCAGCATTATCGGCGATTAATGCGGGTCGCTATTGCTAATTAGAGCGAAAAGGAGTAACTTTGCTTTTTGAAAAGACCGGGCACTTCTGAAAAGAAGTGCAGATTAAGACTATTTTGACAAGTTACTTATGAATAAGTACATATCGGCGGCTCTCCTCGGACTTTGCTTTGCAGGAGCGTCACTCACGGCTGATGCTGCGGTCAGCGACCTCCCTCTGATCTCTGTCAAAGGGCAGAAATGCCATTACTATGATGTGCAGCCCCGCGAAAGCATTTATCAGGTTGCCAAAAAGCTCGGCATAACGCGCGAGCAGTTAGTGCAATACAATCCTTCAGCCGCCGACGGCCTCAAACCCCGCATGCGACTCTTCTTTCCGGCTGCCGATTTCGCCAACGAGGCCGGCAACCGGCCTGCGGTCTACGCCAATGCCGCCGGGGTGACCACCCACGTGGTGCAGCGCGGCGAGACGCTCTACGGCATCGCTCGCAAGTATGGCATGTCGCCCGACTATCTCGCGTCGCTCAATCCCCAGGCTGCTGACGGCATCCGTGTGGGCGACACACTCCGCATAGTCGCCGACGATAGCGAGGCTTACCCCGCCGGTGCCACCGCGTCGGCCTCCGGCATGGTGAGCCATGAGATCAAGAAGGGTGAGACGCTCTATGGCATCGCCAATTCCTACGGCATACCCCTCGAAGCGCTCCTTGAGGCCAACCCCACGCTCGATCCGCTCAAATATCAGTCGGGACAGACAATCAATGTGCCCACCGGAGCCACTGCGGCCGACTACGGCTCGTCATTGGCTGAAAATACCGCTGCTGCTCCCGTTGTTACCCCCGCCACTGCTTCAGGTGTACTTGCCGAGACAATAGGTGAGGCCGATGCCGACGACACTCTGGCTGCTACAGTGCGCAACGAGGCCGCCGAAGAGGCTGTCGAAGAGTTGCAAGATGCGGTTGCTACTCCGGTAGAGATGGCCGAGCCCCTCGATGTGGCCGTCATCCTCCCATTTATGCTCTCCGAGCCTGAGATGAGCCGCACCACACAGCTCTACACCGAGTTTTTCCGAGGTATGCTGATGGCCGCCGGTGAGATGACCGAGACCGACGAAAACGAGGCTCCGGTAAGGTTTCATTTCTTCGACACCGCGGCCTCGGCCGACACCGTGGGTGCGCTGATGGGACGCCCGGAAATCCAGGAGATGGATCTCATCGTGGGGCCTGAGTCGTCCGACCAGCTCGCCATGATTGTCGACGGAGTGGGCGCCGATGTGCCGGTGCTCAACATCTTCGCCGTAAAGGACGACAGCTACCGCCAGCACCGCAATCTCATTCAGACCAACATACCTCACGACTTTATGTACCGGCGTGCCATCGACATGTTCATCGACAAATATGCCGGATACACGCCTGTATTCATCAGCCGATCCGAAGGGATGGCCGACAAGGAGACCTTCACCGGCGAGCTGAAAAAGCGCCTCGAGCAGGAAGGCCGCGACTTTAGCGAAATCACTTTCCACACTTCACTGAGCAGCTCCGACCTCGAGGGGATCGACCCGTCGGCGACTCCGCTCGTCTTCGTGCCCGTTTCCGGCTCCAAAACCGAGTTCGGCAAGTTTGTCAACGCCCTGACCGACCTTCGCGAAAAGGCTGAAAATCCCGCAAATGTCACCGTCTTCGGCTATCCCGAGTGGATCACCTTCCGCGGCGACAATTTCGATGAAATTTGCGCTCTCGACGCCACCATCTACTCGCGTTTTCTCGCCACCGACAGCAATCCCGAGACCCGCCGCCTCAAGGAGCGCTTCAAGGAGCTATATGGCAACGATATGTCCGATGCCGTCCCCGCACAGGGGGTACTCGGCTACGATGTGGCCAACTTTATCGTCAAGGGACTCCGCGAGAAGGAGGAGACAGGCGTCTTCCCTCCTTCGTTCGACGGCGTGCAGAGCCACTGGCAGCTCGGCTGGAGCGGCGCCACCGGCACCGGTGATGCTTCCGACGAACCGGCCGACAACGGCGGACTGGTCAACGAAGCCCTTTATTTCATCAACTATCATCCCGGAGGTGTGGTGGAATGGACAAAGTGATTCGTAGCTCCGCCTCTTGCGCTACGGCGCGCCGCCGCCCGGGCATGATGCTGAGGATTCTTCTATCCATTCTCCCCGTCATAGCCCTTTGCAGCGCCCCATCGACCATGGCTCAGCGCCATTATGTGCCTCATGTGCATGTCGGCGTACACGGCGGCATGTCCATGTCGACCGTCTCCTTCTTTCCTTCCATCAAAGACCGCATGCTCAGCGGCATGCAGTTTGGCGTCGCTTTCCGTTACGCCGAGGAGCGCCATGTAGGCCTTGTGGCCGAGCTCAACCTCGAGCAGCGCGGATGGGCCGAGGATTTTTCGGGCACACCACTCACCTACTCCCACCGCACCACCTACGTGGAGCTCCCGGTGCTCACCCACATCTTCTTCGGCTCGAGAGTGGTGAAATGTTTCATCAATCTCGGCCCCGAGATCGGTTATATGATCTCAAATAAGATCGACTCCAATTTCGACTATCACAATCCCTCCGGTGTGGAAGGTTTTCCCGACGACAACCGCCATGTGGAGCAGATGAAGATGGAAATCACCAACAAGTTTGACTACGGCATCACCGCCGGTGCCGGCGTGGAGTTTGTCATCCGCAAGCGCCACTCCCTCATGCTCGAAGGCCGCTACTATTACGGCCTGGGCAACATCTTCCCCTCAGCCAAGAAAGACTACTTCTCATCGTCGCGCGGATCGAGCATCCTCGTCACTCTCGGATACATGTTCCGCATCAAGTAAAGCCCTCTCATCGAGGGCCTACAGCGCTCGTTTGCAGTCTTCCGGCGTCTTGCGGGAGTTGCAGACACGGCGATATCACTACCGATTTACATTTCAAGCTATCATATCATTATCATCATGAAGATACCCGTTTCACTTCTCCTGCTCGCTGCCGCTTCTACGGCCGGCGCAGCCGAAGCGCTGTGGCTCAGAGATGTGCGCATCTCTCCCGACGGCTCGCGCATCGCTTTTGAATACAAAGGCGACATCTTCACCGTCCCCGCTGCGGGTGGCATCGCCACCCGCATCACCTCCCGCGATTCCTATGAGGAAAAACCGGTATGGAGCCCCGACGGCAAGAGCATAGCCTTCGCATCCGACCGTTTCGGCAACCCCGACATCTTTATCGTCAGCGCCGACGGAGGCACTCCGCTGCGCCTCACCTTCAACTCTGCCACAGAGTATCCCGAGGCCTTCACTCCCGACGGCAAGAGCGTGCTCTACTCCGCCGCCATCCAGAATCCGGCTTCATCGGCCATGTTCCCCACCTCGCGCATGACCGAGCTATATTCCATACCCGTGGCCGGAGGCACTCCCCGTCAGGAGCTTGGCACTCCGGTGCAGATGCCGGCCTTTACCGCCGACGGCCGCATGCTCTATCAGGATGTCAAAGGATTTGAGGATGAATGGCGCAAGCACCACACATCGTCGGTGACACGCGACATCTGGATCTACGAACCCGCTACGGGCAAACACACCAATCTCACCGACCGCCCCGGCGAGGACCGCAATCCTGTCCTCTCCCCCGATGGCTCCACGGTCTACATCCTCAGCGAGCGCAACGGCGGCACCTTCAACGTATGGAGTTTCCCCCTCGCTGACCCATCGAAGGCTACTCAGCTCACCCGCTTTGCCACTCACCCCGTGCGCTTCCTCTCCGCCGCCAACAATGGCCGGATGGCTTTCACATACGACGGCGAGATCTACACCATGGCTTCACCCAAGGATAAGCCCAAAAAGATCAGTGTGGAGGTAGTCACCGACGACGAGCCTCGCATAGGCCGCATGAATGTCAACACCGGAGAACCGGTAGCATCGCCCGACGGCAAGTCTGTGGCTTTCGTCAGCCGCGGCGACATCTTCGTCACTTCGGTGGAATATCCCACCACCGTGCAGGTCACCCGCACTCCGGCTGCCGAGGGCAATATCACATGGGGAGCCGACAACCGCACGCTCTACTACACCTCCGAGCGTTCGGGTCACAAAAATATCTATCGCGCCACAATGAGCCGCGACGACGACCCCAATTTCCCCAACGCTACGGCCATTAAGGAAGAACCAATGTTCAACGTCGCAAAAAAATCCGCAGTCACCGACCCCACCACCGAATATTCGCGCCCGGTGGTATCGCCCGATGGCAAAAAGATGGCTTACGTCAAGGACCGCAACCATCTCATGGTGATGGATCTCGACTCTAAAAAATCGCGCGAGCTCACCAAAGGTGAAACTTACCCCGGTCAGGACGACGGCATGGTGGCCGTATGGTCGCCCGACAGCCGCTGGCTGGCTATCGAACTGGTGCCCGAGATGCGCGATCCCTATGCCGATATCGCTCTGGTAAATGTAGAGACCGGCGAAATCACCAACATCACCAATTCGGGATACTTCTGCAGCAATCCGCGCTTTGTGCTCGACGGCAACGCCATCATCTTCTTTACCGAGCGCTACGGCATGCGCGCACAGGCATCGTGGGGCTCGCAGGACGACATCATGATCGTATTCCTCAACCGTGAGGCCCGCGACAAATTCCGCCTCTCCGAGGAGGACTACGCTCTGCTCAAAGATGCCGAGAAAAAGAAAAAAGATGAGGCTAAAAAAGACGATAAGGAGAAGAAATCCGATGCCGACAAGAAGGATAAAAAGGATAAGAAGGATAAAAGGGGCAAGAAATCGTCCGATGCTGACTCTGAGAGCAAGGATGGCGACGATGCCAAGAAAGATGAGGGCGTGAAGCCCATCACGGTCGAGCTCGACGACATCGCCAGCCGCATCGTGCGCCTCACCCCCTACTCCTCCAACCTCAGCGACGCTATCGTCACATCCGACGGCGAAAATCTCTACTACATGTGCGCCTTCGAAGATGGCTACGACCTCTGGAAGATGTCGCTGCGCAAGCGTGAGCCGCGTCTGGTATCGAAGATCAATTCCCACTCGCGCGTAGGGCTGCAGGCAAGCAAAGATGGCAATGAAATGTTTGTCTTCGGCCAGCGCATGCAGAAACTCGACCCCAAGAGCGACAAACTCACCTCCATCACCGCCTCAGCCAACCAGGAGGTGGATCTCGACGCCGAGCGTCAGGCCATGTTCGACTATGTCACCGTCGAAGAGGCTGCCCGTTTCTACAATAAGAATCTGCATGGAGTCGACTGGCCCGCTATGACGGCCGCCTACCGCCGCTTCCTGCCGCATATCAACAATAACCACGACTTTGCCGAACTCCTCAGCGAGCTGCTCGGCGAACTGAATGTCTCCCACACCGGTGGCCGCTACTATCGCGGCTATGGCACCGACCACACAGCCAATCTCGGCCTTCTCTACGACGTAGCTTACACCGGTCCCGGCCTCAAAGTCGACGAAGTGATTGTCAACGGTCCATTCGACCGCTCCACCTCGGCTATCGCCAAGGGCGCTGTAATCACCGCCATCAACGGCAAGGAGATCGACTCGGAAAACACCGTAGACAAGCTCCTCAACAATCTCGCAGGCAAGAAGACGCTCGTGTCCTTCACCACTGCTGCCGGCGAAAAGAAGGAGGAGATAGTGCTCCCGACATCCTCTGTCAATTCGCTCCTCTACGACCGCTGGGTGCGCCAGCGCGAGGAGGATGTCAAGCGCTGGTCAAACGGCCGCCTCGGCTATGTGCACATCCCCTCGATGGACGATGCTTCCTATCGACCGATGTACGACGCCCTCCTGGGTAAATACAACAACTGCGAAGGCGTGGTGATCGACATCCGCTGGAACGGCGGCGGCCGCATGCACGAGGATATCGAAGTGCTCTTCTCGGGTGAAAAATACCTCACACAGGTCATCCGCGGCAAGGATGTCTGCGACATGCCCTCGCGCCGATGGAACAAGCCCTCAATCATGCTCGTGGCCGAACCTTGCTACAGCAATGCCCACGGCACACCCTGGGTATATCAGCATCAGAAGATCGGCAAAGTTGTGGGCATGCCCGTGCCGGGCACCATGACCTCGGTCAACTGGGTCACCATGCAGGATCCCTCGCTGGTATTCGGCATCCCGGTCATCGGCTACCGCACTGCCGAGGGCAATTATCTCGAGAATACACAGCTCGAGCCTGATGTGAAAGTGGCCAACGATCCCGCTACCATCGTCACCGGCGAAGATACACAGCTCCGCACTGCCGTGGAGACTCTCCTCCGCCAGATCGACGGCAAATAACCCGCCACACTCCCCCATTTCATTAAAATACGTGAGCGCCGCATCCCGATATCACATCGGAATCGCGGCGCTCGCTCGCTTCAGATAATAGACAGATCCGCTCTCTCAGGCGGATAAAATGTTCGGAAAAGACTGACTCCTATGCAATGCCCATCATCGGCATCGACGGACGAAATCTCACCGCCTTGCGCATGGAGCATCCGCGGTCGCGGTTGCGTATTTGCAGTGTCACAAGCCCCGCGACCTCCCCGATGTAGCTGCCCACCACGGCTACCAGTTCGCTAAGGCTGCTCAGTCCGCTCAGTTGCTTCTCAAGCAGGATAGTGTGGAACTGCCGTGCGATCACAAACACCACATCGGAGGGTTCGATAATAAACTGTTGTTCGGATTGGGTTGAATTTCCCCACCTCCCATTGCGGCCGGTGGCCGATGTCGGGATAGGGTTGTATGAGTTGAACGTGCCGTACATGGCTGATGCACCGTACGTGTTGTTGTTGCTGCAGGAGTTAAGAGAGATCATATCTTGTACAGGTTTTGAAGGTGGCTCTGTTGTCTTACACTGCAAAATTACCAATATGTTGGGCGACAATTTTGCACACCATTTTAAATATGCATTAAATTTGTTGTATAACCACCTCATTTCCAAAGTTTCCAATTCCTATCATCTTCTCTTTGGGTAAGTAAAAACTATTTTGTAATTTTGCACAAATAAATCCCAATCGTGTATTGAAGATATGTTAGACAAGATAAATGCCCTCAGAGCCGAAGTAGAGGCACTTACTGCTATCAATGCCGAAGAAGTTGAGGCTCTGCGCCTTAAATACCTCAGCAAAAAAGGCGAAATCAGCGCCCTCATGGCCGATTTCCGCAATGTCCCCGCCGACCGCAAAAAAGAGATCGGCATGGCCATCAACGAACTGAAAACGGCCGCTACCGACAAGATCAACGAACTGAAAACGGCTGTAGAGCTCGCCGACGACGTCACCGACGACCTCGACCTCACCCGCACGGCAGCTCCCATGCGCCTCGGCACCCGTCACCCGCTTTCGCTGGTGCGCGAAGAGATCGTTTCCATCTTCAGCCGCCTCGGTTTCACCGTTGAGCAGGGCCCCGAAATCGAGGACGACTGGCATGTATTCTCGTCGCTCAATTTCGCCGCCGACCATCCGGCACGCGACATGCAGGATACATTCTTCATCACGCGCAACCCCGATGTGCTCCTCCGCACTCACACCTCGTCCGTGCAGTCGCGCGTCATGGAGCGCTCCAAGCCCCCGATTCGCATCCTCTGCCCTGGCCGCGTGTACCGCAACGAGGCCATCTCGGCACGAGCCCACTGCTTCTTCCATCAGGTAGAAGGCCTGTATGTCGACAAAAACGTATCTTTCGCCGACCTCAAGCAGGCACTGCTCTATTTTGCCAGCGAGATGTTCGGTCCCGAGACCAAGATCCGCCTCCGCCCCAGCTACTTCCCTTTCACCGAGCCTTCGGCCGAAATGGATATCAGCTGCAACATCTGCGGCGGCAAGGGTTGTGCCTTCTGCAAAGGCACCGGATGGGTCGAGATCCTCGGCTGCGGCATGGTCGACCCCAATGTGCTCGAAGCCTGCGGCATAGACTCAAAGGTTTACACCGGTTATGCTTTCGGCATGGGTGTAGAGCGCATCGCCAACCTCAAATATCGCGTCAACGACCTGCGCCTCTTCTCCGAGAACGACCGCCGTTTCCTCTCCGAGTTCGCTCACGCTCACTGATTGACCCTACCCGCATCATCTGACGCATGCCACCGTTGTCCGAAATAGCGGCTGTGGCCCTCGGGGGCGCTATCGGAGCGGTAAGCCGTTTCCTCATCCAGAATTGCGCCCTGGCGCCATTCGCCAAACACATACATACACTCGGTGTGAATCTCACCGGGTGTTTTCTCATTGGTGTGGTGTGGGCACTGCTCACCCATTTCGGCGCTCCGCAATGGGTGCAGCGCTTTCTCATCGCCGGGCTGCTCGGAGGCTACACCACCTTCTCGGCGTTTGCGCTCGACACCATGCAGCTAGCCGAGGGGGGCCACGCAGCCGCTGCTGCACTCTATGTGACGGCTTCGGTGCTCGGGGGAATCTTCATATGTTTTATCGCGGCATATCTGGTGCGGGCTATGCTCTCATAGCCGATGACCGACAATCCTAAAATGCTTCATTTATGACTATCAAAGAGCGATATTCGCGAGTGCTTCAGATTTTCGAGGAGACTATGCCGTCGCCGGAAACCGAGCTCCACTACGACACCCCTTTCCATCTGCTTCTGGCGGTGATCCTCTCGGCTCAGTGCACCGACAAGCGCGTCAACATGGTCACTCCTCCCCTTTTTGAGGCATATCCCACCCCGCAGCAGCTTGCCGAAGCCACTCCCGAGGAGGTGTTCCCCTACATCAAGTCGGTGTCGTATCCCAACAACAAAACCCGTTCGCTTCTGGGCGCAGCGCGCGTCATCGTCGAGGAGTTCGGAGGTGAAATTCCCGACAATATCGACGATCTGATGCGCATCCCCGGCGTCGGGCGCAAGACAGCCAACGTGATGCTCGCTGTGGTATGGAATCGCGCCGCTATGGCCGTAGACACTCATGTATTTCGTGTCTCCGAGCGTATCGGACTCACCACGGGATCGAAAACACCGCTGCAGACCGAGACTACGCTCGTGCGATACCTCCCCGAGGATATCATCCCCAAGGCTCACCACTGGCTGATACTCCACGGGCGATATGTATGCAAGGCCCGGCGCCCCGACTGCCTCAACTGCGCTCTCACATCCGTCTGCCGGTTTTACACCAAAAACACTCCGAAATAGCGCACCCGGCCCTCCCTCCGGTATAATCCTACGGCACTCCGCATTAATCCCCTCTGCAAGCGTGGACAATATTTTTCTTTTCATCATAGAAGTCATCGGCACATTCGCCTTTGCCATCAGCGGCATCCGCCTTGCCGCTTTCCATCGCTTCGACTGGTTCGGAGCCTATACTGTTGGCCTTGTAACGGCTATCGGAGGAGGATCGCTGCGCGACATCCTCCTCGACATCCCGGTGTTCTGGATGAACAGCTGGATCTATCTCGGAGTCACCGCCGCCGCGCTCCTCGTGGTGATCCTCTTCCGCAAACTGCTGGTGAGCAACAACCGCATGCTCTTCGTGTTCGACACCCTCGGCCTGGCACTCTTTGTGGTGATAGGTATACAGAAAACCCTCGCTGTAGACTACCCCATGTGGGTGGCCATCGTGATGGGCAGCATCACAGGCTCATTCGGCGGAGTGCTGCGCGATATCCTCATCAATCAGGAGCCGCTCTTCTTCCGCAAGGATATTTACGCCACAGCTTGTCTTGCAGGAGGTATGGCCTACTGGGGCGTAGGCGCCGTAGGAGGCTCAGACATCGCCGCACAGGCTCTCTGCGCCGTCACTATCATCGTGCTCCGCATGTGCGCTCTGAAATGGGACTGGTCGCTCCCCGTCCTCACCTACGATCCGGAGACAACCGACGACTTCCATCACGACTCCCACCCGCAGCATCATCACGACGATCACCACTCCGCCCGTTGATTGACCTTTGATCCTTTTTCTGTTAACCTTGCATCCACATCATCCTGCCATGACAACGACACAAAGCGCCAAAGCCACCACAGCCCAGTTCGGCCGCTACATCCTCGTAGGAGGAATGAACACCGGAGTGACACTCCTCACCATCTTTGTGCTCAAATCGCTCCTCGGCGTCAACCCCTACCTCTCCAACGCCGCCGGATATGTGGCAGGACTCATCAATTCATTTCTCTGGAACCGTCTCTGGGTCTTCCGCTCCAAAGGGCACACCACCCATGAAGCCCTCCGCTTCCTCGTCGGCTTCGCCGCCTGCTATCTCCTCCAGCTCTTCATCGTGTGGTCGCTGACCTCATGGCCTCCCGTGGGCGACATCCTCTGGCACATCCGGCTCCCCTGGTCCGGCGCCACCTTCACCCTCTCGGGCTACGGCATCGTCACCATCTTCGCCATGGGCATCTACACCATCGCCAACTACCTATACAACAGCCTCGTCACCTTCCGCCATCCCCGCAAATAGTCATAATCCCCGGTCCAAGACCTCGAAACTGAGAGGAAACACGGCTTTGCAGCCGAGCCTGAAATAAATCCAGCCGGACTCGTGGAGCCCGGCTGGATTGTATAAGGATTGATGGTGTAATTACTTGCGGATGGATAACTTGGCTACCCTGCCGGCGCCTTGTCGGGAGACTGCCTTCAGGATTTTAGTAGATGACAAAAATTAATTTTTGTCAGTTATACGATTGATTTTTAATTAGTTATTACTTGTAAAAGTCCCTGAAAATTAGTAACTTTAAAGAAAAGTTTGACCGCTTTTTCCATGAAAGTTACGACAACTCTCAGGGACAATGGCAAAGTTAATCAAATCGTCCCGATTATGCAAGAGCATCTTGGCTCGGTAATGAATCTTGCCCGCATAAAATTGCTTGCGTTTGTTCTTCAGGCACTTTGCGTTGTGCAGACAGTCAGTCTCCACAAGATAGCATCTGCAATGCCTACGTGTGTGGAGCGTGATTCCAACCTGCGCCGTCTGCAAAGGTTCCTTGCCGGATATGCCCTCAACCTTGACATTATCGCCAAAGTGATATTTGCTCTTCTGCCCGTCAAGACAGGACTGGTCCTGAGCCTTGACCGCACCAACTGGAAATTCGGTGAGGTCAACATCAATATCCTTATGCTTGGTGTCACTTACAAGGGTGTTGCCTTTCCTCTGCTCTTTACCATGCTCGACAAACGCGGCAATTCCAATTGGAAAGAACGGACGCGGCTGATTGATAGATTTATACGGTTGTTCGGAGCCGAGTGTATCGACTCTCTTGTTGCCGACCGCGAGTTTGTCGGCAAGGAATGGGTCGAATATCTCAACAACAGACGCATCCGATACTATCTGCGGATTAAACAGAATTTTTGGTTGCGCAATCCCAAATCCTGCCAGGATGTCAGGGCGTGGCATCTGTTTCACGGTCTTAAGCTCGGCCAGGAACGTGTCTACGACAAGCTGTTTCTCCTCAAAGGGGAATATGTCTATATTTCCGGAGCCTTGCTGAAAAACTCCGATGGCGTGCCTGAACTGCAAATTCTGATTTGTTATAACCGCCCCGAAGAGGCCGTTGCTACTTACAAACAACGATGGCAGATTGAGACATGCCTCAGAGCTATGAAATCCTCCGGCTTCAACATCGAGGACACCCACCTGCGCGACATCGACCGCATCGCTCGTCTTACGGCGATGGTCTGTATTGCATTGGCGTGGGCGTATCTTGTTGGTGAACATAAGGATATCAATGTAAAAGCTATCAGAATATTGAAACACGGCAAGAGAGCCAAATCACTAATCAAGTATGGTCTGGAAGAAATCGCAAACGTTCTTCTAAGACCGCTCTACAAGCCGAAATTCGATGTGTTCAAATTTTTGTCATGTACTTAAGACCGTGACCATGAGAAAGACTACGAACGTTTCAACACCGTATATCCTCACGCCGCCTTCTTCCCGTGCGAGCGCGACATCTCTATCTACGCAGTAAAAGACGTCATAACTACAATCTTAGAATGCCCTGAATCTGACCTACTAAAATTTGAATAATTTGTCGAGGGCGCCTTCGTATGGGGCTATTTCAGACTGCTGAAAAGGTTGACTATCATACCAAGGACGTTTTCTACGGTCTCTTTGCTGCCGACCGGTATCGAGATCGATTTTTGTCCGGTGTGAGGGTCTTCTTTCACAATGTCGTCTACAAATTTCTTTCTCGATTCGGATGAAGCCAGAACTTTTGCTAAGCCTCCGAGAAATTCCATCCCCTTCGAGAGCAACGCGGTAGAATCCTGTGTTGCCTCTGCCGACGAATGAGCTGTGTGCTGAATGTGCTCTTCGGCTGAGGGCGTTTCGGCTGATGACTCTCCGGCAGGTGATTCATCAGCCGACTGTTTTTTATCATCAGCAGTATCAGAAGCTACATCTCTTTCGATGTAATCGTCTTGATCTGAGATTTCCTCATATTCTTCCTCTTCGGCCTGAGACATCGCATCCGTTGCAGATGGCGCCTCATTATCATCAATAGCCGGCGCCGGCTCTTCATCGGCCTGCTCTTGGACATCGGCAATCAGCTCGGCAAACTGGTCAAATTTCTTTCCGTTAAGCACTATAGAATCTTCGCCACCGTCAAACACCCCCTCAAATAATCCGGATTTGAAAGCGAGCGTATCGAGCATTCGTTCTTCAATGGTGTTCTTAGAAACCATGTTGATGACTGATACGCTACGTTGCTGTCCGAGCCGGTAGACGCGGGCAATACGTTGCTCGAGCACGGCGGGATTCCATGGCAGATCAAGATTGATTATTATAGATGCGGCCTGAAGATTTAGACCTGTGCTGCCGGCGTCGGTCGAGAGGAACACTCGACAGTCGGGGTCAGTCATAAACTCTCGGATTAGTTTGCCACGTTTTTCTGAAGGCACACTTCCGTTAAGCACTTTTGATTCAATGCCGTGCTGCGCAAGATCCTGCGCCATGATACGCTGCATGCGCTCCCACTGGCTGAAGAACACCACCTTCTCGTCGCCCGATTCAATTATGTCCGAGACGATTTGACAAGCTTCCTCTATTTTTGTGTCGTGGCGCGTCTTCTGGTCAAGAATAAAAGTGCTGTCGGCAGCCATGCGCATCATGGAGAGCAACATCAGCAGTCTTCGGCGGTCTTTCTCAGGGAGAAATCCCAGTTTCTTCCAGCGCGACAGCAGAATTCCCACCTGCCAGCTGCAATCATCGTGCAGGGCCTGTTGCTCTTTCGTGACCGGCACAAAAAGGTTTTTGTCAGTGCGTGAAGGCATCTGCAGGTGCACTTCTTTTTTGAGACGCCTTACCAGCACAGGTTTCATCATCTCCTTCACTTTATGAAGGTTGCGATAACCTATCACTCTGCCTGTGGCATCAGTATCCGTTGTTTCATCAACAAACCGCCAGTAAGGGCCAAGCGTATACTGATCTACCAGTTGCATTACCGAGTAAAGTTCCGAAAGACGGTTCTCCAGCGGCGTGCCCGACAATGCGATGACATAGTCGCTCGACAGGTCTCTCATGGCTTTTGCCATTTTGGTATCCCAGTTTTTTAGACGTTGCACCTCATCATAGATTACAAGCGAAGGCATCCTTCTGAGGCCATGTTTGATATTGTTGGAAATAGAATGATAAGAGATTATTTTAAAGAAACTGCTTTCGGCACAGAGGTCTTGGTTTCTTTTGAAAAGATTTCCCTCGATAACCTCCACACTTTCATTGCAAAATTTTTCTATCTCGCTTTTCCACTGATATTTTAGCGAGGTAGGGCAAACGATCCACACGTCGTCGACAAAGCCATATTTTTTCAGCAACACCGCAGTGCCGATGGCCTGTATGGTTTTGCCAAGTCCCATGTCATCAGCAATGAGTGTACGCCCTGAGCGGAAGGCAAACTCCACTCCTTTTTGCTGATATGGATAGAGGTTCACTTTAAGCAAACCATCACACATGCGTGGATGAGAATCTGCAATCCTATTACGTTGGGTGCGTTCCCTTCTCTCGAGGATGAATGCCATGGCATCGTCCATGCATTTTATAGCCGGGTCAATCGTTTTCGCCTGATTGAGAAAATCTTCGAAATCATCATATTTGTCATCTCTCAGCCGCATCCGGCTGTCGAAATATCCCGATGCTATTTTCCTGATCTGCAACTCATTCTCACCGCCGGCCCGCAGACGAACGGCTCTTTCACCCTTATAATCAAGATATACTGTGGAGCGGAAAGGCAAACAATATGTTTTCCTTGCATATTTCCCATTGTCGGCCAACGCCACAGCCTCGATATGCTTGCAAGTACCCAACCGATTTGTGCGGAAATCGGGACAAGAACAATAGTTCCACGAACTGAAATTGCCGCGGTACACTACCGAATAACTTCTTCCGCTCTTTGGATTTATGACTCTGAAGTAGCCCTCTTTCACATTATCCATAGCGGAAACGCGGAGGTTTTCTTTTTTTGCAACCTGGATACGCAAAGCCCTCTGCCACTCCTCAAGCGACATTTTTTCCGGCTTATGATTCGGATTATATTTGCCTGCGCCGCCGTTGCCTGAAGTTTTGCGCTTAACTGGGGTATATTTCGTTGCCATCTGATTATTGATTCGACTGTTTGCTTATTTGCAAAATTAAGAAAGAATCCCGAGATTTTTGCCACAAAACAGGTCTAAAATGTCTATTGACAGTCATATAATTGTAAAACCGACATTTTCCAGCAGGTCGTTGCTAACCAAAGCTGATCACATTGAAGATTGATTGAAAGAGTTGCTGCACGACAATCGCCGCGACTGTGCTACCTTCGAGGGAGGTGAGCGCCGTCGCGGCGATTATTTTATGCTAAGCTAATTGTTTGTGCTAATGGCCAATTATTCGGGGAGGATCTCGTAGGAGGTGGCTACGATGTAGTACGACGAAAGGTAGGGTTTGCCCTCTTTCTCGGCGCGTGCTGCGATGCGTGCACGGTAGTCGGCCATCTGAGCCTGGAAGCTGTCGATGTCGCCCTGTCCCTGTGCTTTGCGCTCTGTCTCGCAGCCGGTGGAAGCTTTGTCAACGGCCTCGGCCTGCTCGGCACCGGCCTGCTCGGCCACCATCTTCACCTGCTCGGCATGCTGTGCCTCGATCTGAGCTATATCTTCCTCGGTCATACGGCTCTCAGTAAGCACGCCGGTCACCTTGATGGGGTGATGGATGCAATCCTGGGGGAATGCGCCGCCCATTTCGGGAGTAGCATCGCAGCGGATCATCACGCTGTCGGCTGAGCCGAGTACGAAGGCTTTCTTGCCGCCATGCTTGCAGAGATGGCTTACGATACCCTCGATGGTGATGGTATCGTCGAGGTATGCCTCGGGGTTGGCTACGATCGAGTCTACACTGATTGCTGCTACCTCTTCGGTCTCAGCGTTGTTGGCGGCTTTGTTGCCGCACGATGTGGCAATCAT
Source organism: uncultured Muribaculaceae bacterium (assembly GCA_905207535.1). Classification (GTDB taxonomy): domain Bacteria; phylum Bacteroidota; class Bacteroidia; order Bacteroidales; family Muribaculaceae; genus UBA7173. The sequence continues at coordinate 9,043 of CAJLLX010000001.1, read as the reverse complement.
CATGCCGATAGCTGCCAGTACTGTAAAAAAAAGATTCTTTTTCATTGCTATTAATTTTAAATGTTATATTGATTGTAATTTTCAGTCACGAAACACAAGCGAAGGGATGAAGGCGTATACGCCGCATACCAGCGTAAGTATGCCGGCGCACCAGCGGCGTTTGCCCTCGGCTCCGGGCACAAACAGCAGCACCACAAGCGCCAGCACCACATTCAGAGGCAGTGCAAGCAGGCTCCAGCGGCCCAGTCGCGGATAAGCGAGCGAATCGCTTGTGGAGGTGAAGGTCAGGGTGTAGGGGAAGATATAGTCGGCCACGCGCCAGGCTGCGGTGCGCGGTTTCTGATAGTCATATCTCCCGAGCAGCTGCAGATTGCGCTCTTTGCCGGGTGTGCGGCTCACAAAGCGCCAGTGCGACATGCCGTTGGGGCCGCTCTCGCTGAAGCGGAATGTCAGACCGAACACCGAGCCCATGCAAAGGATAGTCTGTTTGGCCGGATCTACGCTGATATCCACAGGAAGCTCTACAAGCGCGGGGCGGCCGGCACTCCGGTCGATCAGCCAGAAGCCGCCGTCGGTATCCGCTACGAATCCCAGCACCGAGCGGTCGGGTTCCTCGGTGATGAATGCCTTGAGTGCACGCCGCCCTTCGGGCATAGCTATCCTCTCTACAAACGGGCGGCCGGCGCGCTGCTTCACCTGGAAGAGCTGACCACGGCTGTCAACCATCAGGTAACCCTCGTCGTAGGCTTTGCGCGATGTCACATTGGCCGAAAGGTCGGTAGCGGGGAAAGCAAATCCGCGAGCACGCATCAGCTCGGTGAACCGTCGTGTGCGCCCTTCGTTGACCGTATTGGTGGCCATATCCACAAACTCCATGGTGCTGTCGGATTTGAAGCGGAACACCTCAGTGGGATCGCTCAGATCCACGCGCTCGGGCATCGACTCCATCATCATCCACACTCCGGCGTTGCGTTTCAGATAGTCGCGAGGCGATGCGTTGAGCATCAGCTCATGTGTGCGCAGGATATGCGCGCTCACCTCCTGCGAGGCTATGGTGTCGGGCAGACGGTCATGCGCGAGCAGCTCTTTATAGAAGAGCTGGGGCACGAGCGAGTCGCGCTGATCGCGGGTCAGCACTGTGCCGCCGAGTATCCGGCCCTGCGCATCGGCACTGTCGAGCTCGGTAATCACCGGAGCGCTCCCCGGACGCGACTCGGTCACAATCCATTTACCGCTGACGGGAGAAAACGAGCAGAATGGCTCACCCGAGGGTGCGGGAAAACAAAGAGCGTAAAGCCATGGCAGGAACCAGCTCAGCACGGCCACTGCCACTAAAAACATCAGTATACGGGGTAAACGTTTCATATGATTTTAGTCAATAAGCCCCTCCTTGAAGCGATTTACAGAATTGACACTCAGCAGCATAAGAAGCAGGGTGAACAGCGTGGTGCCAAAAAGCATCCCGTTGTAGGCCTGAGGCATCGACTGCATATAAAAGACGCATACCACTCCTACACCTGTCAGGCCGATGGCCACGCGGCGGCGCCAGCGCCCCTCGAGGCATACGGCTGCGGTGAAGAGATATGTGTTAAGTCCGGCAAGATACCATGGGATGGTGGTAAGCATCACGTGCATGGTCATCTCGGAGGTGACCACAGTGCCGTAGTACACAGCTATTGCCACTGCCTGAAGCAGGTAGATGGCAAGGCACTCCAGCAAGCCGGTGCTCACCATGGCTGTCACCAGTTTGCCCTGCGGGTAAGGCAGATGCAAGGTCAGTTTCAGGCGTTTCAGCTGCATCTCGGGGTTCATCTGTGCGAATCCTATCGCCAGAGCCGCCAGCGGCGGGAAAAATTTGATAGCATCGATAAATATCTGATCTTTCATCAGCATTATTAGCCATATATGCTCCACTCCGTGCGATGCGCTCACTCGCCTCACACACATTATGGCGTAAACGGCAAGAATTGCCGCCAGCAGCAGACACACCCAGAAGGTGCGGCGTGTCTTGAGCCACTCTTTGTAAAATATCGCTTTTGTCATTGTTTTAGCTACACTGTTTTCTCATTGCGGGGCATCATACGCTCTTGCAAGCCGACGTCCCGCTCTCTTTTACGTTGATCAATAGCGTCCGGTAAGTCCGATAAATGCATCCTCAAGCGATGCCGGGGCCTCCGAGACGAGGTCATTTGCCTCTATGCCCTGAGCTTTCAGCAGAGAGCGCACCTCGTCGTCTTTCTTGAATGAATAAAACTCGTTGCCGTCGCCTGTGTGCCACGGACTGTAGATTCCTTCCCCTTCGGGCAGTTTGCCGCCGCTGTAGGTGTAGCGGCGCAGAGTCGACATCAGCTCATCCACAGGCATCTGGGTCAGTATCTTCCCATAGTCCATGATGATGCAGTCGTCGACCAGACGCTCGAGGTCCTGGATGATATGCGAGGTCATGAACACGGTTTTTCCCTCGCTCTTCACGAAGTCGCGGAGATATTCTATAAACAGACGGCGATAGCCGGGGTCAAGTCCGAGCGAAAAATCGTCGAGCACCAGCAGGTCGGCATTCTGTGCGAGTATCAGACCCAACGCCACCTGTGAGCGCTGACCGTTGCTCATCGACGAGATCTTCTGACCGGGCGACACTTTCAGTTTCTTCATCAGCCCGTAGTAGGCGTCGGCATTCCAGCGCGGATAGAAGCGCGAGTAGAATCGCTCTATCTCGCCGATGGTCATGAACGAATACTGCACATGCCCTTCGAGCAGCAGTGCTATGCGGCTACGGGTCTCCGGGCTCATTTTGGTGATATCCTCTCCGAAAATCCTGCATTCACCCGACTTCGGGCGCAGAAATCCCATGAGGATATTGATTGTGGTGGTCTTGCCGGTGCCATTTTTACCCAAAAGTCCGAGTATACGGCCGCGAGGCACCTCAAACGAGAGATTCTCGTAGATCACGCGCCCTTTGCCGTAACGCTGGGTAAGATTCTTAACGGATATTACCGGCTGGTTCTCTTTTTCAGCCATTGTTTTCAGTTGTTCTTATGGTGCAAAAATAGCTATTTTCATTTAATTTGCCTTATCGCTGCATGAGAAATGTATAATTTTCAGAATATCAGCGATGCCGACACGGAGGCCTGCGAGGCACCGCCATGCCCTTTGTAGGTGTAATGACAGCCGCTAAGAGCCACATTCAGAGCCATCGACGACGAGAAGGTCCACAGTCCGCGCAGCTCTCCGCCGACCGAAGTCGCATCGGAGGTGAGCATATCAAAATTATGCAGCACAGTGGCTCCAACCGATGTCGTCGGGTCCAGTCCAGGCAGCGACATGCGGTTAGCGCGGCTGAAGGTGCGGCTGCCGATGGCTTCTACCGACCACAGCAACTTTGCGGCGCTCTGCCAGTGGGCCGCGGCTTTCAGCGAGGGGGTCAGGCGAGTGGCCTCGAGCACCCTGCGGGGGCGTCGGGTATCTTCGTGGCTGTAATACATGTCAATCGCAGGGGTCACATCCACCCTTACTGCCCGGCTGCATCGCACTTCTACCGGCACGCTGAGGGCTCCCCCCACGTGGTCGTGGCGGTAATTGCGACGTGTCCCTATCTTTTCGTAGCTGTTGCCCACCGAACTGCCGAAGATGTTCTCATACCCGAGCTGCCGGCGGAAATTTCCCTCGATCTGAGGTGTGACAGCCACCGACTCGCCGGCATGCAGCGCCACTCCGGCCTGCAGACTCACCTGATAGTTGTCCGAGCGGGTCAGCTCCAGGTTGTTGAAGTCGCGCAGTGTCTGTTTCACAGGCTGAAACATGAATCTTGCCGATGCGAATACCTCCACCCGCTTCTCTGTCATCGGGATGAGCGTCAAACTCCCTCCCACCCCGAGGCCGCTGTAAGCCGTAGTGCCGGAACCGTTGCCGCTAAAGCGCGGATAGAACCCTCCGAGGCCGGTCATGGCGTAAAGCCGGATGAGATTGTTGGGATTATAAAAATCGATGTCGCTCTCCTGGTTGTAAACCCTCAGTGCCCCACCTAATGACACGGCATAGCCCCGGCCGATAAGATGAGACCCGCCGAGATTCACTTTTAGATCCGACACCACTATCTTGTCGCGCGGATCACGATTGCGGTAATCGATACAGGCTGTGTATGAAGCATATGCGCCCCATGTCCACCCTTTTGATGCGCCGGAGTAGCCGCCGCTGAAGCGGTAGCGCTGCTCGGTGAGGTTGCCTCCCACCGAATCAGCGAACACATACGGTCCGATCAGATCGAAGTCGGCCGCATTGTTGCGCCGCACATCCCGCTTCATCCCGGTGCGGAATGAGGCGTCGCCCCACACCACGGTGTTGCGGCTCAGACGCATATACGACTGCGCCTCGGCCGAGCCGTAGGAGTGGCCTCTCCCCTCTTCTGTGATCAGCGCTTCGTCGCGATGGAGATAGTCCCACTTCACCTCAGCCGAAGAGAGCGAAAACGGACTTGCGTAGAACATCGCTCCGGCGCTCTCCCGGGCCACAGCCATGCGGAGTTGGCCGGCGCTGCTCTCCCATGCCATGACGCGCGACAAAAGACGCGAGGACGCAGCCGACGTGCTGTCAGCCGTCTCCTCTGCCCCTGCCGGCGCCGTGACCGAAAGCCACATCCCCAGCGCTATCAATATCTTTCCGCGGTATTTCATGTTTTCTTCTGTCTGTTATCCCGATTTTTCATTTTTATCGGGATTCAATTTACCGGAATCCCGTCTCAGCGCACGTTCACACGCTCGAAGTCGGCCGCCGAGTCGTTGGTATCCTGAAGCAATGCCACTCCGTCGGCATCCACAGTAGCCGTCTTGCGGCGGAAAACACGCCCGAAGCGGTTGGCATCCTTGTCGATGTCCGAAATGCTTGCAAAACTGATGTCCACGCTGTTGCCGAGGGCGCCGTAGACATAGCTCTCTGAGTTGCCGAGATTCACTCCGTCCACTATCCAACTATTGGGTATCAGGTAGGCGTTGTTGTTGGTCATCTGAGTGCCGATAATCGAGATATAATCGAACGCCCCGTGCCAGTCGGCAAGATAGCTCTCGGCGGAAGTCCCTTCAGGGAAACGGACCAGGGCATACGAGCGGTTGCACTGGTTCGACATGATCCAAATGGTATTCGAGTAGCAATACCACTTCTCAAGATTCGGCACCGAAGGGTTGTCGGTATCCATAGCATTGTCGTCGTACCACTCGAAGTCGGCGTCGGTGTGGTCGAGTGCTCCGGCCACCTGTGCGCCCCAGTCAATGGCCTGGTCGGCAATCTTGATCGACTGACCGGGAAGGATGGGCACATCCGTTCCCGAGCCGGGAATCACCCACACGGTACCGACAGTGAAGTTCACCTGGCGGTCGTTGGCCGGGGTCAGTATCTCGAATGCATTGGTGCGCGAGTTGACAAAGGTCGACTCCACAATGCCGAGCCCGTCGGCATAAATTGTCTCGGAGGTATTGTTGTAGATACGGAAATAAGAGTCACGCAGTCCGCCCGTTGCTGTGGCGTTTGGCGACCCGGCGGCATAGATCTCCGAGAACACCAGTGTGCCGCCGGGGTTGGAGTAAAACCATTCGAGACGAATGGCCACAGGACTGCTCACAGTGAGCGAGCTTCCGCTGACCCTCAGCGTCTTCTCAATCGTGCTTCCGGCCTCGTCACCTGCAGGGCACGACAATTTCACCGTACCGTCGTAGTCGTATACTCCGAGGGGAAGCGAACCGAGGTCGCTCCCGATAGGATTGAGAGTGACGGTCTGACCCGAGTTAAGCTCACGAAATGTGATCTCGGCCGAGGTTATCGCTTCTTCGGCTACCCCTTCGGGCCACTGATTATTGAAGGACACTGTTATGTCGTCTGCTCCCGCTACATCGTCATCGTCGTCGACACAGCTCACGGCGAGCATCGGGAGTAACATCATCCAGAGATATCTAAAGCGCTTCATTTTTCTTCAATTAGGAATTAGCTATTATTTCAAATATTTAAGTCTCAGACTTTTAGAGCGTAAGGTTCAGCTCCATGCCGAAATATGGCGATGTGTAGCGGCGCTGCAGCATCCCATAACGGTAGTAATCGGGAGTGATGCTAAGCAGGCGGTTGACATAGATCGCTATCCCTACACGGTCGTGCCACAATTTTTTTGTGGCCTTGATATTGAAGGTGGTGGCCACCGGCACCCGCAGTTCGTCGAATGCAGCCGACGAATATTCCCTGATCAGCTGTCCCAGATAGGGATCCTGAGCCATATCGGGCGTGAAGGGTGCCACATTGCCATCGGCATCCATATAGAGGTCGGGCACTCCGCTCTTGTGGAGCATCCGCCGTGAAGTGAACCACATATTCTGCACCGCTACCGAGAATACCAGCCCGAGACGGGGGACATCGGTATCGAAGGTGAAATTGGTATTGAAACTCTTGTATTCGTTCCCCTCGAGGTCGTTGTAAAACCCTGCATAGGTCAGTTCTTTGCCGTTAACCACTGAGTTGGGTTTAAACCACAGTCCCTCGCTGTTGCTCAGCTGAGTGCGAAACCATGCGCCGCTCACTGTCACACGTGTCCTGATCACCGGTATGCGGCAGGATGCGAAGGTAAACTCCACACCCTCTTTCTTCACCCTCGAACTGTTGGCAGCGTGGCTTACAGTGGCTACACGCTTCTCTTCGGTCCAGGGGAGCTCGTCGACCGATGGCGCACGGCCGGTGGCGTCGGGATCGTATCCCGAGGCGTCATAGCGGCGGTAGGCATAGCGATGCACGACGGGCGCCATGCGGAAGGCGTCCTTCATATCCTCGCGGAAGTAGGTCACCGAAAGTCGGTTGTTGCGGTAGGTGACATCGGCTCGCACCTCCCACTTGAAGTTGCGCGCGGCCTTCAGATCGTAGTTGGTCAGATCCTCCACAAACGTGTAGACGTTCATCACTCGGTAAGCCTCGTTGTTGTGGTAGTAGTTGAGCTGAGCATAATCGGTATAGCGCAGATCCGGGAAAAGATAAGCTGCCACCGGCATCTTGGTGTGCCACCCCAGGCCTCCAGCTATCTCCCACCCTATCGGCCAGCCGCCGGCAAAAGTCTGAGGAAGGGTCCACTTGACGTTGATGCGGGGATCAAGATAGGGGCGGTTGCTGAGATAGTAGCGGCTATCGAGCCCCAGAAGCTGTGTCTCGCGGAGTCCGAGCTGCAGATCGAGCTGATGATTGCCGGCATGCAATTCGGTGGTGTGCTCCACATAGGCCGAGAGCTGATTCATGCCGGGGATATCCCTGAAGGGACGCGGACGGTCGGTGTTTCCGGCCACTATAGGCCGTGTGATATCGTAGATCTGCCCGTTGCCGAAGTTCTTGCTGTAGGAATATTCGGCGCCGGCCTTGATCACATTCTCAGCCATCGGGAAGTTGTAGCGGAAGCGTGTAGCCAGTTTCACAAAGGCTGTCAGCGGTTTGCCGTCCACATCGAGCAGGGCCTCATATTTCATCGGCAGAAATCCCACATTGTTGGGTCCCGGGGTCATGCTTACCGGCAGGGGATACACTCGCGAGGAGGCCACGGTCTTCTCCTGGTGAAGCTTCTCCATGCTGTAGCTGAGTCCGGCAGTGATTACCGCCGATTTGAAAAACTTCTCCAGAGGCGAGGCAAACGTAAGGGTGTTGTCCCACGAGATACTGTTGTTGTCGGAAGTGTAATAGTCCACAGTGCCGTTGACGGTGAGGTCGGGGTCATTGCGGTCGCGCTCGAAGGTGCCGGTATAGTTGAGCGATGTGTTCCAGGTGGTCAAAATATTGTCGTAGACCCACTTTTTGGTCGAACGCACCGATCCGGTGACGCGCTTGAAGTTCTCGCGGGTATTGCGGGGATCCACCTTGCTGTCGAGATAGTCGGCCGAGACATTCATGGTCCAGTCGTCGCCCGGCATCTTTATACCTTTCCCCACGAAGAAGAGCTGGCTCTGCATGTCGGCCTTGAAGCGGGCATGCAGCCCCGACGAGCCCGATTTGCGCTTGATATTCACCAGGCCGGAGGTCACCTCGCCATATTCGGCCGAGGCGATGCCGCGCACCACCTCCACGCTCTCTATATCGTCGGTGGAGATCGAGCGCATGTCCACACCCTTTCCGGTGGTCAGACGGTCGGCACGGCTGGCATCGGCTGTGGCCTGCATCTGTGCATTGGTGTTGACGGGGACACCGTCAACCACAAATGAGGTGCCGAGCGAGGATGTATCGAAATTGTCATCGGCTGACACATTGCCGGCCTGACGAAGCGAAGCCAAATTGGCCTTTCCCATCTCGGGATCTTTGCTCACCGCCCCCGGTAGCATCTCCATCAGGTCCGTGAAACTCGACGGCTGCAGATGCTCCATGGCCTGACGGTCGATAAGCGAAGCGCTCGCCAGTCCGCGTCCCTCGCGGGCGGTGACCACCACCTCACCTATCTGTGTATATGCCGGCACAAGCACCACTTTCACTATCTGCAGCGAGTCGCCGCTGCTTACTTTCATCTCCGAGGTATAGGGCTTATATCCCACGGCTGTGACGCTGAGATGCCATGCTCCGCCTCCTGCAGGGAGCGTAAACGCATATCGGCCCGATATGTCGGTCAGACCTCCTGCATTGCGCTCGCCGCGTGTCACGGCTACAGCGGCAAATTCCACCGCCTCGCCGGTATCGCGGTCGGTGACATCCACAGCTATAGAGCGCCCCTCCATCCGGCCACTGAAGATGGTCAGTATCAGAAGGAACGCTATTGACCTGTTTATTGATGATTTTGTATGGTGTAATAACTCTTTCAAATGCAAAACCTGTTGGTTGAATTAATTTCTTAAAATATTTATAATGAAAAAGTTGCGCATATCACAGATATTTAGTAAATTAGAGGTGAGCAAACCGATAATTGACTATATCGCGCATATGCACAACTTCATCGTAAAGTTCGGAAAAATCCTCGACATATTCAAAGAATTTGCCGGAAATCGTGTAAATGAGTTTGGGAATGTACCCCGCAGAGGTGTTGTCCCCAAGTTCTCGGATCTGGAAGTCC